>NZ_JAALLK010000002.1:0-340084 GCF_011075215.1 Acinetobacter sp. EKM10A | reverse complement strand
GCCGACTATGTAAAAAAACGCCGATTTGCTATGAAATTATGGCAAATCGGCTATGTTACATAATCAGGCACACATTATGCGAACTTTCAGACGCTAAAAAGTGCATTTAAATACAGAGAGGAAAGAAGCAAATAACATCCCTGTAATGAAGAAAAACATCGCAATAAAAATAAAAACCTTAATAGGAAAAAATTGCATTTTAAACTTAAGTACATGTGCATCATGTTTTGTCATATTCTACCAGTCCATTAGGTAAAGAATTATCCGCAAAGGTGGTGACTTGCTCTAAAATATCAAACGCTTTATTAATACTTTCTTTATCAGTCAAGTAACCACATTTCACTAAAACATCAATTGCACCAGACAACTCATTTAGATTTTTTAAACAATCCAAAGGCAATAAAGAAGTATCTATCACTTGGCTTGCTTTTTCTTCTAAATATTCAAAAACTTGTTTTGTCATATATCCCCCGTCAAAGTGTCTAGACTACGCCTTGAGACACTCAAAATTTATACAAGATTTAATTGTTTACTCGATGTGTCTCAATTCCCCTGAAGACACTTTTCTATACCGCTACGTTACATCAAAGAGACGGTTTTTTGTAGTCAAAGGGAATGATTTCAAATCGTTATAAATCCCAATTAGGGTCTCTCTCTAAGCCACGCTGTATATAGTTTTCAGCATATTGAATCGATTGTTGACGTTGCGGAATCTGCTCAACAGAATCATTTCTCAAAGCTTCTGTATTCATAGGTTCATTACGTGGTTGAGCAAAATAATTAAAAGGTCGATCACCTGCATGTTTTAAGAGTCGTCTGCAATCTGATTGAGACACATCATGCAAAATTGTACCTTGCTGGGTATATGCTACATAACGTCCATTCTGCTTCATACAACCGCTAAACACAGGCTTTGACGTAATCTCATAACTGACTTGACTAGCATCAATATCATAAGGCTTATTAGGATTGTATTTAAGCACAATACTTTGCATGTCATTTTGCTCTTTTGCCAATAATTCAGCATTTCTTTTTGTCGGATCACGTAAGTCTGCACATTGCTCAATGGTTAAACCATACTGTTTAGAACACTGCTGATCTAATAAAAGATTCTGTTCGTCAGTCTTCTGATTAGCCGTTTGACCATTCGTTTTACTATCTTTTTTGGTATCTGACGCACTTTGTTTATCCTCAAATCTTTGTGGGTTAAAAGATTTAGTATTCATTAAACCAAACACAACAAAACCAGCTATTCCTAAAATAATTGATACATAGATAAATAACTGTTTTGGTAACTTAAATTTGATACTTGAATGGTCAGACGCAGAATGATAAAGCTTTTGATATTCGTCTTTAAAATGAAAGCGATAATGATCGAAATACTTCTTATGTTTAGCATTACGATTTGCAGCAGGTTCAGGACTAGATAACCACTTATCAAATACAAAAACATTTGTATAAGGCGGTTTAGAACTAGGACGCTTTATGAAGTACATCTTATCAATCAGCTTATGAATACCTTTCTCTATTCGCGCAGGGTCCTGAGTAATTAACCAAATATCCTTGTTGAAATGACCATGAATTGTAAGGTCCTTAATCATTTGATCTTGAGAGTATTGATTACCCTTGTACTCATATGCTTTACGCATATGTACTTCATCATAAATAATAATTGAACCATCCGGAGTATCACGCCAATCGTCTGGAGCAGGTTCAACTTCAGGTATCCTCAAACCATCAATATCGCAATAAATTTGTCTTGCCGGTTTACCTTGTTCTTCTAATTTTTTATTTTCTTCAAGCATATCTAATATGGTTTTCACCATAAATTGAGTTTTGCCATTACGTGGTTGACCACATACTAAATTAATCACTTTTTCGTACCCCAACTTGCATACTTGATAATGCAACACGTAAGGCAATAGCAGATAAAACCATACTGATAGCTTGATCAAATCCACTTAGACCAACAACATACAATACGTTGCCTAATGTGCCCCAATAACTTTGAATTGTGCTTACAGCTAAAGAAAATGCTCCTTGTGTTGCACCGTATGTAAATAAAGAAAGTCCAGCACCTTTAAGTAATTTTGAGACGGCACTAGATAAAATTGTTTCTGATACTTTAGAAAGAAGACTAGCTAAACTCATAGTTAATCCTCTCCCTTAACATTAATACCCGCAACGATAAAAGCTGAAGTAATAGCACCAACAGCCAACACAGCAGGCTTAAAGAAAGTAAGAGCATCACAAACAGGTTGATAAGGTAATTCGATAGTATAAGTCTGACCCATTAAAGTAAATTGAACAGAGTCTTTTGGACAAGCATCCGAACCTGTAAGGGTTACAGTACCTGCCGATACATCTTCATCAAATTCAACTTTTTCAGGGTCTTTCTGTTCAGGATCTTCTTTCATCCATTCATCTGTTTTTTTCCAGTCGTCATACCATTTACAGACCGTAAAAGCCCATTCACAAAATACTGGAAATTCGATAGAAATAGACTGTCCACCAGTCGGATTGCCATCCACATCTTTGATAGGCTCAGATTTACCATCAGCAGTACCACCATCTGTGCGCCAAGAACGGTCATTCATAAAGGGCTTATCTGATAATGGTGGTGTTTTATATCTAGGATCGCCAAAAGGTGCAGGCTGACCGTCTGGAGTCAATGGAGCATTTTTAATTTGATAGTCCATATCATTAGCTAATTCATCTCCAACACCATTACCTGCATGGCTATATGCATCAGCTACAGATTGGTCCATTAAACCCGTATTAACTTTACTATCAACTGTTGAATCAACTGGATCATGATAACCTTCGCCCATCATTGCAGCCCCTAACAACTCAGGGGTAAGCGGAATAATTTGATCTGGTGGTGGTGGTGAATTAGGGTTATAAATCGGGTTTAGTTGACGTTGATAACCCCAGTTAAAAATCTCATTTGCATCTGTTGGAGAGCGCTTAATAATACATTTTGCGTCTCTTTCACCTACCTCAGTAGCTCCCCAATTGTAAGGAGTAACAGAAACAAGTATCCAGCCATTGCCTTGTGCATTACGGGTACAAATATCTGTAGCTGCCTGACTATTCGTACCAAACTTTTTAGTAACCCCAAAAGAACTGCTCTGATAGTAATATTGCAATCTTGGGTCAGCAGGATCAGTTGGTTCTACTGGTTTTTTCTTTACGTAAGCACCATCTGTCATTACCCAACCAATTGCTTCAATTAATTGTGTTGCAGCATATACACCAACCATTTGTACGCCTGGATTCTTTGCATAGAAAGCCACACGTTTAAACATGGAGCTACCCACTTTTGAAGCTGTAGGCGATGCTTCTGCAATAGCAATTCTAGTAACTGTTCTTGTTTTCGCAGTTACTGGATCAGTTTCAGTAAATGATCTTGCAGATCGACCATAAACACGTCTTGCATAATCTTCACGGTTTTGCTGCAGCTTGATTTCACGTTGAAGCCACCAATCACCATCATCGGTGGCGTTAGCTTCAGTCATTAGAATTATTGGTGAAAGGATAATTGAGAGAGATAAGTAAAAGCGGATTGTTGTTGAAATTGTTCTTCTTAAAACATTTTTATACCAATATAAATCATCATTAATAGCCATATGTACGCCCCAATATCACCCATGCTTCACCCCGTAAACGCGACTGCGAGCCCTCGCGCGTTTACGGTGGCTCGCATGTAATACACTGGTTCTTAGAATGCAGAACGGATGTATTTAAATACTTTGATACCTAGCGGAATCAAAATTGCAGCAGCAGCTACAGTAGCACCCGCAACCTGAGCACCAGACAACTCCCCAGTAATTTCAGTTACATCAATTGCAGCATTCGATGCAGCAGTTACCCCCGCAGCCGTAGCAACTACAGCAGCTTGTTTAAAACGTTGAAGCATTACTTGTTTTTTAGTGTTCATGATTGAACTCCTTACTTTTCAAAAATTTGCACTCGTATAGTTTTTAAACTCCATACGACTGCCAGACATAACCAAAAAGCGCCCCCAATTGTTGTAGCTTCGGCGTAGCTTAATGGTGGTAAATAAAGGTCAGCTTGACCCCATTGAAGACATGACTGCACCCCATTAGCATCAGGTGACGATAATTGCTTACAGACCATGTCCATTTCTAAAATCCCCAATTAGAGCCACTGGCTTGCGCTTTTAAACCACGCCCCCAAAAGCCAGTGGTATCTGTTATTTACACTTGTAAAAATGGATGCAGTAATCAGAGTGTTTTGTAAACTTTTTACCGCACTTCTTGCATGTATAAACAAATTCTGTCATAGTTAAATTACACATAAGTTATTGATTTTTAACATATTATACATTATACGAAGCGGTAAAAATAACTATGTGTAATGTATAGCTTTATTTCGGTTTTCCGAAGATTTCAGGATGTGCAATGTTACTTGCACCATCCTCGTCTAAGACATCAATCATTAAATTACCTTTGGCAACTCAACTTGTTTAACGACATACTTCATAGATTTTCCTGAAGTAACCATTTCAAATGTGATATCAGCTTCTAACGGAAATTTATGTTGCTTAAGCAACACTAGATTTGTTCGGTCTTGCCAGTTAAAAACCTCACATGCATTACCAACCGCATTACCTTGCGATTGATCAAGTGGAACCTCACAGTACAAAGCTACATGGTCATAATGACGACCATCGTCAGTTTTAAAATCAACAGCCTTAGCACCTAAGATTTTCACTTTATTTTTAAATTGCATCATTGCTACATTCTCCGAGCAGTTATAAGCACATGATCTAACCGCTTCGGATAAGCGAATTGATCAGAGCAAGAAATAATATTGATTAACTCTTCAGGTTCAAAAACCTGTTTAAAAACATTGATATACTTACCATATTGGTGTTTAAGGTTCTTAATGGCAGTATCAAAGTTAATGCGTGCAACCTTTTGAATTGTTTCAATTCTTGCAGGTTGAATATCCTCAGATAAAAATGCGAAACATGGGTATGAGGCTATGAAATACTCACTTGGAGCCAGCAACATATCGAACGGTAAAACACGGTCAATTGATTTAAATTCAACTTCAGCACGTTGCCAATTATCATTCGGATCACCTTCAGCACGACCTTTCTCGTACAAACGAAGCATCTTGCCTGATTCACGTGCACCGACCATTAAAGTACGTCCTTTACCGTTTGGACGTTTCCAATTGCCTTTATGCTCGATATTCGGCATACGGTTACCACAGCTAAAACCGCCTAAACCGTCTTGCATATTGCCCCAATCAACATTGATCTTTTTACCTTCAAAGTCATCATGTGCAATATCAACACGAGTTAATTTAGCTCGTTTAGCAATAGTCACTAAGAAGTTGTAAAGTCTTAATTCCCAACCACTTTTAGCAAAGTTGCAACCACGACCATTAATCATAATTAAGATGGTATTACGTTGACCGCCAATGCAGACAAAGCCGAAATCTTCACCTAGTACATAGCTTTCTTTATAGAAATTCAGACCGCCATGACGGCATGCAGTCGTTGAGAATCCAAAGATGTGATGTAACTGGTGGTCCAATTCCTCTACAGCAGCCGTCCAACGGTGTGTATCGATGATGTATTCATCTTCATTCCAATACTTATCACCTAAAGTCTCAATTCCGATTGTGAAATTTACCCAGTCAATCACGGCAATTTCATTGTCAGCAGGCAGACGGCATTGAACTGGTTTAACACCTGAAGAAGTCATCACCATGTGAGCATATGGAATTGTATATAACGAATGCTCTTGATACGGGAGATCGGCATCTTGCAGTTGCGTATCGGATGTCTTTACCCCCATCTTATTAATGGGGGTTACAACCATCGCATTTTCCAATCCCCCCGATAAAGCTGTGGGGTTTGGTTGTTTTTTATACTCACCCATTAGCAAATCCCCATTGAACGGAAATTATCATTCTCAGCTTTCAACATGTCGTAGTACTCCGCTACTTTGGCAGACTTATAGCCCCACTCCACCATCGTCATTTCAATATGGAAAAGAACAAGCTCAGACTCGTAAGCCGGATTGCCCCCAATAATTAACTGCACTGCCCGATCAAAAATGATCTTGGCCACAATCTCAAAAGCTAGTTCCTTTTCCATAAAATCACAAATATAGAAATCACATTCCAGTAATAATACAGAAATCACATATGAATACAAGAACAAATCACAAATTCATTTACAATTTAAAAATCAACTGAGGAGCATGAATATGGCTAAAACTTTTAGATTTACAGATGAAGAAGAAAATGCATTGAATGAAACAGCATTAAAAGTAAACAGAGACCTTGTTAAAGCAGGTAAAAAGCCATTAAGAGATACAGAAATCTTCCATGAGATTATTAAACAAACTTTGCTCGAAGGCTTTGTAGAAGTAACTAGAGATGGAACATTAAAAGTAGAAACAAAAAAATAATTGATCAAAAAAAAGTTAAGCATCCCCTGCTCTAGCCTTCAGATCGCATAATGCCGACTATGTAAAAAAACGCCGATTTGCTATGAAATTATGGCAAATCGGCTATGTTACATAATCAGGCACACATTATACGAACAATTATATAGTTTAAACTAATCCCTAGTTATTTCTATCTTTCAGATCTAAAGCTCTCTTTACGTAGCTTTAAAGTTATTTGGCTAAACATCACTATCTGAGCATAAATATGACATTCATCTTTCTCTATTTAGCTTTACATAGCTAACATAATTTTATTGATCACTGTATAGCTTTTCTTAGAATCTTTGCTGCACTTAAATTTAGATGATCGTCTTTGGCTAAAGAATTAAAATTTAAATTAAATTTCAGATGAACCATGCTCCTTACTACTCAATTAAATTCAAACAACTTTATCATTACAGAAATTTTAAAATAATCATTCTGATACTCAACTTTCTGTATTCCTTTTAAATACTTTAAAGATTAAATCTTCTAATTTAGTTCGCCTTATTATTACCTTAAGTTTTTAAGTAAAATTAAATAAATACGAGAATTATTTACAACCTATTCAAAAGTGATTTTATTTTTCATATTTTAATTCGTATAAATAAAAAATCTGAGCTAAAACATTACTTTTAATTTCCGTGAATATATATTATTTCAATAAATATTATAATTAATTAAATTATTTTTTAGCTTGGTATTTTAGGTTAAATTTTTATAATTTTAATTAAAGCATTTATTATCAATAATTTAATTTTACAATAACTAAGATACATTAATATTTGTAAAGTGTGATTTAATTGTCGTTTTAATAAAATAGATGTAGAAATAAAACCTATTTAAACAAATTAAATAATTAGTGAGATACGGGTCACATATTATTTTATGTTTTTTAATTGAAATTGATTTATATATTGTTTTTAAATAAAAAATATTGTATCACTTATATTAACTATTTAATAAATAGGTACTTATAAAATGAAAAATAATATATTTAAAATTTTGGTTTTAGCGGTATTTTCTACTTCCCCACTATTTTGTTATGCAAATAACACAATAATGATCAAAGGAAATATTGTTGAAGACACATGCTCAACAAAAAGTAATGAGATAGAATGTAACGCAGTCAATAATTTGAATATTAAACTTGATAGTGAATATTTAAATAAAGATAGTCTCTATAAATTAGCTCAACATACAGAGAAGATGGACACTAGCATTGAAAGTCTAGGTTCTAATCGAAAGATTATACTTATCAATTATCATTAAGCTCATTTCATCACATTTGATCTTATTACTATAGAAGCTGGCAAAAGAGTGATTCATACAATTCAACATAATTTTTTATGAATTGGGTATTGGGTCACTCTTTTTCTGCAAAAATGTCTATTTGTATATTTTTTCTATATACATCTGCATAATTTATTCTATATAATTGTATTGTAAGAATTTAAACTTCTTCTTCACGTAAATTGTTTAATTCTTTTCCAGTTACATAGTAGCCTTATGTAATTTTCTTATCTCTACGATTCCTTTCTTCTAAACAATAAAAACTATTTATAAAACAGCTACATAAGCTGTGTTAACTAGCTATTAACTGCACCCTAAAAGTGTGACCAAATTAAAATTATGAAAAAATAATGTGACATAGTTTGCATTTTGTTTAAAAAGTGTTAGCATTGTTACATTACTTTTCAAGATGTCAAACACTGGAAAAGTAAGGAATTAAACTTTTATCCAGACTTTTGAGAAAACACTATGAAAAAACTTGCTTTGATCGCTGCTCTTTCGGTTGTAGGGATTGCGAATGCTCAAGCTGCTGATGGTACAATTACAATTAATGGTTTAGTTACAGACAAAACTTGTGACATCGTTACTCCTGCTGGTAAAGATTTCACAGTGACTCTTCCTACTGTTTCTAAACAAACTTTAGCTGTTGCTGGGGATGTTGCTGGCCGTACCCCTTTCCAAATCAACTTAGCTAACTGTTCACAAGGTAAAGTAGCTACTTACTTTGAACCAGGTGCAACTGTTGACTTCAATACTGGTCGTTTACTTAACCAAGACGCTACTGGTGCTAAAAACGTTAACGTTCAACTTTTAGGTAGCAACAATAACTTCATCCCAGTACTTGCTGCTGGTGCAAACGGTGCTCAAGCTAACTCTCAATGGGTTGACGTAGCTGAAGGTGCAAGTGCTGACCTTAACTACTATGCTGAATACTATGCAACTGGTGCTTCTACTGCTGGTAAAGTAACTACTTCTGTTCAATACACAATTATCTATCAATAATTAATTGATAGCGGGGTTTCTATGTCCGCATGGAAACCCTGTTTTGTGTAGCACTTTCCTGAATCTTTCTTGGTTGAGAACTCGAAAAATGAAATTGAACAGTTATAATTTTTTGTTAGGTTTGGCGTTTGCTTCATCTGTTGCTGCTCCTGCCGCTCAAGCAGAAATTGTAATTCATGGTACCCGTGTAATTTATCCGTCGGATGCTAGAGAAGTTACGCTACAAGTTAGCAATAACGGTTCAAAGCCAGCACTTGTCCAAGCTTGGATTGATGAAGGTGATCCAAAAAGTACTCCGGATCAATCAAAAGTTCCTTTTATGATTGCTCCTCCAATTTCTCGTGTTGAAGCGACAAAAAGTCAGACGCTTCGTATTACTGCCCTTCCAAATGCTTCTCAATTTAACCAGAAGCAAGAAACTGTTTTGTGGTTAAACGTTTTGGATATTCCACCAAGACCTACCTCAAAAAATGCAGATACGACACCTGATAACTTCTTACAACTTGCAATTCGTTCCCGGATCAAATTCTTCTATCGTCCGGCTTCAATTAAAGAAGATGCGAATTTAGCAGCAGATAAGCTTCAATGGGTTAAATCTGGTCAGAATTTAACGGTAAAAAATCCAACTCCTTTCCACATTACGATGACTTCTGTTTATCAAAAGGTTGGAGATAAAAAAGTTGATTTATTGCCTCAAGGGCTAATGGTTAAGCCTTTTTCTGAAGCTTCTATTCAGCTTAAGAATAGCAACCTTCAGGATATGAGTTTTATTAATGTCAACGACTATGGTGGTCGAGTCGAACACCAAATAAAACTTCAGTAATCAGATTATCTTTTTAATAAATTTAAGCACCTATTATGTGAGTAGGCGGACTTAGCTATGCCAAAAAAAAGGCAAGAATCTTATAAATTATTAAAACGCCATATTTGTTATTACTTGGCTTCTGGCGTTGTTACAATGACAATGCCTGTGTTCGTGCATGCTGAAGAAGCAGCTGCGAGTGCGCCTGTAGAAGCTGAATTTGATTCTGCTTTTTTAATTGGTGACGCTCAGAAAGTCGATATTTCTCGATTTAAGTACGGCAACCCTGTTTTACCAGGTGAATATAACGTTGACGTTTATGTAAATGGTCAATGGTTTGGTAAACGCCGCATGATTTTCAAGGCATTAGATCCAAATCAAAATGCCGTAACTTGTTTTACTGGAATGAACCTTCTTGAATACGGCGTAAAACAAGAAATTTTAACCAAGCATGCTCCCCTTCAAAAAGAAAATAATAGTTGTTATAAAATTGAAGAATGGGTAGAAAACGCATTTTATGAATTCGATACGTCTCGTTTACGTGTAGATATTTCAATTCCTCAAGTTGCATTACAAAAAAATGCTCAAGGCTATGTCGACCCAAGCGTATGGGATCGCGGGATTAATGCTGGCTTTTTGTCTTATAGTGGTAGTGCGTATAAAACTTTTAATCAGTCTGGTGACCGAAGCGAAACGACCAATGCTTTTATGGGGGTTACGGCTGGACTAAATTTAGCAGGTTGGCAATTACGTCATAATGGTCAGTGGCAATGGCAAGATACGCCTGCAGAAAATCAATCTAAATCAGACTATCAAGAAACAAGTACATACTTACAAAGAGCTTTCCCTAAATATCGTGGTGTTTTAACACTTGGGGATAGTTTTACCAACGGCGAAGTATTTGACTCATATGGTTATCGTGGTATCGATTTTTCAAGTGATGATCGAATGCTACCGAATAGTATGCTTGGTTATGCTCCACGTATCCGTGGTAATGCAAAAACCAATGCAAAAGTTGAAGTACGTCAACAGGGGCAATTGATTTACCAAACAACGGTTGCACCAGGTAATTTCGAAATTAATGACCTTTACCCTACCGGCTTTGGTGGTGAAATTGAAGTTTCTGTTATCGAAGCGAATGGTGAAATACAGAAATTTTCTGTGCCTTATGCCTCTGTTGTACAGATGTTACGCCCAGGCATGAACCGTTACTCATTAACTGTAGGTCAGTTCCGTGATCAAGACATTGATCTGGATCCTTGGATTATTCAGGGTAAATACCAACAAGGTATTAATAACTACTTAACTGGCTATACCGGAATTCAAGCATCTGAGAATTACGCTGCAATATTGCTTGGTGCTGCCGTTGCTACACCAATTGGAGCAATTGCATTCGACGTGACTCACTCTGAAGCTGAGTTTGAAAAACAGGCTTCACAATCAGGTCAAAGTTTCCGTTTAAGTTATAGTAAGTTAATTACGCCGACCAACACAAACTTAACACTTGCAGCTTACCGTTATTCAACCGAAAACTTCTATAAATTGCGCGATGCCCTGCTTATACGTGACCTGGAAGAAAAAGGTGTAAACACTTATGCTGCTGGTCGTCAACGTAGTGAGTTCCAGATTACTTTAAACCAAGGGTTACCTGAGGGTTGGGGTAACTTCTATGTGGTAGGTTCATGGGTAGATTACTGGAATCGTAGCGAGAGTACTAAACAGTATCAGATTGGTTATAGTAATAACTACCATGGTTTAACTTATGGTTTATCTGCAATTAACCGTAAGGTTGAGTACGGTTCAAATGATGCGTCGCATGATACTGAATATTTAATGACGCTTTCATTCCCAATTAACTTTAAGAAGAATTCAGTCAACGTCAACGTTACTGCTTCTGAAGACAGCCGTACTGTTGGTGCAAGTGGAATGGTGGGTGATCGCTTTAGTTACGGCGCTTCTGTCTCACATCAAGACTATGCGAACCCAACATTTAACGCAAATGGTCGTTACCGTACTAACTATGCAACTGTTGGAGGCTCTTATAGTATTGCTGACTCTTACCAGCAAGCAATGGTTAGCTTAAGTGGTAGTGTAGTTGCACATTCAGATGGTATTTTATTTGGACCTGAGCAAGGCCAAACCATGGTACTTGTGCATGCACCTGATGCTGCTGGAGCAAAAGTGAATAACACGGTTGGTCTAAGTGTAAATAAATCGGGTTATGCAGTAGTTCCTTATATTACGCCATACCGCCTTAATGACATTACTCTTGACCCACAAGAAATGTCGAGCGAAGTTGAACTTGAAGAAACAAGTCAACGTATTGCCCCATTTGCTGGTGCAATTGCTAAAGTAGATTTTGCAACTAAGACAGGTTATGCAGTTTACATTAATAGTAAAACTGCTGATGGCAACAGTTTACCATTTGGAGCTCAAGTCTTTAATCAAAAAGATGAAGCTGTAGGTATTGTTGCGCAAGGTAGTATGATTTACTTACGTACCCCACTTGCTCAAGATAGTCTATATGTAAAATGGGGCGACGAGAGCAATGAGCGTTGTTCGGTTGAGTACAACATTAGTAATCAGTTGCAAAATAAGCAACAAAGCATAGTTATGACTGAGGCTGTCTGCAAATGAAAAGAATATTATTAACAGGTTTTTTATTTACGGCTGGTCTTGGTGTGTATGGTGAAGCTAATGCTTACTGTACTTTAGGCAATGATAATTATGGAGCCTCATTTAGCACGGTTGATATTTCCATGGCTGTAGGTCGCGTTGTGGTCCGACCAAGTGACCCAGTTGGAAAAATTTTAAGAAAAGCAACTTTTCCAATTAACGCAAATGGTTCAACAGCAAGATGTACGTCTTATAGCGATACTATTACTGCTGCACTTACCCAAGGCTATGCATTAAGCCCACTAGGGAATAATATCTATTCGACGAATATTCCTGGAATTGGTATTCGTTTGTACCGTGAAGCGGAAAATGCAACTAACTTTTCTGGCTATTATCCGTATACCCGTAGTTTAACACCAGGTATGAAATATTTTCTTGCTTCGGGATACTTTGTTGTCGAAATTGTGAAAACTGCTGCACAGACTGGTTCGGGTACATTAGTGCCTGGTTTATATAGTCGATACTATGTAAGCGGTTATGCGAACCGACCTTTTTTAACCAGTACAGTTTATGGTAATGCAATTACTATCGCCTCTTCTTCATGTGAAATTCAAGGTAATATTAATAAAGTTGTACAATTGCCTACAGTTACAAAGGCTGGTTTTAAAGGCGTTGGCTCAACTCAAGGCGAACAAACCTTCGATATGAACATCTTATGTAATGGGGGTATCAATCCAACGGGTTACGAAGAGAAAAACCTTATTAGTTTAACTTACGACTTTACTCAAGACGGAACAAATAATCAGGTTTTAGCGAATACTGCTCCAACATCTGAAAAAGCAAACGGCGTAGGTGTACAGTTACTCTGGAATTATCAAAATAAAAATCAAGTCATCAAAAAAGGTGACAAATTAGCCTTAGGTACCTTGTCTTCTAACCAGACAATTCAATATAACGTACCGATGACTGCTCGCTACTATCAAACAGCAACAAATGTGACGGCTGGTAAAGTACGTGCAATGGCTACTGTAACTATTGAATATGATTAATCATATTCAATAGTTTTTAAACATAATAATTTCAAATATTTAAATATTAATAATAAATTTTAATTTAACACTACTTTCTAAGAAATTTGGTACTTAACTTAATAGGAAAATTTATGAAAAAAATAGGTATAGTTACTGTTGGTGCAGTGACATTATGTTGGGCTATGTATGAGGTATCTTATGATAATACCAATACAGTAACGCATAATGAGGCTAGCCAAAAAGTCACATTTAAAAACTTTTCATCAACTGCAAAGAATGAAAAATTAGCGCCTCAAATACTTTTGGCTCAAACGAATTCCCTTAATTCCTCCGCCCCAGTCTGCAAATATAATTTTGACGCGAATCAAGAAGATTATGATCTTTGGAATGATGAACACTCTGACTATTGGTCTATGAAAATATTCCCATTAATAAGTGGGCAAAAATTTAGTCTTAAAGTAGAGCCTAGGCCAGAAAGTAAGTATGGTACTCTAGAGTATGTGGCTAGAAGTAAAATTAGTCTTAATTCTACTAATGACATTGGAGATTTCACATTACCTCATACCGGTATTATTGCATTTGAAATGGAGCTTAAGATTCCAGCCTCAGCTCTTGGGAATTCATCACTTAGTAATTCTACTTATTACTCCTCTGCCATTGGTTTTAATGGCATAACAAATAATGGCTATACAGTTAGATCCAACTATTGGTTTGATATGGGCACTTATGATCCAGATTTTGGTGAGAATCCTGCTAGATTATACTATTCTGTAGCTTATCGACTTAGTGATAATAGCGGGCCTGACAATCCATATTATAAAGGTCAAAACATGACAAATAATTCAAATGGATACCAAAGATTAGGGATGTATATTAATCAGAATACTAAGCAGGTTGGCTTTATTGTAAATGGTGTTGATCAGGGGTATCAATCTACTTTACCCGCTCCACTTGAGAATATAAGCTTTTCTGTCTCAAGTGCTATATCAATAGATGCCGAACAATTATTTGGACAAGAATTATCTAATGAACTGATTACTGATCGTAATGCGCTACAGTTTAACTACCCTCAGGGTACAACCGATATCTGTGGTAATGCTATTTAAGATATAAAACTATAAAGCGTAAAAAAGGGCTGAATCACAGCCCTTTTTTTATTTATTTAGAAATGAATAACAGTACGAATTGACTTACCTTCATGCATTAAATCAAAAGCGGTATTAATGTCTTGTAGAGGCATGGTATGTGTTACAAAAGGTTCAAGTTGAATATCGCCTTTCATAGCATCTTCGACCATTTTAGGAAGTTGTGAACGGCCTTTTACTCCACCAAAAGCAGTGCCTAACCATTTACGGCCTGTAACTAACTGGAATGGACGAGTCGAAATTTCTTGCCCTGCACCAGCAACGCCAATAATAACGGATTGTCCCCAACCACGATGTGCACACTCTAGAGCCGAGCGCATAACATTGACGTTACCGATACATTCAAATGAATGATCTACGCCCCAGCCTGTCATTTCTACAATCACTTGCTGAATAGGTTGGTCATAATCTTTTGGATTTAAGAAATCGGTAGCACCAAACTGTTTAGCAAGTTCAAATTTATCTGGGTTGGTATCTACGACAATAATGCGCCCTGCTTTCGCTTGACGCGCACCTTGTACAACAGCTAAACCAATACCGCCTAAACCAAATACGGCAACCGAATCACCTTCTTGTACTTTAGCTGTGTTATGCACGGCGCCAATACCTGTAGTCACGCCACATCCAAGTAAACATACTTGTTCGTGATTCGCTTCAGGATTGATTTTAGCTAAAGAGACTTCCGCAACTACTGTATATTCACTAAAGGTTGAACAACCCATGTAATGATAAATCGGTTCGCCGTTATATGAAAAACGTGTAGTTCCATCCGGCATTACACCTTTACCTTGCGTCGCACGTACCGCAACACACAAGTTAGTTTTTCCGGATTTACAGAATAAGCATTCTTTACATTCAGCTGTATAAAGTGGAATCACGTGGTCGCCAGGTTGAACACTTGTTACGCCCTCGCCTACTTCAACTACAACACCTGCACCTTCATGACCTAAAATCGCTGGGAAAACACCTTCTGGGTCATCGCCAGATAATGTAAAAGCATCGGTATGGCATACCCCTGTATGGGTAATTTTTATTAAAACCTCACCAGCCTTGGGTGGTGCAACATCAACTTCAACAATTTCTAAAGGTTTTCCTGGGGCAAAGGCGACAGCTGCACGAGATTTCATCTTTGGGTTTCCTTTAAATCATTCGGTATTTATAGTCGAGCAAAATAGATTATATATTGATAATACAAGAGCTTAATTTTGCTTAAATTAAAATTGGCTTTCATGACAATCCATCACAGCATAGCCAGTCAGTTACGTCTAAGCAAGCCTGTACTAAAAAAAGAAGAAAACCTCTTACTTGAAGAGGCTTTCTATCAGATTACTTCTCTTATAAACAGCTTATGTTTACTTAGAGGTAAATATCTGGTGGATACGGTGTATTATCACTAATTGGTGAGTAAAGTGTATTTTCAACAAAGAAGCCATTTGGGGCTTGGGTCGTATCAATTGTAATTGAATCGAACATAACTTGCGGATAGGCCCAGATAAACTGCTTCATTAGGCCAAGAGATACGTTATTTTTCATATCGCCAAAAATCCTCTGCCAAATTGGCGTCCGATAAGGTTTGTTTTTATCGAATCCATAGATATAGGCAATAGATGCATCTGGCACAAATCCAGATAAATAAGCAACTTTATTTGCCGGATAACCTAAATCTTGAGTTGGTATCTGAGAAACAGCTTGATGAGCTAAATCTAATTTAGCTTCTAAAAGCCAGTCATAAGCTTCAGTCATGATGTAATCAAAATTTGGATATGAGTAGTGCTGGCTTGGATAGTTGATATAGGTTGCTAGGGTTTGTATTGGAGAACGAATGGATGGGAAAAATATTAAAGGACACACTTGAGCATTTGCATATTTAGCTTTAATGGCTGCTCGAATATTTTGACAGGTCTGTCCTAACTTATTTCTTAACCAAGTTTTAAACTCATCATACGGCGTACCTGTTTTATTCATAGCCTCATAGATTGTGCCTAGGTCTGGCGCATATAGTCCTGTATCGGCATTAAAGGCTAATTTTGTTGGATAGTCATACACACAAGGTAGATTCGTGTCCGTGTTATACCACCACCAAGGTTCACCAATTTGCATGTTAACATTACAGCCGCCAGCAACCATTGTATCTGCGAACTCAATAAAAACTTTGTGCAAATAAGCCAAAGCATTTTGATCACTTAAGCTAAAGAAATAACTCGGTGGTTGGTAACCTGTTTTACCTAAATTGCTATTCCAGTCACGCTGTGCCCAAAACTCATTTGCTCCAAGTGAATACATCTCAAAACTTACCCCAAAAATGGGTTGCATGTTTGCATTATGTAGAGCTTGGGCATATTTCTCATGCCATTTTCGGGTACATGCGTTGACGACTGCCTCACCTGTTACCAACGTATCTGGTATTTGCCATTTATTAATATCGCTTTTCCATGTCATTTCAGGATAATGCGACATTCCACAATAGTGGTTTACCAATCCCTGATATCCCAAAGCGACCATATTGTTGACTAGGCGCTGCGGGTTCAAGTCATAATGGTCATCATAGCTGGTACAGATCCCATAATTGTGCTGAGGTACAACAACACGACACAGATTTAACTTTGCATTTGTTCCAGTCACGACTGAATTGGTAATACGAATATAACCATCTTCCGGCTGGCTTAACGGCGTAGCTGACTGGCCGTTATAATGGCTAGTAAAGCCTGAAAATGAGATACGTTGAATATTGGTTACCGGAAAGCTATCTGTAGCAGAAAAACCAGCTTTAACTGTATCCCAGTTAATATGAATATGCGCCGTTCGCGACGAAGGATTATTTGCATAATTAAATAAGACGATATATGCAATTTTATCTACGCCATTGTCATGATAGTACACCGTTAAAGTTGGGGTTAAACTTGGATTATTAAGTACGGGCATAGAAGCCGATAATTCAATATCAAAATCCCAAACTACCCCTGCATAACTATATTTGGTTTCATATGCTAAAAGTTTATGATCTTTCGTGTCATAAGAATCCCAGCTAATCCCTACCAAGTCATTTGTCATACGTGATCTAAAAGATGCTTCAAATCCATTTCCATAATTTGTAATGGCAAAAGACATGGTTTGTGGGCCATCTATTCTCCAGTAAATAGGACTAAACCGATCAATAAGTGTATTTTGGGTAATTGGATGAGGTGATGTATTAGTATTATTTTGCACATTTTGTCGATTAGTTATCATGACGTCATTCTCTTAATGTATTAAGAAGTTTTATATTAAATAAGTATTCTTATTTTACTGTTCAGATAAGTAACAATGACGTTTAAATTATTTACAGTGAATAATTTTAAAAAGCTCAAAATAAACTTAAACAAAAAACTTAATATTATTCTAAAATATTTTTTCTACCGAGGAGACTATAAATGTCAAAATTTATACAGCCTATCAATTTTAAGGCTCTGTTTATATTTACTCCTCTTCTGTTTGTATCAATAGGTTGTAGTGAAACGCTATATTCCCAAACAATCCCATCAGTAAAGTCTTCTTCAGAAAATATCGACTATCCAGAGATCGATACAGCATTAGGAGAAAAGTTACAACCGAATGAAGAAGTAATAGCTCATCAAATAACTCAAGTTATTGAAAAGTCGATTCGTGAACAGTATACAGCGGGAAATGCTTTGCGTGATGCACACCCTAAGGCGCATGGATGTGTTCGTGCTGAATTTCATGTACTTAAAAATATACCAGCTCAACTTGCAAAAGGTATTTTTATTCCAGATAAAAACTATGAAGCATGGATTCGTTTTTCGAATGCTTCTAATGATGCTTCTAGAGCAGATATTGAAAAAGACGCACGTGGAATGGCAATAAAAATCTTAGGTGTATCAGGTCAGAAAATTTTAGAAAATGAAAAAGAGGCTACAACTCAAGACTTTATTATGATTAATCACCCCGTCTTTTTTGTAAATGACGGGCAAAGATACCTGTCTTTTATGAATGATGTAAATAGCCATAATATGGTCAGAAAACTTCACATTCCATTTGCTTTAGGTTTTAAAGGTACTATGAATGCTTTAGGTGCGCGTAATTCTAAAATTGCAAATCCACTATATGCACGGTATTGGTCTATGGTGCCCTATCAATTAGGATTAGGTGTTGACCGTCAAGCGGTTAAATACTCCGTAAGAAATTGCTCTACTGTGTCTGCAACTCTACCTGATCACCCTAGCCATAATTTTTTACGAGATGCTTTAAAAGATACATTGCAAAAGCAAGACGTGTGTATGGAATTTCTTATACAGCCAAGAACTTCGACTAAAATGTTGGTTGAAGATGCAATGACCGAGTGGAAAGAAAATGAAGCACCTTTTTACCAAGTTGCGACCATTCATATTCCAAAGCAAAACTTTGATACCCCTGAACAGAATCAATTTTGTGAAAATCTCTCTTTTACACCGTGGCATGCTTTACCTGAACATAAACCACTTGGGGCAATAAATAGAATGCGTAAAATTATTTATGAAAATATAAGCAGAGTTAGACACGATATTAACTTAGCTCCCCAACAAGAACCCAAAAACTAATTTAAGTATAAAAGAACTGCCAATAACCAAAGCAGTTCTTTATAGTTCAGTATTTGATGAGGATGGCCATAGATTTTCTAATGTCTATAAATCAATTTCTCAGCAATAGAGCTTAGGTTGGCTAAATTCTTTTTTATTGGATAATCTCCTTTACTCGTATCTATAGTGATCCGATCAATGAAGTCTGCTAACCATAAAATAAATTCTTCTTCATTTTTATAGCTAGGAATCAAACTGCTATCAAATTTGAGCAATACTTCATCTTGAAGGTTAAGCAGCGAACCACCGAAATCTAAAAAATTATATAAAAATTTTAATTCCGTTCCTGTAATGGCTTTTTTTATTTCTATAATTAAATTATTTAAGTTTTTTAGATAATTGTTTGAAGAATCTTGTTTAATATTTTTAGAAATTTTTTCTGCTAATAGTAAGTATTTTGGCATTTCTATCTCCTTGTCAATTTTTTTATAAAATATGAGTATAAAATTAAAGTTATAAATTTAAGTTTTCAGTTTTTATTGAAGTGTTATTTATTTTTTAAAATTAATAGAGTTTTATGTAAGTTGCAACTTTTTATTATTTTAAAGTGTGAACTACTTTGAATTATATTCTGAGTAAATTAATAGGTTTTATATGATTACTGAATTAAACTATGCTCTTCTTTAAAATAAATAAGCTCAACACTTTTAATTATTGAGCTTATCTTTAATTGGCTTAGTATGACTGAAGTATTTCACTTTAAAATTAAGTCATTTTATGGGAACTCTTCATTTTATGAATTTTCCCACACTTTCTGCATTCTCTGACTTCATCATGTGAAATATCAAAATCATATTCCCAGATGTGTATGCAGAAAAATTGTCTAATATTATGGAGCATAGACACCTCCTTAAAAAAACCAACAATTATGGAAGTTTTTTAGAGATTCAGAATACATCTAGACTCAATTGTCTAAAAGGGAAATTTTTCACCATATCTTTTTTGAAAGGTATGTGAAAAGCTTAAATTGAAGCAAAAAGAAAATATTTCAAAATATCTTATCTCCTTACTCAATGAAGATAAGTAAAAGTTAGCACTAATCTATGTATCTGTTTTTATAGGGAACAAGTGACTTCTGTTTACAATGAAAACTTATGTGAAGAGAACGAGATAAAAAAGAGATTAAGCCACAAAAAACCGCCCCAAAAGGCGGTTGCTGAATTTTAACAGCTATGAATAGAAGTACGGCAGAAACCCTTCTATATTTCTTATCACATTATTTTTCTTCGTTTATAATTTTCATAAAAGCTTCAGACTTAAAATAGTTAATGATCAGTTCACCTTCATCATCTAGATGTGTAGATTTTGCTGGTGTCTTAGCGTTATCAAATTCGCAATTAAACTTAAAATCGGGCGGAATAAATTTTGAGATAGGTGGAAGATGGGTTTCCCCACCTGTCGTCATTCGTTCTATAAATCCAGCTAACCATAAAATATATTCATCTTTATTTTTATGACTAGGCATGAGGCTAATATCAATTTTGACGGCACATTCATCTAGTGGCTTTGTTAAATATTCGTCAAAGTCAATAAAATTATATTTAAGCTTAAACTTTGTACCTTTAATTTCCTTACGAATCACACCTATTAAGTTATTTAAATGCTCGGTCGGAGTATCAGAGAAAAGATCATCTTCTTTAATTTTTTTATACACCTTTTCAGCAATCATTAAATATTGTGGCATTTCCTATCTCCTTCCTTCCTCTTTCTGGCTGGTTGCTTACTCAGCTTTTTAAGGAAGTATGATAGAAATCATGTGTTGTAATGTAGTTGTTGGTAACTTAATTGTAAGAAATGTAAAGTTATGAAATATGAGTATCTAATAAAACGCATCTTATACCGACAAAGAGAACTACGTCACTGTTTTACTTATAAAAAACGTAAACTATCGAAATAATTGTTTGCAATAAAATACAGCTCACATAATTAGGTTGATTAGTCATATATAACTATAGAAAATTTAAAAAATATTTTATAAGCCACTGTTTTTATTATATTTTAAATTTTAATCTTCTTAGATTATAACAAAATCATACAGTTATGGTGAATTTTGACATATAAATTGAATATAAGAATGCTCTTATAGCTCTAACTTGGATGCAAATTAAATGCTTACATGATCAATCAGCTATATGAGCAGTATAGTACTATGGCGTTAAGTGCTTGGGGCTTTACTGATTTACCTTCTTATACAGATAAATATGATCCTAATGAGAAAGATATAGTGATAAAGACAAATAATTGGTTGAATGATGAGGCAGCAGAGGAAAAAACTCAGCAAGGTCTTACTGCCTTTGTAGCTCTTGATGACGCATTTATGAGTATTGCATCACGAATTTATTTAATTAGAAATGCCAAGGAAACGATTGATCTACAATACTACATTTGGACCAATGATTTTGTGGGGAACCTTATTTTACATGAGCTGCTCAAGGCAGCGGATCGTGGCATCAAAGTTCGCTTATTAATTGATGATCAAAACGGTATAAAGCTCGATGGTATATTAAGAAGCCTTTTACAGCATACCAACTTTGAAATTAGATTATTTAATCCTTATAAATTTCGATACTTACGTATCTTTGATTATCTGTTCCGATTTAAAAAAGTAAATCATCGTATGCACAATAAACTTATTATTGCAGATGGATCGATTGCAGTAACAGGCGGTAGAAATATTAGTAGTGAATATTTTGAAGCAAGTAGTAAGTTTCAATTTACAGATATGGATATCTTATTTTACGGGCATGCAGTACGCCATGCCCAAGCTGTATTTGCTGATTTTTGGGAAAGTACCTTAAGTGTAAATGCAACTGACATTATCGGAACTTGTGCTGAGCACCATTTAAAAGCTTTAAGAGAGCACTATGAACAACTCCACCACGAAGACCATAGTCTCACTGAAGATAAGCTTTACGATGCGCAGAGTTATTTAAAAGAGCTTTTAGAGCATAACCCTATTCAATGGTCTAAGGCCCATTTTGTTGCTGACTCTCCGAAGAAAATACTGGGCACTGCAACTGAACATGAAATGCTTTATGGCCAAGTCATGTCTATTATGGGTAAACCTAAGCAACACTTAGAATTAGCTTCAGCTTATTTTGTACCTACCCAACAAGGCACTTATTACTTAAAGCAACTACGAGTTGAAGGCATAAAAGTCCGCGCTTTAACAAATTCTTTTGCTGCAAACGATGTTGCGATCGTACATGCCTTTTATAGCCAATACCGTGTAGAAATGCTTAAGAATGGTATTGAACTGTATGAGTTTAAACCTGTTCTGGAACGACGACGTAGAACGTGGTACGAAATCGTAACAGGCAGCGTTATACCAGCAAAAGGAAAAAATAAGTCGAGCTTGCATGCCAAGTTTTTTGATGTAGATGGCAAAGTCTTTATCGGATCATTTAACTTTGATCCCCGCTCTACCTACTTAAACACCGAAGTAGGTTTGGTGATTGAGTCCAGTCAATTACAAACTCAGATTTCTGTTATGTTAGATCAACATTTACCTCAAGTAGCTTATCAACTTAAGCTAAATAGCCAAGGCCAAATTACTTGGCTAGATTACCAAGCAAACGGACAAGTCATTGAATATGATAAAGACCCAGGAACCAGCCGTTTTCAGAGAACAATGATTAAAGCTGTCTCTTATTTGCCAATTGAGTGGATGATGTAATTTTCTTATTACAAGAAACCGATTTCCTTAAAGAATTTCTGATAGGCTTCTGCTTTTTTCTCGAGAGCTAATGGATATGCTCTAGAAGATGACGGTAATCGATATAGATTAATATCGCGGTCTGCAAAATAAGTTGATGTAGATGTCCCAATTAAAGGTTTTTCCGTGTTCTCAGGTAAAACTGAGATTAAGGTATCTGTGGCTTTATCGCCTGTAGTCATAATAGTGTGACATTGGGGAATCTGTTCCAATAAAACTGCTAAGTCTGTCGGAGTGACAATTTCAAGAAATTTGTCGGAAGCATTACCTTTGAGGCGTTTAATTTGATACGCCGTATCAAAAATAGCAATGCCTGTCTCAATCAGAAAACTGCGGATAGCTTCTTCATTAAAACTTTTTTGGTTCTCACTTAAAAAATAAGTTTTATCTTGAAAAAAAATTAAACCAAAAATTCTCCACATATCGTTTTGAAAGTTCGGATAGTAAAAGTCCATCTTCCATTTATTACGTGGCGGTGGAAAACTTCCCAACATTAATAAACGGGCATTTTCTGGTAAAAAAGGTTGCAGTGGATGGGTTTCTATCTCAATTATCATAAAAAATCAGTATTTACTTCAAAATTTATAAATAACTTAACGTATTTTAAGGTTAATCACGAGTCAAGAAGTGCAAATTATCTTAATTAAATGTATTGAGGCGAAACGTTTTGTTGTTTCGCCTCAATCATTTCTAATTTTATATTCATGCTAAAAACCAAAAATATTTAAGAATTTAAAACTTTAAAGACTTTCCCTGTTCTGGGATGAGCAAAGGTGTTATCTTGATCTAAATTGATAACTTTATCTGAAATCACAATCTTGGAAAGCGGTAACCAGTTTTGTTCGATTTCAGCCGAAGCTAAATTTTTCTCCAATGTATTTTCAAAAATTTGTTCTACTACAATTTCCATCCCACACATACTTTTCGCATTAACTTCTTTTAAAATATGGCGCTTTGACATTCTAATCTCCATTTTTTTATTCTTAACATAAAAAATAGTAAAGGGTGTTTTGCTACAATGTGTAAAATTTAACATTTGAAGTGTTTTTTTGTTTTAAACATATTTATTTAATAATTAAATGAATAGTGGAATATCTTTAAAAATAATTTTTATTATTAAATTAACTTATTAAAACTATCTTTATTTTAAGTAAAATTAATTTTATAAAAAATAATATTTAAAGGGCTCACGTATGAACCCTTGCATTTAACTTTAAACCTGGACAGCACTATCGAGTGAATTGTCATCTTTACTCTTATTATTATCCTTACTAATCAATGAGTCAGTATCACTAGCAGTAGAGAAGCTCTTACTGTTCTTTTGCTTTTTCTTGTACATACACATGCCAATCGCAATACCTGTTCCTAATACTAAAATTGACTTTAACATTTTGCACCTCTTTAATTGACGGAGAAACTTCTGAGAAATCAACTTAAATTAATAGCATATTCTTTGTTATTTAAGGGCTTTCATTTGAGCCGCTTTTGTAAGGTATTTAATTTTTATGTTAATTAAAAAGTATAATATTTTGAGAAAATAAATTTTGATACAAAGCAAAAAGCCTATTCTCAAAACAGAATAGGCTTTCTACTGTATTTCAGGATTAAGCAGTATTATTAATTGCTTTAAGCAATCTTATTTATCTTTAAATACTCTTCCAATGTATTTAATGTCGATCTTTTAGTCAAGATAGGAAAGCGATGATTTGCAACAAAATGAACTTTTTTGTGACACGATTAACATTTAATTGTTTAAGGCAATAAAAAACGCCCATTTCTACTTCTCAAAAAGAAATGAGCGCAAGTGAAAACCACTAAAGACCTGAAATACCAAATGTCTTTACATTTAGTACTATTGATTCTAATTAATTTACCAAATGGTTGACAATTAAACCAATTGTATTTTTTTTAGTCATTTCGGCCAATAAAAAATGTTAAGTAATTCGCTATTTTTAATATGTTTGTCTGTAAATTATTTACCTAGGGTGCGATTGAGCACGGTTAACCAATTCGAAAAACAAATTTTTTCTATAATCTCATTTGAGTAATGCCGCTTTTGCATTGCTTCAATCAGTAGGTGTAGTCCCCTTACATCTTCAATTTCATGACTAATCAGTGCTCCATCAAAGTCAGAACCAAAACCGACATGATTTTCTCCCATTTGATCTATTAAATATTCAAGATGTTCTAAAAGTACCTCAATGGATGTGTTTACATCACGCTGCCCGTCTTTACGCAAAAATGCGACATCAAAATTTAACCCGACTATGCCTTTAGAGTCCTTAATTGCTTTAAGTTGGTTATCTGTTAAGTTTCTGGCTTGTGGACATAAAGCATGAACATTTGAGTGAGTTGCGACAATTGGCTGCTGAAGAATGTTAGCTGTATCCCAAAAAGCTCGTTCATTCATATGGGAAACATCAATCACCATTTTTTTATCAGCACAGCGCTTTATAAATGCTTTACCTTCGTTTGTAAGCCCTGCTCCGGTATCAGGTGAATGCGGAAACTTGGCATTTAAACCATGACCAAAACGACTTGGTCTATTCCAAAGTGGACCGATGCTACGAAGCCCAGCATCATAAAATACATCGAGTAAATCTGGATTATGTTGTAATGCTTCAGCACCTTCCATATGCAATACAATGGCTAACTTTTGCTGTGTTAGGCAGTGCTGGATATCCTGAACAGTTGTGCAAATTTGAATGTCGTTAGAGTACTCGGCAAGTTGTTTTGCTAAATCGAGCTGTGCCAAACAAATGTGTTCAATTTGCTGTTGTGTGAAGTCAGATGCGTCTTGGTCAAAGAGTTTGTTGGGATGATGCTGCTTAACATAATGAAAAGGCGGCAAGAAAATAGCAAACATACCGCCAACAAAACCGGCTTGTTGGCAACGTTTTAAATCGAGATGTCCGGCTAAACCTTCTTGAATAAAAGCTTGAGCAGGATTGTTATGATCACTTAACCACAATCGGGTTAGTACATCATTATGGCCATCAAAAATAGGAAATGTGCCATGGTTCATATCGGTTTTCTCATAGCTAATCATCTACAATATTTTGAACCGGAATGTTTTGTTGAACCGTAAATTGCTTTGAATTTCGGCTATTACGGAATACCAATTTTTCCAGAGAGGAATCAATTTCGCTCTCGGCACGTGCCTGCTCAATGAATTGATGATACGGCGATTTACCACAAACAGGATCTGCGTTACTTGCGTCGCCTGTTAGCATATAAGCTTGACAACGACAGCCACCAAAGTCGCGGTCTTTATCTGGGCAACTACGGCATCCTTCTGGCATCCATGCATCACCACGGAAGTGGTTAAAACCGGTAGACTCATACCAGATTCTTGATAGGCTTTGTTCACGAACATTTGGGAAAGAAATCGGTAATTGTCTTGCTGCGTGACAAGGCAGAGCCATACCATCTGGAGCAACTGTAAAGAAAATTTTACCCCAGCCATTCATACAGGCTTTTGGTCTTTCTTCGTAATAATCAGGCACTACAAAAATAAGTTTGCAAGGATGATTTTGCGCTTTTAACTTTTCCCGATATTCATTGGTAATACGTTCAGCACGTATGAGTTGTTCTTGTGTCGGTAATAAACCCTGACGGTTTAAAAACGCCCAACCATAAAACTGACAAATTGCTAGCTCAACTGTATCCGCATTAAGTTCTAGGCAAAGCTCAATAATTTTATCGATCTGGTCAATGTTATGCCGATGAATTACAAAATTGAGGACCATCGGATAATCATATTTCTTAACAAGTCGGCACATTTCATACTTTTGTTCAAAAGCATGTTTCGACCCTGCTAAAGCATCATTAACGACCGGATCACTCGCTTGAAAGCTAATTTGAATATGGTCTAGGCCAGCTTGCTTTAAATGCGAAATACGCTGTTCGGTAAGTCCCATGCCTGAGGTAATCAGGTTGGTGTAGAAGCCAAGTTGGTGTGCATGCGCCACAAGCTGCTCCAGATCTTGACGCACCAAAGGTTCACCACCGGAAAAACCGAGTTGTACTGCCCCCATTTGACGCGCTTGATCAAAAACATCAAACCACTCTTGCGTGGTCAGTTCATTTTTATGCTGTGCGTAGTCTAAAGGGTTTGAGCAATATGGACATTGTAGCGGGCAACGATAAGTTAACTCCGCTAATAACCATAAAGGTAGACCAACACCTTCTGTCATACTAAATCAATCCAGTGTTGTTGTTGGGCAACTAACATGTAATCAATAACATCGTTGTCAATTTCGGCTATATCGCCAAATTGTTGCTTGAGCTGGGCAATAATTGCAGAAACATTATTTGTCCCATCAATATATTGTCCAATGGCCCCTGCACTTTCATTTAATTTGATCATGCCTTCAGGATATAAAAGGACAAAGCCATTTTGAGCAGGCTCAAATTGAAAGCGATAACCTTGGCGCCAGGTAGGCACAAGATTTACATCAAATTGTTCTTTATTCATTTAAATAGTCCTTTGTGCCATACCCGTTCTTGAGTCACGCTATGATACGGTGCTTCATTGTGTACATATGCCAGTGTTAAAGCATCTAAAATGCTCCATAAAATATCCAGTTTAAACTGTAATATTTCCAGCATTCTTTGTTGTTGTTCATGAGTAGTAAATGAATCAAGCGTGATTGTTAAACCATGTTCAACATCACGGCGTGCTTGACTTAAACGAGAACGGAAATATTCATATCCCTTGTCATCAATCCAAGGGTAATGCTGTGGCCATGACTCAAGACGAGACTGATGAATTTGAGGCGCAAATAGCTCAGTTAAAGAACTGCTTGCTGCCTCACGCCATGACGCACGGCGTGCAAAATTTACATAGGCATCTACGGCGAATCGTACACCCGGCAAAACCAATTCTTCAGAAATCACTTGCTCACGACTCAAGCCTACAGCTTCGGCTAACCGTAACCATGCTTCTCGTCCACCGCCATCAGGATATTCACCATCTTGGTCAATCATGCGCTGAATCCATTCCTGTCGCACACGTTGATCAGGACAATTTGCCATGATCGCGGCATCTTTGAGCGGAATATTGATCTGATAGTAGTAGCGGTTTGCAACCCAAGCCTGAATTTGTTGTTGAGTGGCTTTACCTTCATACATCATCACATGAAATGGATGATAGATATGATAATACTGACCTTTATCAATAATAGCCTGTTTAAATTGTTCGGTCGTTAAAGCTTCAGGTGTTTGAGTCATGTTTCACCTTAGAGTTCAATTTGCATGCCATCAAAGGCAACTTCTACACCATTTGCTTTTAGTTCAGCAAATTGAGTAGAGTCTTCATTTAAAATCGGATTGGTATTGTTAATATGAATTAGCACTTTCTTTGGTGTACTGAGTTGGTTTAAGTAAGATAACGAACCGCCTTCACCACTAATATATAAATGCCCCATTTCACGGCCTGTTTTTTTCCCTACACCGGTTTGCTGCATTTCATCATCTGTCCATAGTGTGCCATCAATCATGACGCAGTCAGAATCTTGCATAATCTGCATGATTTGATCATCAATCTTTCCCAAACCCGGCGCATAGAACAACTGTTTTTGCGTTTTATGATCTTTAATAATCAAGGCAATATTATCGCCCTCATGCGGGTCATGGCGATGTGGAGAATATGGGGGTGCCGCGCTTTGAATAATTAAGGGGAAAAATTCTAAATTTTCGAAACCATCAATTTTAAAAGCTTGTTTAGGATCAATTTGGTGATATTGAAGACCACCATTCCAGTGTTTCAGCATATTGAATACCGGAAAACCCGTGGTGAGATCTTGATAGACCATTTCAGTACACCACACATTCATTGGGCAGCCTTCACGTAAAGTTAACAGTCCAGTGGTATGGTCAAGTTGGCTATCCATTAAAATAACATTGGTAATACCAGTATCACGTAATTTTCGCGCTGGTTGAGCCGCTTTAAAATCAAATAATTGTTGACGGATATCTGGTGATGCGTTTAATAAAATCCAGTCTACGCCGTTTTCTGAAATTGCAATTGAAGATTGAGTACGCACTTTGGCATTAATCGTACCTGTACGAACACCATGACAATTAGGACAATTACAGTTCCACTGAGGGAAACCGCCTCCAGCTGCTGAACCTAAAATATAAATATGCATAAAATTAATATCTTATTAGAAAGACATAAGCCCTAGAACAAGACTAGGGCTTATGACAGATTTGAATAGAAATGATTAACGTGCTTCAAAGTACATTGTTACTTCAAAACCAATACGTAAATCAGTGAAAGCTGGTTTTGTCCATTGCATAAATTTTACTCCAGTCAGTATTAATCTCGTGAAATGAATCACTTGATTAAATCTCATAAGGCAATTAAAAATTTATTCTAATTAAAAATGCCACGTTTGTAGATAAGCTCGGAACAAGATATTGTTCGATAATTGTGTTTTTTGTCCAAATTTTAATAAATCCTGATCTTTCAAAAGCATTTGAAAAGTCATAACAGGTCAATGTTCTGTTATGACTTATGCCTTACCCAGCTAAGTTCATCAAGTGTTGCTGTGCAATATAAAGTTCTTCTTCCGGCTTAGGATGACATTGCACCCAAGTTCCATCAGCCTGTAATTCCCATGCTTGACGATTGTCTTTCAAATAGTTGTTTAGGCCATCTTCAATGACTTGTTTCTTTAATTTTTTATTTTCAATTGGGAAGCAGGTTTCAATACGAGAGAACAAATTACGTTCCATCCAGTCTGCACTTGCACAATAAACTTTTGTATCGCCATCATTATAAAAATAGTAAACCCGCGTATGCTCCAAATAACGACCAACGATTGAACGTACTCGAATATTCTCTGAAAGGCCTGCAACTTGTGGTCTCAGGCAGCAAATTGAACGAATAATTAAATCAATTTTTACACCAGCTTGTGATGCTTTATAAAGCGCGCTAATGAGCTGTGGTTCAGTAAGCGCATTCACTTTAATGATGATGTGTGCTTTTTTACCAGCAAGGCTATTTTTAATTTCCTGTTCAATAAGTTCTAACAGTTGAGAATGTAAGGTAAATGGCGCATGAAAAAGCTTTTTAAGCTTTGCCATTTTGCCCATACCGGTCAGTTCTTGGAAAATTTTATGGACGTCTTCACAAATTTCCGCATCATTGGTCAGCAAACCAAAATCGGTATAGATTTTGGCATTCACTGCATGATAGTTACCTGTACCTAAATGCACATATCTTTTGATTTTGTCTTGTTCACGGCGGACCACTAAAATCATTTTAGCGTGAGTTTTATAGCCAACAATGCCATACACCACGACTGCGCCAGCTTCTTGTAAAACGTTTGCGACTTCAATATTTGATTCTTCATCAAAACGTGCCCGCAACTCAATAACCGCGGTTACTTCTTTACCATTACGTGCAGCTTCTGCGAGTAGCTGTACGATTTCCGAGTTGGCACCACTACGATATAACGTTTGTTTAATTGCCAAGACATTTGGATCTTGTGCAGCTTCCCGAAGGAACTTGATAACAGGTGCAAAAGAATCAAATGGATGATGAAGTAGAACATCTCCTGCTTTTAACACATCAAAAATCGGTTTTTTAGTGTACAAAAGCTGAGGTAATACTTGTTGATATGGTTTATAGCGTAACTCTGGTAAATCAAAGTTTGAGATAAAACGGGCTAAATTAACGGGGCCATCGACGTAGTAAAGATGTTCTGCATCTAAATCGAATTGCTCTAATAAATAGTTAGCAATTTCTTCAGGACATTTTTTTGCTACTTCCAAACGAACTGCTTGGCCAAAACGGCGTGAAGATAATTCACCTTTTAAAGCAGCAGCTAAATCCTCTACATCTTCAGAAACGGTTAAATCGGCATTTCGAGTTACACGAAATTGATGACAGCCCGTCGCTTTCATACCCGGAAATAAATCCGAAATATGTTGATGGATAATGGCCGAGAGCAGAATGTAATGCTCTGCACCGCCAGAAATATGTTCTGGAATTTTAACAAGCCTTGGTAACGAACGCGGTGCCGGTACAATAGCTAAATCAATTTGACGTCCAAAAGCGTCTTTACCTTCTAAAGTTACAATGAAGTTTAGACTTTTATTCACTAACCGTGGAAATGGATGTGCCGGGTCTAGACTGATTGGCGTAACTACAGGTTGTACTTCTTTAAAAAAATACTCTTTAATCCATTCTTTATGCTTTTCTAATATATCGCCGTGCTGAATAAAATGAACGCCATAGCCTTGGAGTTGCGGTAACAAAGTATAGTTTAAGATTTTATATTGCTCTTCAACCGCCTCATGAGCATTTTTTGAAATTTGCTTTAATACTTCTACTAACGGTAAACCTTCTGGTCCGGTTGCCTGACTCATCAAGCTAATTTTCTGGATTAAACTTGCCACACGAATTTCAAAAAACTCATCTAGATTACGTGAAAAAATAATTAAAAAATTCAAACGTTCCAGTAATGGGTGTTCTATATCTTTGGCTTGAGCAAGCACCCGTTTATGAAACTCTAATAAAGAGAGTTCTCTATTAATATACGTTTCTAAATTGTGCTGGTTTGAGCTAGCTAAAGTGGGCAATGATGTCATTCTTGACTCTTATACTGGGTAAAAAAGTTAAAATGAATAAAAAAGGTTAATTTATTAATGTATAACCGATTTTATTCACCGGACATTTTGTAACTGCTTTATTGCAAATTCATGAATTTTTTATGAAAACCTTAAAATTAATATTTATTTTTTCCTTATTTACTTCCTTCTAGTCATCCATATCTACCATCATCTTAACATTAATTTTTTAAAGATCATTCTATTTCGATTCAGTTTCAATTTTCATCAAATATTCATACTCTATGCGTATTTTTTATGCATCTTAATTCATCAATTGATAAAAAAATGACGACTTTAAACATACTATTTAAGACAACATCTTTATGTCTGGCAATGGCCTTATTGGTAGGCTGTAATGATAACGATGACAATGATTCAAGCACACCAGCACCGCGAAGTAACCAAACTGTAAATATTTTAGCTTTCAATGACTTTCATGGAAATTTAGAACCACCTAAACGTTACGTTGAAGCAGCGAATCCAAATGATGCATCTCAAACTGTACGTATTCCTGTCGGTGGTGTGAGTTACTTTGCAGATGCAATTAAGAAACTTAAAGCTCAAAATCCCAATAATGCTGTTGTGTCAGCAGGTGACTTAATTAGTGCTTCCCCACTCACTTCTTCATTATTTCTAGATGAACCTACTATTGAAGTCATGAATGATATTCAAATTGACTTTAATGCAGTTGGAAATCATGAGTTTGACCGTGGTACAGATGAATTGCGTCGTTTACAAAATGGCGGTTGTCAACAATATACCAGCACTGCCCCATGCCAAATTAATAAAAACTTTAGCGGCGCAAAATTCAATTTCCTTGCAGCTAACGTGGCAATGAAAAATGATACAAGTAAAACGATTTTTCCTGCCTATAAAGTCAAAACTTATGGCGGGATTCCTGTAGCATTTATTGGTTTAACACTCAAAGCGACTCCAAGTATTGTTTCAGCGGCGGGTATTAAGGATGTTGAATTCCGTGATGAAGCGGATACGGTAAATGCGTTAATTCCTGAACTTCAAAAACAAGGTATTGAAGCCATTGTCGTCGTTGTCCATGAAGGTGCAGCGCCAAGTACGAAACTCAATCAAAAAACATGTGATGGCTTAAGTGGGCCAATTTTAGGTATTTTAGATCGGTTAAATCCGGCAGTTGATATTGTTGTTTCGGGGCATACACATCAGTCTTATATTTGTGATTATGCAACCAAGAATCCGACTAAACCGTTTTTACTAACCTCAGCTGGCCAATACGGCACGCTTATTACCGATATTAAGGTGGAGTTGGATGGTAAAACTGGCGATATCATTAAAAAAGATGCTAAACAAATTCCGGTTCAAAGTGAGGCCTATACTTCGGGTACAACCACTGTAAGTCTGACAGACCTCTATCAAAAATTTAGTAAGACACCAAGTATCGAAGCGATTTTAGATAAATACCGTCAAGCAGTAACCACAATTTCTGGACGTGTTGTTGGAACTTCTACTGCCGTTGTGAGCCGTACACAAGTCGAAAGTGGTGAAAGCCCACTAGGTGATATGATTGCCGATGCACAGCAAGCCGCTGCTCTTCAAGCAAGTAATCAAGGCTCGGATTTTACGTTAATGAACCCGGGTGGTGTACGTGCTGATCTACTAATTAACAGCAGTAACCAGATTACGTTTGGTGATATTTTTGCAGTTCAACCTTTCGGTAACTCGATTGTGACTTTGAGCTTAACCGGTAAACAGATTAGAGATGTGCTTGAACAGCAATGGTCTGGTGCAAATGCAAATTCGCCTAGAATTTTACAGCCGTCTAAAGAGTTGAGTTATCAATATGCGGCAAATACATCTGTTTCACCACGAGCAAGTAACATCATGGTTGCTGGTTCACCATTAGTTGACACTAAAGTATACCGTGTGACGGTAAATAGCTTCTTGGCAGATGGTGGTGACAACTTCACGGTATTAAAAGAAGGCCAAAACCGTGTCGGTGGTGGTCAAGATATCGATGCGCTTGAAAGCTATGTTGCACAAAACTCTAAAGATTCACCGTTAATTATTCCGGCTACGACTCGTATTAAAGTCATTAAATAACTCATTTAAGAATGCATAAAGGACAGTACGAAGCTGTCCTTTATTTTTATAACAGTTTAAAAGATTTTTATTCGGTATAAAGATTAAGTTCAACACTACTAATGTCGACTCCGGTGTTTGCAAAAATAATATCCGTAACCTCATGAAGTAATTCTTTAACTTTCTCATTTTCAAAGTTCAAGGCTTCAGAGGTTTTGAGCGAAATGAGGTTACAGCTCATCTTGTCTTTTCTAAGCTTATAAATACTTTTACTTTTTCCTAAAAACACCCTTTTGATGATTTTACGGTTTTCAAACTCAGATAAAATTCGATAAATGGTACCTAACGTAATTTTATGTTCATTTTTAATTTGCGCATAGATACTTACCGCGCTTAAGCCTTGTGGGTTCTGATTTAAAATCTCAAAAACTTGTACCCTCGATTTTTTTATCGGTAATCCATTTAATAATGATTTTGATATTGTCGTCATCTTACTGAACCTTAATGTCTAGAAATATAGGAATTTTTAAAATTATTTTGACTATATTTACCTGAAAATTATGGAAATGATTTGATCTATAAATTAGAACTTACTACCCTATAAATAAGCTCTGAGCTAATTATTAAGTTTTAAAATAACTCCCATATTATCCCTCTCTTTGCTTTCTACATGTACGCACTTTGCGACTAGATGCATTCTTGAACTGAACCATATGGCGACCCTCTTCATTAATGTCACTCTTCAACATTATTTTGTATAATGGTTAACATATGATAATTATTATCATTTGTGTTTAACGGTGTATCATATACACATAAGTTTTAATATTCAATATTAATTAATTATCAAATACATAATGATAACCATTATATTTTATTGATTAAATAATGATAAATTGCATCCATCTTCTATTATAAGTATTCATTTCGACCCATATAAAAAGCAGATCAATGACCTGCTCTTTATATCTTAAATACAGAAAGTTAAATAATTTTTATTCTAGTGGTAGTGCATCTTATTCTTGTATCCATGCTTGGATTACTTGTTGTGTTGTCATGACTTGAGCACATCGTGTACTGGCATATTTTAATGCCATATCGTGCTCTTCTCTGCTAAAGTCAGCCAGCGCATCACCACATAAAAATGGCTGTATGTTTAGCATAAATGCTTCCGCAGCACTCATTAGACAACCAATATGTGCATATACCCCACAGATAATCAGTTGATCGCGACCAGAGTCACGCATGAGTTGTTCGAGCGGAGAAAATTTAAAAACACTATATCTCCACTTAGTAAGTACCGTATCATTTTTTTGAGGTGAAATTTTCGGAAAAATCTGTGTGATGTTTGGCTCATCCTTTAAACCAGGCCCCCAAAAGTCGGTTAATAACTGCCGATATTCTGGTGATTGGTTGCCAGGTTGTGCTGTATAGACAACGGGAATATTAGACTGGCGAGCAGCATCAATTAATGCCTTGGTGTTTTGAATTAGTTCTGGAATAGGTTCTTGGGTTATATCATAGAAATCTAAAAAATATTGCTGCATATCATGAACCAATAAAACACCTCGACTGGTATGTAGTGGCCAATTTGTTTTGTTTGGAGTAAATTCGTGCGCTTGGGGCATGCTGTAACTTGCAATCTTTGGAATACTCATTGGTATTTTCCTTTTCTATCTTTAAAAATATTTGTTCTTTAATTTCAGTGTATTGTTGTGCTGAAGTAAGCTTTAAACCCCAAGTGTAGCTCCTCCATCTACCACTATTTCTTGCATCGTAATTTGGGCCGCTCGGTCCGAAAGTAAAAAGCTCACGGTATTGGCAATATCATCTGGTTGCGCGAGTTTCCGTAAGGGAATACCTGTTCGGTACTGGCTTAAATCACCATCAATTACTGCAGGTGGAGGTGCATTATCTGTCCAGAGTTGTTGCTGCATTTGAGTGAGAGTAGATCCAGGTGAAACGATATTCAGCCTGACTTGATAAGGGGCGATTTCAAGTGCCAGATTGCGACAAAAATGACTTAGTGCAGCCTTAGTGGTGGCGTACATACCAAGTTGCATACGTGGCATACGCGCACTATTTGAACTAATAGTGACAATGCTACCCTGCCTTTTTGCACAAAAATGTTTAGCAATTTGTTGACTAATCGCGATAGGCGCCATGACATTGACCGCAAAAAGTGTTTCCCAATCTTCCGTTTTTGCTTCAAGCATGGAGCGCATAATTAATACTCCTGCTGCATTTACTAACCCCGTAATTTCGTATTTTTCCAAAAGCTCTGAAATTAAAGTTTGTGTTTCTTGTTGATGAGTAATGTCTTGTGAGATGCCTTGCCATTGTGAAAATTGATCTGACGTCATTGTTTTACTGATATCCCATTGTTCAGGATTTTTTTGACAGTCAATACCAATAACATGATACCCCTGATCTAGTAGTTGCTTGGCGATAGCCGCTCCTATCCCTCTTGCAGCACCTGTGACTACGATGGTAGAGCGCATGTTAATACTCCAATTTATATTATAAAGAAATCTATAAATATAATTGCAAATAATTATCATTATTATCAAGAGCAAATGGATATAAAAGTTCAAATTATGATCTTATATAAATGAGTTACATCTTAAAATTACAAGCTAAAATATTGTTTTATAGGAAGTTTATAAAATTTAAAGGTCAAGAATATTTTGTTATTAATAATCATTTTCAATAAGACAGGTTTTGATTTATTCGACTAAAATCAGATTTATGGTTTATCAAAACTAGTAACTTTTTAGGGTTCGATCTCCCCCAGGCTCAGAATGAGTTCTCTATAACTCCGACTCTCGTAAGTTTAGAAATGCGTATAAAAAATGAAAAATTATAAAATCCACATTGTTTCGGTCAGTTGTTTAATCTCTTGAATATCATGACTTACATAAATCATCGGAATTTTAATTTCCTCTTTTACTTTCTGAAAAAAAGGAATAATTTCAGCTTTATGATTCGCATCTAATGCTGATAAAGGTTCATCAAGCAGTAACAGTTTAGGCGAATATAATAATGCTCGACCTAGTGCCACGCGCTGCTTTTCCCCACCTGAGAGTTTGATAGGCATACGTTGTAATAAATGCCCTAACTTTAATAACTCAATAATGTAATCTGCTTCAAATTGACGTTCTTGTTGGGAAAGATGCTGAAAACCAAATAATAAATTTTGCTTGACTGTTTTATGCGGAAAAAGCTGAGCATCTTGAAAAACCAATCCAACATGCCGCTTTTGTGTGCTCAAGTTAATGTTTTGATCTGAATCAAACCATGTTTGGCCCTGTATTTTAATGAGTCCACTATGCGGAGTGTTCAGTCCTGCAATCGCGTGTAAAATTGATGTTTTACCTGACCCAGATGCACCAAATAATCCAATAACAGCAGCATCTGACTGGAAACTAGGCTCAATATGAAATTGACCCATCTGTAGCTGAAAACGGCAATCAATCAACATAACCTTACCGTCCTAACCGCTTCTTTTGATAACGATGAAACCACTGTGCAAACCATAATGCCAGAAAAGCTACACTTAACGATAAAACAATAAGCCTTTGAATAGCAGCTTCTGTATCGGGTTGTTGCATTAAGCTATACATGGCTAGAGGCAAAGTCCGTGTTTCATTTGAAATATTACCCACAAAAGTAATGGTGGCCCCAAACTCTCCTAAACTGCGGCAAAAACACAAAATAGCGCCAATTAAAATGCCACTGCTGGCAAGAGGCAAAGTGACGTGAAAAAATGCCCCTAAAGATGAAGCTCCTAATGTCTTTGCTGCCATTTCTAAACGCTGATCGACCAGTTCAATCGCTAGACGAATAGATTGCACTAATAGTGGAAAACCCATCACTGCCGAAGCAAGAACGGCACCTTTCCAGTTAAATGCAAAATTAATTCCGAGTGGCGCCAAATATTGTCCAATAACGCCGCGGCTCCCAAAAACTTGTAAAAGCAAATAACCAGGAACTACTGGCGGTAGTACTAAAGGTAAAAATACCAATGTTTCAATGAATGACTTACCCCAAAACTCTTTACGTGCCAAAAACCATCCCACACAAATTGCAGGAATAATACTGACCACAAGACAACTTGCTGCAACCTTACAAGAAAGTTGCAGCACACTGAGTTCTTCTGGGGTTAAAGAAAACATCATGGCTTGACTGGAGCCAACACGCTAAAGCCATATTTTTTAAAGACAGCTTTGGCTTGGTTGCTTTGTAAAAATTGATAGAACTTTGCTGAGTTTGAGTTCTTTTTAATCATCCCTACAGGATAAATAATTGGTGAATGCGTATTTTCCGGAAATATGCCAGCTACCTTCACGTCTTTACTAATCGCAGCATCGGTTGCATAGACAATACCGACCTGACATTCACCACGCGCAACAAAGTTTAAAGCAGCTCGAACATCTTCTGTTTCAACTAACTTTGGCTCAATACGATTCCACCAACCTAAATTAGTAAAAGCTTGTTTAGCATATTTGCCTACAGGCACACTTTTGGTATCTCCTGTACAAATCTTGCCTGTAAACACTTTATTAGGATCTGTGGCTTTATCTAATTTGATGTTTAATGACTGCCCTTTTGGGGTAATTAACACCAAACGGTTACCTAATAAATTTATACGGTCATTTGCTGCAACTCGTTTTTTGTTTTGTAGATAATCCATCCACTGGGTATCTGCTGAAATAAAAATATCAGCTGGTGCTCCAGCTTCAATTTGTTTAGCTAAGGTTGATGAACCAGCATATGAAGTTTTAATTTCTACTTTATTCTGTTTTTCGTAAATTTTTTCTAAATCGTTAATTGCATTCGTTAAGCTCGCTGCTGCATAAACAGTAACTGATTCAGCCTTGGCTGAGATATTAAAGACCAATCCGATGCTGAGGACTGAACAGGCTAAAGCCAATTTTTTTATCTTTGTATCACTTACCATTATTTTTACCTTTTTGTCGTTTTTGCAGCGATATATACCCAAGAATATAGCGCTACATGAAGATTATGAAAAGCATAATTCATTAACTATAGATGTCTGGAATGCAGCAGTGCTTTTTCAGCACGTAATTTGAATTAAGCAAAAGCTATACCAAATTAAAAGATTTCATACCTAAACAATCTTTTATCTTAACCTTTTAAATAGCTACTCATAATTTGATAATCATGTTCTAAGGCTTGTCGAGCATTGATTTCCATTTGACGGTAATGCTGTAAGACTTTCTGGCCCAAAGCTGTGACAGCTGCCCCACCACCATGTGTTCCGCCTGTTTGCGTTTCCACTAAAGCTGTTTCAAAGCACTGATTCATGGTGTCGACCAACTGCCATGCACGGCGGTAGCTCATATTCATAGATTTTGCAGCTTGTGAGATTGAACCAGTTCTCGCAATTGCTTCAAGTAAGTCTGCCTTACCCGGACCAAATGCAATATTTTGCTCTAAAAGAATTCTAATTTGTAATTTTAAGTTTTGTTCTTTCATAGACTTAGTTCACAAAGTTTCATTTTTATGCTGCTTAACATTATAGAAAACTTTAATAGCTTAAAACACATACAAATTTAAATCTCTACTCTTTCTTCAAAAGAGTTCAATTAAAAAATCAAAACTGCACAAAGTGGATAAAGATCTGGAAAAAACGGATAGAGAGCAATGCTTAATCGCGGTTCAATCAGTTAAAAGCTGATTGATTGGAGGATTGAGTAAATGACCTCATCTAATTTAAAACAATGGAATGATTTTATAGATGGATGTATCGACTTCCGTCCTAACGATGGCGTGTTCCGTATTGCACGCGACATGTTTACCGAGCCAGAACTATTTGACTTGGAAATGGAATTTATTTTTGAAAAGGTTTGGATTTACGCATGTCACGAAAGTGAAATTCCAAACAATCATGATTTCCTAACCGTTCAAATTGGCCGCCAACCGATTATTGTAAGCCGTGATGGTAAAGGCGAACTACATGCCATGGTGAATGCTTGTGAACACCGCGGTGCGACCTTAACACGTGTTGCTAAAGGCAATCAATCTACATTTACCTGTCCGTTCCACGCATGGTGCTATAAGTCAGATGGCCGTTTGGTTAAAGTCAAAGCGCCTAGCGAATATTGTGAAGATTTTGATAAATCAAGCCGTGGTCTAAAACAAGGCCGTATTGCCAGCTATCGTGGATTTGTATTTGTAAGCCTTGATACTCAAGCAACAGATTCACTAGAAGACTTTTTGGGCGATGCAAAACTGTTCCTTGATTTAATGGTTAATCAGTCGCCAACAGGTGAACTCGAAGTATTACAAGGCAAGTCATCTTATACCTTTGCAGGTAACTGGAAGCTACAAAATGAAAATGGTCTAGATGGCTACCATGTCAGCACTGTTCACTATAACTATGTCTCTACAGTTCAACACCGCCAGCAAGTCAATGCATCAAAAGGTGCTGAACTCGACACACTTGACTATAGCAAGTTGGGTGCGGGTGACTCAGAAACTGACGATGGCTGGTTTAGTTTTAAGAATGGCCACAGTGTTTTATTCAGTGACATGCCAAATCCGACAGTTCGTCCGGGCTACAGCACAGTTATGCCATATATGGTTGAAAAATATGGCGAAAAATATGCTGAATGGGCAATGCATCGTTTAAGAAACTTAAACTTGTACCCTAGCCTATTTTTTATGGATCAAATTAGCTCTCAGCTTCGTATTGTTCGCCCTGTGGCATGGAATAAAACTGAAGTCATCAGCCAATGTATTGGCGTTAAAGGTGAATCTGCAGAAGCACGCCGTAACCGTATTCGCCAGTTTGAAGATTTCTTTAACGTGTCGGGTCTTGGTACACCAGACGATTTAGTCGAATTCCGTGAACAGCAAAAAGGTTTTCAAGCGCGTCTTGAACGTTGGAGCGATATTTCTCGTGGCTGTCAGTCTTGGGAATACGGTGCAACTAAAAACTCACAAGACTTAGGCATTCAACCCGTCATTACTGGCCGTGAATTTACCCATGAAGGACTCTATGTAAACCAGCATGGACACTGGCAACGTCTCATGCTCGACGGCTTAAATAAAAAAGCGCTGAAAATGCAGGATATTACTTTTGAAAACAATGCCGTAATGGATGAGGTGTAACCATGTCACAAGAACTACATTTTGCTGTATCTCAGTTTTTGTACAAAAAGGCAGAGCTTTGTGATGCTTATGACTGGGATGCCTACCTAGAGCTTTACGATGAAGATAGTGAATATCATATTCCACAGTGGATTGATGACCATAACTATGTTCAAGATCCAAATCAGGGCTTATCTTATATTTATTATGCGGACCGTACAGGCCTTGAAGACCGTGTATTCCGTATTCGTACCGGAAAAGCAGCCTCTGCAACGCCATTACCACGTACTTTGCATAGCATAAACAACATTCGAGTTAAAACACTGGAAGATGGTCTTATCGAAGCAAAAGTTGCATGGCAAACGCTTTATAACCGTCAAGGTTTAGAAGGCTGTTTTTACGGACATGCCACTTATCTTTTACGCCAAACAGCAGATGGTTTCCGCATTCGTCGTCAGCACAGCATTTTGCTGAATGACAAAATTGATTCCGTTTTAGACTTCTATCACGTTTAAGGGGAATGAAAATGGGACATTCAGTTGCACTTAATTTTGCCGATGGCAAAACCTTTTTCATTTCGGTGAATAACGACGAATTGTTGCTTGATGCAGCAGTTCGTCAAGGAATTAACCTGCCGTTAGACTGCCGCGAAGGTGTTTGTGGTACCTGTCAGGGACAGTGTGAAACCGGCATTTATGAACAAGAATATGTTGATGAAGATGCATTAAGTGAGCGTGATTTGGCTGAGCGTAAAATGTTAGCTTGTCAGACCCGTGTAAAATCCGATGCAGCTTTTTATTTCGATCATGATTCTGCTATCTGTAACGCTGGTGATACCTTAAAAATTGAAACCAAAGTGACTGCGGTTGAGCTGGTTTCAGAAACAACAGCAATTTTACATCTTGATGCGAGCAGTCATGCTGAACAACTTCAGTTTTTGCCAGGTCAATACGCTCGTTTGCAAATACCGGATACTGAAGATTGGCGCTCATATTCTTTTGCAAATAGACCAAATGCGACCAATCAATTGCAATTTCTCATTCGTCTCTTACCAGACGGTGTGATGAGTAATTACCTGCGTGATCGTTGTCAGGTTGGACAAAGCTTACTTATTGAAGCACCGCTTGGTAGTTTCTATTTACGTGAAGTAGAGCGACCACTGGTTTTTGTGGCAGGTGGAACTGGTTTATCTGCTTTTTTGGGAATGCTTGATAACTTGGTTGATCAGCCTAACTCGCCTGCAGTTCAGTTGTACTACGGCGTAAATAGTGAAACCGACTTGTGTGAACAACAGCGTTTACAGGCCTATGCAGAACAGCTACCCAACTTTAGCTATCACCCGATTGTGACTAAGGCAACGGAAACTTGGCAAGGTAAAGCCGGTTATATCCATGAGCACTTAAATAAAGATCAACTGGCCGAGCAAGCTTTTGATATGTATTTATGTGGCCCACCGCCAATGATTGAAGCCGTTAAAAATTGGTTAGATGAACAAGCTTTGCAAAACTACCGTATCTACAGCGAGAAATTTTTACAGAGCAATACCTCACGCTAAAAGTACAAATAGCTTCAGTACAAATAATTTAGAAACCACTCAAACCTGAAATCATTCAATATACTCTTATAAAGGGTATATTGAATTTTTGCATTTAAATTAAAAGTTTTTATATATCAATAATATAAAATAATTAATTCCGACAAAATAAATTGACCAGCTCACTCGGATTTGCTATAAATTTTGATAGATCTTAAGGAATAAGATCATGATGAGATTAACTTATAGCGCCTTTTATATCCCCCTATTCTATTTCTCGAATGTATTAAATTGATAGTCAAAATCCGACTTAAAAATTTGAGAAAATCACAATAACTAGCGGTTAGATTGGTCTATATCTTGCTTATATCTCATTGTAATTTGCGAGTAACTTAATTTTTTAAGTGCCGTATTTACTTGCTGTGCAGCGAAGTTTTAAAGCTTTCGCAATACAAGTAAATACAGGAGTGAGCCAAAAGGGATAAATATGAACCAAGCCAACTCCCCAGAACTCAGTGGGCGTCATTTTCAAAATGAGTCTATCTTTACCAATCATAATCTGGTGTTTGATCACCACGATTTAAGCGAAATCTGCCGAAATGTAGGCCAAATTTTTAAACCACATGATCTTAAAATCTCTCATCAGAAGCGAGATTTCAGTGCAACAATGCACCATGTTAAAACAGGCGCATTGTCTATTAGCCGCTTGGAATATGGCGCAGATGTCATTATTGAACCAGATCATCTGGATAACTTTTACCTAATTCAAATTCCAACTCAGGGCTATGCAGAAATCGAGTTTGGTTCACAAAAGTTTATTTCTTATTCTCAAGTTGCTTCTCTTATTTCTCCTCAACAATCTTTACGTATGCGCTGGCATGCGAACTCACCCCAGCTTATTCTAAAAGTGTCAAAGGATGATTTTACTTACCATTGCCGTCAACACATTGCGGATTCAGAGAATAACTTACTCGTTTTTGACCCTAAATTAGATTTTTCTACCCAAGGTGGAGCCTATTTTTTACAGCTCGTTAGAACATTGATGGATGCTTTAGCATGTGATCAGCACCCGCTCCATCATCCATTAGCCTTTAAACAATTTGAGTCAAATCTATTTAATGCATTGATTTATGGTCAGCCCAACAATGCATTACATAAGCTTGATCATTATAAAGAAAAAACGGTATCTCCTTATTTCGTGAAGCGTACAGAAGCCTATATTAAAGAACACTTGCATGAGCCGCTTAATGTCGAAATTCTGGCCGAGCATGCAGGCGTGAGCGTAAGAACCCTATTTACTGGTTTTAAAAATTATTTGGGGACAACCCCAATGTCTTATTTAAAAGAATTACGTTTTGAACAAGCCCATTTAGAGCTCATGCACAATGAACATCTATCTGTCACTGACGTTGCATTTAAATGGGGATTTACCCATTTAGGCCGTTTTTCACAAGAGTACAAACGCCGTTATGGTGAGTTACCTTCGTCTACTCGCCGATCTGGACAGAGTGAAGGCTCAGGCTTAATTACTTCAATTTTTTCTTAAATTAAAAAATAGATAAAAGCCTTTTATATTTGTTGATATAAAAGGCTTTTTTTTATGACTTAAAAATGATGGACATAACGAACTTGTAATCGCGTACCTTCTGGTCGGTTTTCAGTATCTTGCTCAAAATAAGCATTTGCAACCAAGTGATCATTTTTAGAAAAACTATACATCGCACCCGGACCAATTGCCCAAACTTGCTCACGTCGACCTTTGACTTTTTCACCATCCACTTCAGTGTCAGTGACTTGTTTTAACCAATAGCCATTTAGTCCCAAGCGGAACTGTTCGGTAATAGCATAGTCTGTTGCAAAGTTTGCATGGATTGCTTGCCCTGCCTGCATATCATTTGCTCCAGCAAAGGCATAGCTTGGGTCATCATTTTTAAAGTTATAGAGATAATGGATACGCGTTGAAGCTGTCCATTTTGGATTAAACCAATATGTGGCAGCCCAATAAGGGTCAAATGAAACGGCGTTATTACTTGGGTTAATATCTTTTTGTTGATTGTATTCGCCAGTAGGTAAATTCACTTGAAACTCAAAACGATGTACAAACTTCGGTCCTTGTGCACCTATAACTGGATCAAACTGAATAAAAGGTCCGATCATAATGTCCCCAAAGCCGCTTTGGGCTTTAATTGCAGCATTATTCAAGCCATCATCCATGTCCATTTTGCTGACAAAAGGAATTAAAAAATTCATGCCTAAACTGGCTTTATCTTTTACTCGAACATTTGATAAATAACTAATCTGTTCAACCAGTACTTGATAATTTAAATCTGTTTTAGGTAAACCCAGTTTTTGCCCATTGGCATCGACCAGTTTATTGCTATCGTAATTTTGAAAATAGGTTTGAGCATACCAGCCGGGCCCTGCAGGTAATCCACCATCGAGAAAGCTAGTCATGCCTAAATTTACGGTCGGTAAATCATAGGCATATGTAACCCACGGCAAACCTAATAATGTCCCTGCTAAAAAGCCATGTTTAATTAAAGTGCTTTTCATCTTCTTATTTCCTATAAAAAAATCACGACCGGATTGATCGTGATTGTGGTGAATTAATGTGCTAATTCTGGATGCTCAGCGGCAATCCGATACTTTCCTGCGTGAAATACCAATGGTTCACCTTGGCGTTGTTGGTATTGTTCAATTTGACCAATAAAAATCAGGTGATCTCCGCCTTCATACTGATTTACATTGCGGCAAACCAAGGTTGTGAGTGCATCCGTCAAAATTGGAACGCCTGCATTGCATTGCTGATGGGCAATGCCTGCAAATTTATCTTCCGCACCTCGAGCAAAATGTCCCGAAAGCTGATGATGCTCTTGTGCCAACATGTGAATAGCAAAATATTCAGCTTCTACAAAATCAGGCAAACTTGGCGCCGTTTTTGAAAGGCTCCATAAAATTAATGGCGGATCTAAAGACAGAGATGAAAATGAATTGGCTGTCATACCTATTTTCCGGCCATCTTTACCACGAGTTGTAATCACGGTAACGCCAGTTGCAAACTGACCAAGCAAGTTACGAATTTCTCTTGGGTTTTCGGCATTAATCGCTTGTAAAGCTAAAGTTTCAATTGTGTCCATTTTTAAATCTTCCTTTGATATTTTGACCTTAAGCGACTTTTGCTGTGTTTTTTGAAGCTAAGAATGCCTGAGCTTGATCTGCATCAAACCACCACGGAGCAAAGGCGCGCGGGTCATCAAAGTTATTGGCCATAATTGAAGCAATGCTCTGGTTTTGGCTTGCAGCTGCTAGGAGTTCAACGACATGAGGCTCTGGTGGTAATAACAAGCTATTGGTCCAAGCCACGACTTTTTCTGCATAAGCCCAATAGCGTTCAAAAGTTTGAACCATCCATTGTTCGCTAAAGCTTTGATTATCATTGGCTAAAATGGCATCAAAATAGATCTTGCTACACTTAGCCGCATTGTTTGAGCCTTGACCGGTAATTGGATCATTGACCACTAAGGCATCTGCCATGCCAAAAATCTTTTTGCCAGACGGTAAGGTTAAAACGGGCTTACGTACCGTCGGCGGGAAACGCCCTGCCAAATAACCGCCAGCATCAGTTAATTCAACATTTGCGCAGCGTTCATATTCCCAAGGCACAAATTTCTTGAGTAAATCCAGACTGCATTGCAGGTGTTGTTCAGGTGTTTTGACATCTTGCCAGCAGTCCATTGGTCCATTTGGAATACCTTCAAACACCATAATGTCGCAAGGCCCATTGATGGTTAGTGCCGGAAATGAAAAGTATTCCCCGACTTCAGTAATAATGTTAAAAGTCACACGTGAATAAGGTGAAATTGGCTTCATGTTTTTGACGTAGGTCAAAGCCAAAGCGCGCTGCGGTTTATCAAAAACACTACGTGCACCATCACGCTCAAATTGCTTAACAACCTCACCTTTACCAGCCGCGAGTAATACAAGCTCATAATCGTTTGCGAGTTGTTCCAACTCTTCTATACCCGCATCCTGAATCACCAATTGACCGCCACGGCGTTCGAACTCTTCCATCCAATATGGCATTTTGACGCGTTGATCGACCGATTGTGCGTAGCGCTCAAGACGAGCACTCCATTCAAATGCTTTAGCACCATTTTCAGGATTAACTAAAGCTAGCCCAATACCTTCTACTGCTGGACATTGTTCTTCCCAAAAATTTAGTCCCAAGTCACGTTCAGTTTGTAAAGCGGTATGAAACATACACTGGCTTGACATGACTTTACCTTGACGAATTTCATCGGCAGTTCGGTTGGTAATCATGGTTACGTCGTAACCTGTATCTAATAACCCTAAACCAAGCTGTAAACCAGACTGTCCTGCTCCAACAATTGCAATACGGCGCATAATATTCTCCATAATTTTCTAAATGTACTTTTAAAACGCTGTGCTATTCGGCTAAACGTGGAATAGCGGGCTGTGATCCTTCAGGACCCATTACTGAATATCCGCCATCGACCGCATAATCTGCTCCGGTGACAAAGCTCGCAGCAGGTGACAATAAAAACAAAACAACATTGGCGACTTCTTCTGGATGACCCAATCGGCCTAGCAAGTGATAATCCGCTGCCACGCTATCGGCTTTTTCACGGTTATTACCGCTGACTTCTGCAATGACACGAGACCATGTCCAACCCGGAGAAACCGAATTGACGCGAATACCATCGGCAGCAAAATCCATTGCCATGCTTTGTGTGAGTTGACGTATCGCGGCCTTAGAAACCGGATATAACCAGCGTCCTGTTTGTGCCACTTTGGCTGAAATGGAAGTAAAGTTAACAATTGAACCTTGTTGCTTTTTTAGGTCATTGTATAAAGCACGGCTCAGCTCAACGCTAGAGACCAAATTAAGATCGAGTGCTTGTAACCAGTCCTGACGTGAGGATTTAAAACCATCATCTAAGTAGGTACATGCCAGATTGACCAAGTAACTCACTTCACCTAAATGTTGGTGAATATCCGCCACAGCTTGTTGAATAGCCGCATCGCTGGTTAAATCGGTTTGAATAAACATCACGTCATGGTTAAAGCTTTCGGCAATCGCCTTACCTTTGGCATCAATATCTAAGATAGCGACATGAGCACCTGCACTGACTAGGGCTTGCACAACAGCTTTACCAATCAGTGTTGCACCGCCGCTCACCACAGCAACTTTTCCTTTTAAATCTATATTCATTGCAGATCCTCCTTAACTAACTGGCTTGCCTTCACTACTTGACCAAGATGGCATCAAAGTATTGGAAGGAAGATCTTCATCAAGAAGTTTTCGCGCTGTCTCGACACCTGCAACTGGTAAGCCTGTTGGGTCTAATAAACCAATTTGAACGAGCACCGATGCTTGGTCCCAGTAAATATGCTCATGGCACAGCTTTGAACCTCTGAACTGAATTACACCTAACATTGGAATTTCGACATATTTACCAGTCGGTTTTACACCCGGTAATAACCAGTCAATTTCAGCGTCGTGGGTAAAGCTCATAATGAACTCGTCTACCACTTGCGTTGAGCCAACCGTACGAGAGATTGAAGTGATCTTCATATCTTTTGGGTTTTGATGAACAAAGTGATACTGATAAAAACGAGCAAGCTGGCTTTGGCCTACCCCACCAGTTAACGTTGGAATATGGTTGACATAAGGTTCTGCGACCATTGTTGCCATAGTTGCGGGGACGTCACGCGTATCGAACTCATGACGGATATGCTCTTCCCAGAGTGCGACTAGGTCATATTTCGGTCCAATCGTTTCATGTAGAGCTGTTACTGTACGCTCGTGAGCAAAGCGTGCTGAAGGTTTGTGGTAATGGTTGCTTTTTGGTCGTGCAAAGGCATGATCAACGCCTTCGTAAACATAAGCTTGTACATTTGAATATTGATTAGCTGCATCGACAATCGCTTGTCTCGCATCTGGCGGTGTAAATTGGTCCAGTTCTGCAATATGTAAAACCAAACGCCCTTTTACGTTAGCTAACTCATCTAAGGCTTTTTCAATACCTACACCGTAATAACCTACGGCACATGCTACTTCAGAAAGTCGACAGCCTGCCAAGTAAGCTAGCTTTCCACCTAAACAATAGCCCACCACGCCGAGACCTGTAGAGGTATCACATTCTGGTCGTGTCTTTAAAAAAGCTAAGCTGTCTTGAATATCTTCAACACCGAGGTTTTCGTCATATTGCTGATAAAGTTCAAAAGCTTTTTGAAAATCTTCTGGTGTGTAACCCAGTTCAATATTAGGTGCTACACGCCAAAATAAATCAGGTACTAAAACGGTATAGCCTTCTTCTGCAAGAAAATCTGCCTTTTCCCGCATTGCTGCATTCACCCCAAAGATTTCCTGACAAAGCACCACTCCAGGTCCTTTTCCTGTTTCTGGCGTCGCTAGATATGCACTGAACTGCTTTCCAGATGCAGTTTTAATTTGAATGGTTTGACCAGCCATAGTGTCAACTCCTGACATTGTTATGGCTTTATCTTCTATCTGAAATTTTTTTTAGACTGTCCAAAAGCTGCAAGCATTATCCAATCTCTGCGCAATTATCAAAATCAATCAAACTGGATAAAAATTAAAAACAAAGAAACATCTATATTTCAAAAACTTAAATTAAAAAATTAAATTACTGCTTTTTATCTAATTTGGAAAATATGGATGAAGATTAGGACTTATTGGATAGTGAAGACTGGCTAAAAATAGTTCAATCAAAGATACAGGTTTTGTAACGAATACATTGAATTACTCAGGGAATTAAATAATTTTAAGAAGGAATACATATGAAAACGATAGATGCGAATACGATTATCAATCGCGAAAAACTGTCTCCCTTACAGTGGGTGGTTTTTATTCTAGGCTTTTTTGTCTTTTTCTGTGATGGTCTAGACACAGGAATTATTGGTTTTGTTGCTCCGGCATTACTAGATGACTGGGGAATTACCAAGCCTCAACTTGCACCAGTTTTAAGTGCAGCCTTAGTTGGTATGTCAATTGGTGCAATCATTTCGGGACCCTTAGCCGATAAATTTGGCCGTAAAGGTGTTATTGTTTTTACAAGCCTTTTGTTTTCTATATTTACCATTTTGTGTGGCTTTGCCAATTCAACTCAAGACTTAATGATTTATCGCTTTATTACAGGTGTAGGTCTAGGCGCGGCCATGCCAAACATCAGTACTATTGTCTCAGAATATATGCCTGTAAAACGTAAAGCATTTCTTACAGGTCTTGCTGGCTGTGGATTTATGCTGGGTATTTCTTGTGGTGGTGTGCTGTCAGCTTATCTATTAGAAAGCTATGGCTGGGCTAAGGTTATTATTATTGGCGGGAGTATTCCCCTAATTTTAGTGGTTGCTTTATTACTTAAATTACCTGAATCAACGCAATACTTAATTACACGTCATCAACAAGATAAAGCACAGCGTATCTTAGAAAACATTCAAGGTCATTCTTTTCAAGAGCCTGTAAAACTTGTTTTAACTCAAGCAGAAACTGCATCGGATGAAAATCCGGTTAAAGTAGTTTTAGGAAAATATCTTTGGGGTTCAAGCATGCTTTGGCTCTGCTGTTTTACTAGTCTTTTGGTGTTCTATCTTTTAACAAGCTGGATGCCAACGATTTTAAAAACAGCAGGTTTCAGTACCCAACAGTTTAGTTTAATTGCCGCGATTTTCCCTTTTGGTGGTGTAATTGGCGCAACCATTATGGGATGGTACATGGATAAACTGAACCCAACTACAGTCATTAAATATTCATATCTGATTGCTTTCGTCCTATTCATTGTTGCAGGTTTGGTGAGCTCAAATATTTTCTTATTGGGTCTTACTATTTTCTTAATTGGTGCTTTACTCGCTGGTGCGCAGTCTTCATTACTGCCACTTGCGGCTATGTTCTATCCAGCAGTATGCCGCGCGGTTGGAGTTTCATGGATGCATGGCATCGGTCGTATCGGTGCAATTTTAGGCGCTTTCTTTGGCTCACTCATTTTCACTTTCAACCTAAGCTTAAGCGGTATTTTCTTTATTCTAGCAATACCAACCTTCATCTCATTTATTGCACTTAGCCTAAAAGTAATTTATGAGAAATCTAAACACAAACAAGTGTTAAAATTCGAAGAAAGTCTATAAATATTAATCGATAAATAAAAAACTGATTTAGTTGCCTAAATCAGTTTTTTATTTGGAAAATTAAATATCAGAAAATTTTGCCTTTGGTCTCACTTGGGTTTTCTCCAAATTCTTCACGATATTCTTGAGAAAAACGGCTTAAATGGTTAAAGCCCCAGTCATACGCAAGCTTTGAAATAGAAACCTTTTTATCTGCTCCTGTAGTGCTCAAGATTTTGTAAATTTGTTGAAGACGATATTTTTTCAAATACGACATTGGGCTGGTGCCGTAGTATTGTTGAAATTCATCATACAATTTTGATTTTGAAACCCCAGCCAAACGCTGCAAGTCTTCTGCACAGATTTCTTCGTGAGCATGTTCAATAATAAAATTACGAACCTTTCGAATATAAGCTGGCTCATCTTGATGTGAGAGTGACTTTAAAGCTTTAGAGTAGTTGTTTTCTTGAGATAATAGTAAGGCTTTAATTACAAAATTTTCATAGTCTTCAGATAACATCTGCAAACCATAAAAATTGCTATATTGCGATTTTAGCTGTAAAAAATTCTGAATATTCTTCCACCACGCTCCAATCAGTTGCTCAGAGTCTAAGTGCATTTCAGGGTTAAAAATGATAGGCGTTTCTATAGGTTTATTCAGTAAATCTGCAAGGACAATCTGCATACTTCGCTCAGGAATAACCACCTGAAATTTTCTACAGTCTTTATCGATAATCAGATCTTGTTGATCATTATTTGAAACAATTAGGCCTCTGTTTTCATCAGATTGATAATGTGCACCACGAATGTTGAGAGCTTGTCGTCCCTGTATAGGTAAACTAATGCTATAAGCTTTTAAATTTGAGATGTTGATAGCGACGTTTGCACCATAACTGATTGTGCCGATTGCCATTTTTTTATTGGGCAAACGCATTCCGTCATAGTGGAAATCGAGATTATCTTTGTAAATTGTGTCTAGACGGTGTTCACCACAAATTGTGGACATCAGATTCTGCGCAAATTCAGCTTTGCGTGAATAATGATTGAGTTCCATCTGTTGGCTGAGTGATATCATATCCTTTTCACCTAGCTAAAACTTATTGCTAAAAAAGCAACTTGTATGCCAATTAATACCCTTTAATTGACGAGTTTTCCTGAAAATATCTAATCAGGAAATAGCGTAAATATTACTTTCTCATACTCTATTAAATTTTAAAAATGGAAATAAGTTAAATACCTTTAAAGTATAAATTTATACCCTAACGAACTTATTTTCTTAGTTTTTTATAACAACTTATAGTAGAGATAAAGCATTATTTTGAACAGTAGATAATCATAAATTTTTAACGAATAAAAAACCGCTTATATAGAATAAGCGGCTTTTATAAAACAATTAAATTATTGGGCCGTATAACCGCCATCCATCACGACAGCTTGGCCTGTTACCCCACCTGCTTTGCTACTCGCAAGGAAAATCGCATAGTCAGCAATTTCTTCAACAGAGAGTAAACGCTTTTGAGGAACCATTGCCAAGATAACATCTTCAAGTGCGCTGTCTAAACTTACATTACGGGTTTTAGCCAAGTCTGCAATTTGCCCACGAACCAATGGTGTATCTACATACCCCGGACATAAAGCATTTACCGTAATACCATCACGTGCACATTCTAATGCGGCAACTTTTGTTAGACCAATTACGCCATGTTTAGCGCTGTTATAACCTGCCTTTCCAGCGAAACCAATCAAGCCATTAATTGAAGCCATATTAATAATACGACCATATTTTTGAGCTTTCATGATTGGAAAAACATGTTTAATACCAATAAATGCCCCAGTTAACATGACTTGAACTAACTTTTGAAAAACAGCCGTTGGAAATTCTTCAATAGGCGCAACATGTTGGAAACCAGCATTATTAATTAAGATATCAACCGTACCAAAGTTCTTTTGAGTAAGCTCAATGGCTTGTTTATAAGCATCTTCATCAGTTACATCACATGGTGCAGATAATGCATCAAAACCTTGCTCTTTAAGTGAGTTCGCCGTTTCTTGGCACTTTTCAGCATTCATGTCAGAAATGACAACTTTGGCACCTTCTTGAGCAAATTTCTTAGCAATCTCTAGACCGATACCACTTGCAGAACCTGTAATAAAAGCGACCTTACCGTCTAAAAGTTTTGTCATTTATTTACTCCTTAATACTTATAACATGCTGATTTAAACAATACCCGTTACGGTAAAGACCGTAATCGCCACAAATACCGCTAATGTCTTAATTACTGTGACTGCAAAAATATCTTTATACGATTGTTTATGAGTTAAGCCTGTAACGGCGAGTAAAGTGATGACAGCACCATTATGCGGAAGCGTATCCATACCGCCTGACGCCATCGCAACTACACGGTGCATGACTTCTGGTGGAATACCCGCGGCTAAAATCGCGGCATTATAGTGTTCAGCCATCGCACTTAAAGCGATACTCATACCACCAGAAGCTGAACCGGTAATACCTGCTAATACGGTTGTGGTCACAGCCCCATTCACTAAAGGATTCGTAAAAGTACTGCTCATTGCATGACTAATCATGGCAAAGCCCGGTAATGACGCAATAATTGCACCGAAACCATACTCAGAGGCCGTATTCATTACTGCTAAAAGTGAGCCACCAATACTGGCATTAATGCCCTCTTTAAAATTCGTCACGACACGTTGGTAATCAAATAAAATTGCAGTAATAATTCCGACAATCAGCGCAAGACCAACTGCCCAGATCGCACCAGTTTTTGCAACGTCTACGGTGTAATCCGCTAATCCAACTGCGGCAAAATCAAAACCATTTGGATACCACTCTTTGATTGCTTTAGACAAATATTTGTTCATTACGGCAACAAGAATGAGAGGCACAAACGCTAAAAACTGACGAGCCGTACTTCCATTATTTTGCAAGTTCATATCGGCTTCAATTTCTTGAGATGGTGTATTGTCTACGCCAAAACCCGAGAAACCTTCGCCAGCTTTTGCAGCAGCTCGGCGACGCCATTCTAAGTAAGCCAAACCCATGCATAGAACAAAAATAGCACCAATAATTCCTAGAAATGGTGCGGCATAAATATTGGTGCCAAAGAATGTAGTTGGAATTACATTTTGAATTTGCGGTGTACCAGGCAAAGCATCCATAGTAAATGTAAATGCACCCAGCGCAATGGTTCCTGGAATTAAACGTTTTGGAATATTCGCTTGTCTAAAAAGCTGGTTTGCAAAGGGATAAATTGCAAATACAGCAACAAATAAACTTACACCGCTATAGGTTAAAATTGCACCTAGTAATACAACCGTTAAAATTGCTTTTTTTGCCCCAATCCATCTCACAATGGTTCGTGCAATAGACTCAGCAATTCCTGACATTTCAACAACTTTACCGAAAATTGCCCCGAGCAAAAACACAAGAAAGTAATCTTTAATAAAGTTCACCATTTTGGGCATAAATACACCCGAATAAAATGGTAAGACATTGGCTGGGTTAATGAGTAAAACAGCAAGTAAGGCACAAATTGGTGCCATGAGAATGACAGAAAAGCCCTTGTAAGCTGTATACATCAACAGCCCAAGCGAAAGTAGAATTACAAATAATTCCCACATATATTCTTTCTCCCTAAAGAATAGATATTAGGTTCAATAAAATTACCAAAAGATATTTAGGTTATCCCAAACCTATAATGATAAAAATCACAATATCTACGATTGGTAATAGATAAATGAGCTTAAAAATAAAATATCACTAAAATATTTAAAAACAATGTAATTTATTTAAATTTTAAAATATCAATAAAATACAGTTATTTATATAAATTTCTTGGTAAAACAAATTATTTAAAAGCCATTATTAATTTATAAAACTTATTAATTATTGAGTAAATTAAATTAATAATTTCATATTATTTAGTAAAGACAATTAAATAATATATTTTTTAAAATAATTTAGTAGATATTCATAATTTAATCTTAAGAAAATAGTGAGAAAGCTGTATCTTAAACATCAAATCGCTATCCTCCCTACATTAAAAACTAGTCTTTACTAATTTATTAATTTGAGTTTTTTGAGAGCTATTTATAGATTGAGCCAAAGGCTTTTTAAAGAGACTGGTTCTGAAATGACTTATCAGTAAGAATGAATGAAAAACAAACATAAACACATAAAAATTTAATGAATGGTCATATTTTTTTATGAATAAATTAGGGTCTAATTATAGCAAAGGCGTTAAAATATAAAACTTTAATTACTGCGACCAACCTACGAGTCCAATAAAGATGAAGAAAAAGATATTGTTTACAGGAAGTATATTGCTGACTTCTCTATCTGCCTCAGCTACACCATTAAAGTTACCTGATGACTGGACACAAAATACTCAGCCATTCCAAATTACTGAAAATATATACTATGTAGGTACTCACGGTCTTGGAACCTATTTATTGACCTCTGATCATCAAGCTTTATTGATAGATACAGGTCTTCCGGAAAATACAGAGCAAATAGAGCAGAATATTAAAAAATTGGGTTTTAAGTTATCAGATGTAAAAATTATGGTTACAAGCCATGCTCATTGGGACCATGTAGGTGCACTGGCCCGCATTAAACAAGACACTGGCGCCAAATTAATTGCTATGCAGCAGGATGTTCGAGCTTTAGAAATAGGAAAACCAATAGGTGAAAACACCTTCCAAAGTATTCCTTTTACTCCAGTTAAAGTTGATAAAGTCATTCACGATGGAGAAGTAGTTAAACTAGGGAAATTAAAACTAAAAGCTACTCTTACCCCAGGCCATACTCCGGGTTGTACAACTTGGTCAACTGAAGTTAAATCTAATGGTAAAAACCTAAATGTTGTTTTCCCTTGCAGTCTCTCTGTTGCTGGCAATGTTTTACAAAATAATCATCAATATCCAAATATTGTAGAAGATTATCGTCAGAGTTTTAAGCGTTTAAAAAATATGAAGGCAGACATTGTGCTTACTAGCCATCCAGAAGTTGCAGATGTTATGGGAAATAAAGCACGCAAAGATGCAGGTCAAGTTAATGCATTTATTCAACCAGAAAAACTTTCTGTTATTGTAAAAGATGCAGAAATGGCATTTGAAAAATCATTAGTTAGTAGTAAGCCGTAAATGTAAAATAGTACTATTTATATTTAATATAAATTTAAAAGCCCTGATTGTGCAGGGCTTTTTTAGAAACTTTAATATCATCACCTTCAACATTTTCTTTTTGGATCTATATCCAATCAAAAAATATATTTTTGGTTAAACTTGATATTGATCCGCTTTCAAATTGGGTTGATCTACAAGTAATTCAATAAAAGATGGGATTGAATTAGTGTTAAGTAAATACGGATTAAACTCATCAACATGATGATGAAAAAAGAAATCTTTTATTTTGGTATTTATAGGCGCAAATTTCATACTCCAATGTTTAAATAACCGCTGTTCGGACGGTTCCAAAAAGATGATTTCGCAGTTTTGATGTCTCGAATCTTTCAAAATTGATTTATAAAATAGCGTCTCAACTTGTTCTTTCTCCCCTTCTAAGTATTGTAAGAAGTATCCATTACCATAGTAAAGCACACCAGTAATGTCATTTTGAGAGTTGAATTTGACTGCTTCTGTGAGGATATCAATTAAATCTTGTTTTATTTGACTATGTTCACTATTGGTTTTACTTGCATACATAAAGCCTATTAAACTCATAGCGATAACTCGAAGATAAATGTCAACGTGCATTCTGACACTTAGATATAAGCCTTACAATGCAACCTACTTAAAACCTTGTATTTCAAGAGTAAAGATTATTATCATTTTGAAAATGACAAACTTTAACAAGCAGAAATGTTTTGTAAATGAATGCCAACCTAACCAATTAACCAGAAAATCTTATTTCAAGTACACTTAAAACCTGTTTTTTAATTTGTGGCGGTCTAATGGAGAACCATGAAATTATTCTTCAAGACGAACACCATAAACAGCTTAAGATTGTCAAAGTTCAAGATGTTCGTTTTGATACTCATACACTGAACCATAGCTACCAATGGTTATGGGTATTTGATCATAGCTCAGAGTTTTTTCCATTTGAGCTGTGGGATCAACTCGACAGTGCAACCGTCCATCAAAAAATAAAGCTGAATAATCAGGTCTTTAAGATTATTAAGATTTTGACAAAGAAAACCAAATTAAGATATTCGTGATCAAAACTTTCTTTAACTAATTTTAATTAATAGAGAAGCTCCCGAAAGTGAGCTTTTCAAAACTTTGTCTAGTGTAAAATTATTAATTTAGCGTACGTAACCATGGTGTAACCGTTAAACCAGTGAGAACTCCTTCTGGACTTAAAAAACGAGTAACTGATTGTACCCACAGGACACAGCTGCTTGATCTGACGATAAAGAAAATTTTATTTATAGGAATTTTCACCAAAAATATTCCGTAATAATAATTTTAAAGCAGTTAATGATTCTTAGTTCAATTAAGAAAAAACCCACTTAATAATGAGTGGGTTTAATCAAAACTTAATGAATATTAACTTTAATTAACTCATTGGCGTAGAGATTTTTAATCTCTTACTTCATTCGAGTTAGTCTTAAGTTAAAGTCAGATGGAAGTAAGATTCGATATTCGATCTCTGCCCCAGGTTTGACTTCTGTTTCTTGAGAAGTTGCAATATTAGGACACATCCCTGCACCAGTTTCTAATCTAAAAATATAATATTTAGGCTCAAGATAAATTGTAGCTATTTCATTTGAGCGAATTGAAAATACCTTTTCATTATTAACATAAATATCATGAGTACAGCCAGAACCCAAAAAACCTTTATCTCTTAAGAACGTAACTTTTGCTTGTTCAGGAGTGTGTTTCTTTAAATAGTTCTGATTATACACTCTCTCATTAGGTATTGGTTTCGCTGTATTTGAAACAACAGGACTTGTTGAACACCCAATTAAACTCAAAACTAATCCTAAAAAAATAATCTTTTTCATGATATTATCCACTTTAATAATGAGTTAAATTTAACAGTTAAGAATAATAAAAACCACCCGAAGGTGGTTTCATCAATTTACAAACTATTATGAATTCCTACACTTCTGTTTTTAAAACAGGCCTTGGTGGTAAAAACTCAGGTTTTATCAGTTGGTCTGTATCATGTAGCTCTAAACTCACGGGACCTAAGACATATGGAGCTAATTCGTAAAGCTGAAAATCAAATGTAATACCACCTGATTGATTGATGTAGAAATTTTCACTTACTTTAAAATCTTCTTTACTAATATAGGGTTCCATATCTTTTTCTTGACACCAATATTCATATTGTTTCCACAATTCGTCTTTAAGTGCATTCATTTTTCCAGTGACTACAATATCTTTTAATCCAATCCGTTTTTTACTTTTTAAGTCAAAAACATAATCTTCAAAAGTGGATATGCCATGTGCTCCACCAGAATATTCCGAGCTAACTTTTGAAAGTTGCACATATTGACCAAACTGTCCATTAAAGCGATAAACTACACTATCTGACCAATTATTAAGACCTTCAGCTTGGGTTTGATTTAATTGTTTTTGCTTTTCTGATGGAGGGGTAAGAGCATCTGCATAATCTTTACGGATTTCTTTATCAATTATTTGATCAATCCAATTAATATTACTTTTAAGCGCAATAGCTTCTTTAGAAGTACATACAATCCCCTCAACATCTGGATTAGGCCCACAAATTTTGGGCTGTTCAAACTTCACAACAAAATTGCGCACTATCATGGCAGGAATAACATTCTCTTCTTTTGGAGGCGGTTCTTTCACCTTTGTAGTTGGTGTTTTTTCTATTTTCTCTGTAGTTTTCTCTTCTGCTTTTTTGACGCAACCACTCAATATAAATGGTATCAATACTAAGCCAAGAACATTTTTATTCATCAATTTTACCTTTGCACAATTTCATTTATCTTTTAAATTAAGTTCTAAAGAATTTAAACTTCACAAATATTTTAATTGAAATAAGGGCGACTTTGCATGTAGATATATTTTTTGCACAATAGTATTTATTTTATTTTTATAATTCAATAGAATACCCAGATAAATATTTATAAGAAAATGAAAAACTATGTGGCTTAAATTTGTCTTGTATCCTCTTGGTATGTTTGTACTGTGGCAAACTATTTTCCTAATCGAACAGGTTTCCTTAGAAAGCTTAAATGCACCAAAATTACTTTTGACTATAATTACACTCATTATAAATTGGGGGATGCAAATTTTGATTGGATATAAAATTGCTCAATTAGCACCAAAACATAAATTGATAGTAAGTACGACCTATATTATCTTTTTCACGTTTATGATCACTATCTATTCTGTAACTATATTATTAGAGGGTTTGAAAGTTGCCCCTCAAAAAATTTGGCTAGGTTATTTGTTTTTCCATGTAATTGGCATGTTCATATATTTTGCAAATAATAGAGATGACTTTTGTTGGGACAACTTACTAAAGTAGTTCAATATTTTCACACTCATTGCCTGTACTTTATTAAGTAAGGTAATGATTATTCTTTTTCATATTTTTTGTCAAAAAACATCATATTAGGCAAATTTTCGTATAAATTACTCTTCTAGGTAAGTTGAGTAATTTAAAGGAAAGAAATGACGCTTAAACAACTAAAAGCTTTTTTGGCCCTTGCGCGTACACTCAACTATGCCAATGCTTCTTTAGAGCTACATCTAAGCCAATCTGCCTTAAGTCTTACCATCAAAAGTTTAGAAGAAGAATTAGGCGGTAAATTATTTAACCGTAATACACGCCGTGTTGAGCTTACCCAAGAAGGTAAATCCCTCATTCCCTATGCAAAAAAACTACTCGCCAACTGGGATGAAATGGAGAACGATGTTAAACAGCGCTTTAAACTCAATCGCGGAACATTAAGTATTGCCTCAATGCCCTTTGTGACCCATGCAATTTTGCCAGAGGTGATTCATCAATTTTTAGCAGTCCATCCCAATCTTAATTTTTCAATTCACGATATTCCAAATGAGACCATTATAGAAAAAGTACAAGACGGTATTTTTGAGCTTGGTATTTGTTTTGAACCTGATCTCACCGAAGGTTTAGAGTTTAAACCGTTGTTTGAAGAAGACTTCTTAGCTCTATTACCTAAGAGTCACCCACTCGCTCAATCATCTTCTATTACATGGCATGAGCTTTGTTCAAATCCATTTGTAACCTTGCAAAAACCCTCAATTGTTCGATATTTAGTTGAACAGAATTGTCTAAGAAATAATATAACGCTCGATTTAAAAGTCGAATGTCATCAAATTTCATCACTTTCAAGTTTCGTTGCTTATGGAATTGGGGTAAGTGCAATTCCAAGGCATTTTGCTAAACACATTGATAAAGAACATAACGTACTGATTGATTTAAAAGACGAAGCCATTCATAAAACAGTAGGAATTGTTTATAAAAAGAACTTTGAAATTTCAAATATTTCTGCTCAATTTATTGAGGCACTGGTTCAATATAAATTTTAAAAAATTAAAGATTGTCTTTTAGTATAAGTTAAGCTTATGGATAAGTTAAATTCTTTAATTTTTATAAGTTTCAATATGTTGTAGAGTAATTTTTAAATTTTTTAGCTTGTATGCGTCTTAAGTTTTGTACTTAATTTGATATTATTCATTGATTATACTTATTAATCATTTAAAAAAATTAACTTCTATAACACAAAATGTGATGCTAAAACTAGAAACACTAAGGGATATAGGAAAACAACAGAATGAATAAAGTTTATGCCAACGCAGAGGCAGCACTGAAAGATGTAATTGCAGACAATCAAACACTTGCTGTTGGTGGTTTTGGTTTGTGTGGAATTCCGGAAAAACTAATTGTTGCAGTTAAGCAAAGTGGTGTGACTGGTCTCACATGTATTTCGAATAACGCAGGTGTAGATGATTTCGGTTTAGGTATATTGCTTCAAACCAAACAGATCAAAAAAATGATCTCTTCTTATGTGGGTGAAAATAAAGAATTCGAGCGCCAATATTTAAATGGTGAATTAGAAGTTGAACTAACCCCACAAGGCACCTTAGCTGAAAAGTTACGTGCTGGAGGTGCTGGAATTCCAGCATTTTACACACAAACTGGTGTAGGTACACTCATTGCTGAAGGTAAAGAAGAACGTATTTTTAACGGCAAAAATTACATTTTAGAAGAATCTTTAACAGCCGATGTAGCTCTTGTTAAAGCATATAAGGCAGACAAGGCAGGTAATTTAGTATTTCGTAAAACTGCTCAGAATTTTAATCCCGAATGCGCAATGGCTGGAAAAATTACAATTGCAGAAGTTGAACAGGTGGTTGAAATTGGTGAATTGGATCCGGATGAAATCCATTTACCAGGTATATATGTGAACCGCATTGTATTAAACGCATCACCTGAAAAACGCATTGAGCATAAAACTTTAAGCACGGAGGCAGTATAAAATGGCTTGGTCACGTAATGAAATGGCACAACGTGCTGCAAAAGAACTTGAAGATGGTTTTTATGTCAATTTAGGTATTGGCTTACCTACCCTTGTTGCCAATTATATTCCTGAGAATATTAATGTTTGGCTTCAATCTGAAAATGGCTTATTAGGTATTGGTGAATTCCCGACTGAAGAAACTGTCGATGCCGATTTAATTAATGCCGGCAAACAAACGGTTACTGCTCGCCCTGGTGCAGCCTTTTTCTCAAGCTCAGAATCTTTTGCCATGATTCGTGGTGGCCATGTCAACATTGCAATTTTAGGTGCAATGGAAGTTTCTGAAAAAGGAGACTTAGCGAACTGGATGATTCCGGGTAAAAAAGTCAAAGGTATGGGCGGTGCAATGGACTTGGTTGTTGGTGTTCAAAAAGTTGTTGTTCTAATGGAACACTGCGCAAAAGACGGTACACCAAAAATCGTGAAAAACTGTAGTTTGCCTTTAACAGGTAAAGGTGTTGTTCACCGCGTGATTACAGACTTAGGCGTAATGGATATTACGCCACAAGGTGTAGAGCTCATTGAACTTGCTAAAGACGTAACGCTCGAACAAATTCAAGCTGCTACAGGTGTCGAGTTTTATAAAACCTTAGTCGCGTAAATTCTAAGGCTTAGTTAGCTGTACAAGACTCAAGTTAGTAAGTGAGCTTGAGTCTTAGCCCTATCAAGCACCGGATGTGCTGTCTATAAATAAGAATGAGAAGGATTTTTTCAGCTATGGAAAAACAGCAAGGAATTTTTGAAAGATTTGCTCTTCGGATTAGTGACTGGTCTGAAAAATGGTTTCCTGATTCATATATTTTTGCTCTGCTTGGCGTCATTATTGTCTCTGTTGCCGCCTTGGGTATTGGTGCTCCAATCCATGATGTAGCGACTTCATTTGGTAATGGCTTCTGGAGTCTTATTCCCTTTACCCTGCAAATGACTATGCTCATTATTGTAGGTTATGTCGTTTCTGTATCTAAGCCCGTAAAATTCCTGATCCAAAAAATGGCGCGTATTCCAAGTTCTGGACGTGGTGCTATTGTTTTGGTGGCAACCGTTAGTTTATTAATTTCACTAGTCAATTGGGCAATAAGTACGATTCTTACTGCACTTTTAGTGATTGCATTAGCAAAACGTAAAGAGCTGAATATGGATTATCGTGCTGCTGCGGCAGCCGCAATCATTGGTATGGGTGCAACTTGGGCTCTTGGAATTAGTTCATCAGCAGCACAGCTTCAGGCAAATAAAACCAGTTTACCTGAGTCAATTTATAACCTGACTGGTGTTATTCCATTTACAGAAACGATTTTCCTTTGGCAATCAATTGCAATGACCATTATTTTAGTGATTGTTTCAATCGCTATTGCATATTGGTCTGCCCCAAAAGGCAATAGCGTTAAAACCATTGATAGTTTTGATGTGCAATTTGAAGAAGAAAAAACAAATGAAGCAAAATCTACTCGTCCAGGTGACTGGTTAGAAAATTCGCCTATTTTAACGATTATTGTGGTGGTTTTAGGCTTAATCTGGATGTTTTTTGAATTTTCAAAAAGCAATCCCATCATTGCCATTTCAAGTCTCAACACCTACAACTTCGTGTTTTTAATGCTTGGGTTAGCTTTACATGGCACACCACGGAACTTTTTAAATGCTGTTGCAAAAGCAGTTCCGGCAGTATCGGGCATCTTAATTCAATTTCCACTGTACGGAAGTATCGCCTTTATTATGACCCAAGCTTTAAATAGCCAAGACTTATCGCTGTCACATTATATTGCCGAATTTTTCGTTTCAATCGCTTCAAAAGAAACCTTTGCAATTGTGATGGGAATTTACTCTGCGGTACTTGGATTTTTTGTACCTTCAGGTGGTGGAAAATGGATCATTGAAGCCCCATATGTAATGCAAGCAGCAAATGATTTAAAGGTTCATTTGGGTTGGTCTGTACAAATTTATAATGCAGCCGAAGCTTTACCAAACTTAATCAATCCATTCTTTATGCTTCCAATGTTAGGCATTTTAAAACTAAAAGCAAAAGATGTGATTGGTTTTACAGTGACGCAGCTCGTTGTGCATTTTCCTTTAGTTTTATTCTTGCTGTGGTTCTTTGGTAGAACGCTCAGCTATACCCCTCCAACTTTTTAATTTAGTGGCGCCTTTAGTTTAGGCTAAAGGCAAATTTAGCAAATACACCAATAAGAGATATTAAGATGAGTTCAATTGTTATAGTTTCAGGTAGCCGTACTGCAATGGGTGGTTTTCAGGGTAGTTTATCTTCTCTAACTGCTCCAGAACTTGGCGCTGCTGTCATCCGTGAATCGATCCAACGTGCAGGTGTTAAACCTGAACAAGTAGATGAAGTGATTTTCGGTTGTGTACTCAGTGCAGGTATTGGTCAAGGCCCTGCTCGTCAAGCCATGCGCAAAGCTGGCGTGCCTGATCATGTCGGAGCTGTGACCATTAATAAACTTTGCGGCTCTGCAATGAAAGCGGTGTTAATGGCATCAGATACATTAAAAGCAGGTAGTGCCAATATTATTGTGGCTGGCGGCATGGAATCTATGACGAATGCACCTTATATTTTGCCTAAAGCTCGCGGTGGTTATCGTATGGGACACGGCGAAATTAAGGATCATATGTTTTTAGATGGCCTCGAAGATGCAGAAACAGGTCGTTTAATGGGGTCTTTTGCTCAAGACATGGCAAATACCAAAGGCTTTACCCGTGAGCAAATGGATGACTTTGCAATTTCTTCACTTAAAAAAGCGCAAACTGCGATTATGGAAGGTTATTTCAAAGAAGAGATTGTTCCTGTTGAAGTAAAAACACGTAAAGGTGTTGAAGTTATTGATCAAGATGAGCAACCATTAAAAGCAAATCTTGAGAAAATTCCAACTTTACGCCCTGCTTTTAGCAAGGACGGTACAATTACAGCCGCTAACTCAAGCTCTATTTCTGATGGTGCTGCTGCGTTAGTACTTACCACTGAAGAATATGCTCAAAGCCATGGTTTAAATACTTTAGCAAAAATTGTGGCAACTTCTACTCACTCACAACATCCAAGCGAATTTACCATTGCTCCAATTAGTGCAATTCAAAAAGTACTTGAGCGTGCTGATTGGTCTGTTGATGAAGTAGATGCTTGGGAAATTAATGAAGCTTTTGCAATGGTGGCGATGGCACCAATTCATGAGCTAGGAATTGATGAAGCAAAAGTAAACGTCCATGGTGGTGCATGTGCATTAGGCCATCCAATTGGTGCTACAGGTTCAAGAATTATCCTTTCTCTTATTTATGCATTAAAACGCTTAGGTAAAAAGAAAGGTGTCGCTGCCCTATGTATTGGTGGTGGTGAAGCAACAGCCGTTGCGATTGAAATTTAATTTAAAATTAAAAGAAGATGTAAGGATTTTCTTACATCTTCTTTTTTATAATGAAAATTCTTAAGCGGTTTTAAATAGCTCATAACAGGTTTGACGGAACCATTTATGGCTACTCTTGTGGTGACAAGACATATGCCAATGTTGCTTAACATCATAAGTTGGAAAATCAAGCGGTGCCGGTAAAATCTGTAAGTTCTCTCTAACCAATAAAACCTGACTTAAATAATATGGCACAGTGGCAATAGCATCTGTTTCCTGAACGACCAATCCCACTCCTAAATAACTTGGTAAGCGAATTAAAATATTTCGATCCAGCCCTTTATTTTGTAGCTCATTTTTGATGTGATAATGCCCAATACCCGCATCAATATCGATGTGAGATTCACGCATATAATCCTCTAAAGTGAAATTATTTGGGTCTAAACGTGGATGGCTTTTTGAGCTAATTACGACATAGTGTTGCCGAAAAAACTTCTGCTGATAAAAACCTTCTTCTAATTGCGGTAAAAAACCTATGGCTAGATCAATTTCGCCGTTTGCCATTTGATAGCTAGTTTCTGGAGTAATAGGCCTAATATTTAAACGAATCAAAGGTGCTTTTTCTTTTAAATAATTGGTTAATTGCGGCAACAAAACCAAATGAGACACATCAGTCATCGCAATCGTAAACAACTGATCTGAGGTCAAGGGGTCAAAGTTCACATTAAAATTATTAATACTTTCAACCTTATCAATAACTTCGCTAATGAGTGGAAAAATTTGCTTTGCCAGTTCAGTCGGAATCATTTCATTACCGACTCGAATAAACAAAGGATCATTAAAATGTTGGCGGATTTTGTTTAGACCATTACTAACGCTCGGCTGTGTCAAACCAATGGCATCTGCAGCCATTGAAACACTTTTGAACCGATAAATATGATAAAAAATATTTAATAATCTACTGTCTAGATCAAACAAAATTGTCTCCGCTTGGACTCAATAATCCATTGAAATAAGTTCAAAGTAGGTATGAAAGAGATAAATACTCCTATACTCTACTTTTGACTTATTGAAATTTACTCTAAATTATCAAAGAATTTAGACAAGGGGCAATGCTTTATACTGCCTTTCATCGTAAAGACCAAAGCATAATCTACTTATTTGCTTAATTTATATATAAATATCGTGTACTTCATCACTTCAAATGAGTAGACGTTATAGGTCTTGCTGGCCTTTAAAACCATTCCATATTTTCTGTACCGACTTATTATCACTCAAATTATTTTTGAAGATATAAATATCTTGAGCAAGGCAATATTCTTGTTGGTCTAAAATGACTAATTTTCCGGCTGCAAGGTCTTCTTCAACATTAATTTTTGGAATCCAAGCAACCCCTAGACCTTGTAAAACCAGCTCTTTTAAATTGGTGGCATTATCTGTTTCATATAACGTTTTATATATAAGTTTACCTTCAATCAGTTGATCTACCAGTTTTCTTAAGTACGCGTGTTTACTATACGCTAGCAGAGCAAAGTTACTTTGTATTGTATGTTTCGGGCTATGGTCGGGTTCAGTTGCAGAAACCGGTACAATAACCGTTTCAGCAATTTTAATACCACTTAAAATATCATCTCCAACTTTTCTAATATTGCTTTTATCTGCATAGCAAATCATAAAGTCACAAGCACCTTCTTTTAACAAAGATAGGCCTTCTCCACTATTCGTTGCGACAATTTCAATTTTTAAATCACGAATAAGTGTAGGAAATTTCTTTAGAAAAGTAGTTAAAAATCCAGAGGCTAAAGAATGAACAACGCAGAAACGAATGGTCGATTCAGTTTCATTTTTAATATTTTTAATTAGTTTTGCGGTCTCCTCTACCTGTTTTTCAATATTTTTAGACATCACTAATAAAATTCGACCAATGTCTGTAAATTCGATGTTGTTTTTGTTGTTCCTAATAATGACTTCAGCACCAATCATTTCTTCAATTTGTTGAATTCTTCGAGTAAATGCAGACTGGCTAATAAATCTTTTCTCTGCTGCTTTTGAGATTGAACGTTCACGTTCTAATGTGAGGAGATCCTCTACCCAACGGACTTCTAAATTCATCTTATCTATTCCCTTTTAGATTTGTAATTTTATTAATTGATATTTTTGGGAAGTAGCATAAATAAATTTAGTGATGAGAAAGAATGATAAAACATAGGGAGTACCTGCAAAAATGCGAGAAGTGAAAGGACAAAGCCAATCTATAAAATTAAGTATTTAATAATTCTGACATAGAAAAGAAGATAAGAAAATAATAGGTTTTGTTTTCATGAGACAAGAGATGAACATAAGTACAGTTCAGCTAAAAAAATTATTTAAATCAACCAATAAAAACCCATCATAAAAATAAATAAGCGATCTTGAAAAGATAACTTTTAGAAATAAGCGCGAACTTATTTTTGTACATTTTATTCATAAAAAAAGTCCGCACCTTGGGGAAGAATGCGGACTGTAAACTGTTTCAATAACCGATCCTTATGTTATTGATTAAATTTTTCAGAATCTTAATTAAGATACTTTTCCACTATAAAAGTTAGTTAAAAAATCTATTTTCATACCCTTTTTACTTTGCCGAACCCAAAAAACATGAAAAATGATTTTTTACTCACTCAATGGGTTGGTAAGGTAATAATTGATTAGAAAATGATTACCTTACCTCATTTCAGGATTTAAGCAGTCATAATAATTGATTGTATTTAAATACAATATTTGAAAAGAGTATAAGATAAAAAGATAATCCCGACTATTATACTAAAGTATCTATTTGGGTGTACGCAAACGTATTGAGTCGCCTTTAAAAGCGGTGACGATTTTCGCAGACGGGTTGATCAAAATGACCTAATATTCACCAATCAAGTAGTATAACTTTCTTGAAATTTCAACCATCATATTAGAAGTATATTGACTGATTTCAAATATCTGTTTTTTCTGTGGATTGAAAACCATATTGTCTTTTTCATCACTAAAAAAAACATAAGTTGTGTATTTATCCATGTGATGAATATGCTCTTTCAAGCTGAGTTTCTCACCAGAGTTAGGGTCATATGCAATAAACTTCATTCTCATGCATTTGTCTCTTTACAGCGTGCTTACACCTTATAAAATTTCAGTCAAAAGATTATTTAACAGACAATAATCTTGAATGCCTAAATTATTGATACGATGCAGTAGGGATATTTTGTTTAGCTTTTTGAATAGATAACTCAGCATTCTTAATTGATTGCTCAGCTTCTTTAAGCATGTGCGAACTTTTAGTTTCAGCTTTTTCTTCATTACCCCAAAGGAGATAACAAGCAAAACTTCCCAATATTAATAAAGCAGCAGTTACTTTTAACATAAACTTAATAAATCAAAATTTTCTGTATTATAAGTATTTTTATGTGAAATGCATCACAATTTTATTAAAATTTATTAAACAAAACTCATTATTTGCTTATATAAATTAACTTTCACATGAAAAATCAAATATTTTTTGATTTTAATACACGGAAATGATTACTTAGTTTTCTGTATAAATTTTGATTTACTTACATTTTCACACCTTTGACCCATCTATAAAATTAAATAAATATTTGAATATATTGAACTTTATAACAAGTATTCATTCTATATACGCTCATATACTAACGATTATTTCTCGACTATCCTCTTTTTTGTTATGCAAAAAATGCATAATTGCTTTAATAAATGCATTAGAAGTGAAGCATTTCGAATTCTAAGATGAATCATCTTAACTAATTCGAAGTTTAATGATGAACGCTGATATTACTACCCGTATTGAGAAGGATCTTATTGGTCATCGAGAAATCAACAATGACCATTATTACGGAGTTCAAACATTACGTGCTTTAGAAAATTTCAACTTAACAAATAGCAAAGTTGGAAATTTCCCTAATTTAATTAAAGCATTAGCTATGGTTAAACTAGCTTGTGCTGAAGCAAACTATAATCTTAAAAACTTAGATCAAACTAAATTTGAAGCGATTGAATACAGCTGTAATCAGCTTATTCGTGGTAATTTCCATGACCAGTTCCCAATCGACATGATGCAAGGCGGTGCTGGCACTTCAACCAATATGAATGCAAATGAAGTATTGGCAAACGTTGCTTTAGAATATATGGGCCATTCTAAAGGTCAATATCAATACTTGCATCCAAATAACGACATTAATATGTCGCAGTCAACAAATGACGTATACCCTACTGCAATTCGTTTAGGTTTATTACTTAGCCTAGATGAGTTAAATCTTCCATTTAACAATTTGATTCTTAGCTTCTTGAATAAATCTCAAGAGTTTGCACACATTTTAAAAATGGGTCGTACTCAGTTACAAGATGCTGTACCAATGACATTAGGTCAAGAGTTTGGTGCTTTTGCGGTAACTCTACAAAAAGACCTTGAGCAAATTAATACGCTTATTCCAAATGTTTTAGCTTATATGAATCTTGGCGGTACAGCGATTGGTACGGGAATTACCACTGAATATAGTTACCGTGAACTCGCGATTCAAGCACTTGGAAAAATCTCTGGTAAGAAAATTAAGTCAGCTCCAGATTTGATTGAAGCCACTTCTGATATGGGTGACTTTGTTCTTTTATCTGGTTTATTAAAACGTACTGCAACTAAACTTTCAAAAATTGCCAATGACTTGCGTTTACTTTCAAGTGGTCCACGTACTGGCATTAATGAAATTAACTTAGAAGCACGTCAACCAGGTAGCTCGATTATGCCGGGTAAAGTAAACCCAGTTATTCCTGAAGCAATGAACCTTGCTTGCTTCCAGATTATTGCAAATGATTTGGCTGTAACGTTAGCTGCTGAAGCTGGTCAATTACAGTTAAATGCAATGGAACCACTTATTGCATTCAAACTGTTTGAATCGATGGACTTGCTTGGTAAAGCAATGGCAATGTTCCAAACTAAGTGTATTGATACGATTACGGCGAACCCTGAACACTGTAAAGCTTTGGTTGAAAATTCAATTGGTATTGTGACTGCACTTAACCCATACCTAGGTTATGAAACTACAACTCGTATTGCTAAAACTGCAAACGAAACTGGGCAAAGCGTATTGGCTTTAGTTCAAAATGAAGGTTTATTATCAGCACAAGTGCTTGATGATATCTTATCGATTAATAATATGGTTAAACCAAAAATGTCGGCTTAATTCCTGAAATAAAAAAGGAGCTTTTAAAGCTCCTTTTTTATTTGTTCCATAACTTTTAAAAGCTAAAAGTTGTAGAAAATTGAGCTGTGCGAGGATTACCTAAGAAGAGATAGTCATCACCCATAAATGCGCCTACATCACGCCAATATTTCTTATTAAACAAGTTATCAACATTGAATCTAAAAGTTGTGTCATGCCCAACAAAATTTGTTTTATAGGCAGCACCAATATTAAAGACGCTATAGCCACCTACTTTTGCAGTTCCCTCTTTGTTTGCATATTTACTGCTACTGTATTGCATACCACTCAGTAATCTTAACCCTTCAATTGAAGGTACTTTATAAGATAACTGTGCAGTTGCGCGTACCTTTGGTACATTTTGAGTTTGATGACCTTTGTAGCTGTCACTCTCAATATCAACAAGACGTGATTTGGTGTATGTAATGCCAGAGCTTACGTCAACTGTATCGGTTAAAGCGCCCGTTAAACCTAACTCAATACCTTGGTTGTGCTGTTCACCTTGCTCAACAAAATCAAAACTTCCATCTGTATTTACTTTGCTATATTGATTGTCTTGTTTTAAATCAAAAATAGCTGCTGTTACCAAGAAGTTTCGAATTTGTTGCTTAACACCAACTTCATATTGTTCAGAGTTTTTAGGAGATAGAACTTCTAGAGCATTATTAGCGAACCACGGAGCTTCACCACCATCTGATAATCCTTTGGCATATGAAGCATAAAGATTAGTCGTGGAAGTTGGACTATACATGAGTGCTAATTGTGGCAAGAATTTGTTTAAATCCGTATCACGGCTTTGCTGCCCATCTGAATTATAAGCTTGCTCATCAAGATGAATCAGTTTCCCACCGAGTAAGGTTGACCAGTGATCATTAAATTGAACTCGGTCAGATACAGTAAATGCAGTCTGATCACTCTGTAGAGCTTTGTAACGATCGCCTGGACTTTCCAATGACGGATTGTAGTCGACCGTATTTTCATAGATATTGCCTGTTCCTATAAATCCATTAAGTGGTGTATGGTGTTTTAGAGTTTTATAAGTATGTTGTAATTCGAAAGCGATTTGATGCTGTATATTGCCAGTATTGAATTGACCATTTAACCCAGCAGCAAACTGATTGGTTATACGTGCATCATCTGGACTGCGATAATCATAAATGTCATAGTTGCCATCTTTGTCGAATACTGCAAGTTCATTACCTGATGAGTAATAACTTCCATAAGGAAATACAATATAATCATCAATCACAACACGGCTTCGAGACGCACTTAAGCTACCATTCCATTGATCGTTAAATGCATATTGATATTTCAAACTCGCATTTAGACTGTTATTTACAACAGGCTTACTCCAAGACTGGTAACCCAATAAACGGTCTTGATCTACATTTGTTGGTACTTCTTGCCCATCAAGCAGTTGATAACCGGGTACTGAACGTTGACTTTGATGCTGGGCTTCAATATCGAACAATAATTTAGAACGCTCACTAATTTTCCAGTCTAAAGCAACTGAACCAAACTCACGCTTACCATTTGCGTGATCAACATTTGGATGGATGCTTTCATGGGCTAAATTGATTCGATAACCAAAACTATTATTAACAAAGCCGCCAACATCTGTTGCCAGCGTATAGCCACCTTCTGAATTTGCATCTACAGTAATGTTTTTAACATCGGCTGGTCTTTTGGTTACATAGTTAACCACACCACCCGGCGTCGACATTCCAGATTGAATTGCAGAAATGCCTTTTAAGATTTCAACTTGTTCTTTATTTTCTAAAGCCACGTTTTGTTCGCCACGTATAGTATGGCCATTAATGAGATAACTTGAGCCTAAATCAAGCGCAAAACCACGTGCTACAAAATTTGGATAGTAGCCAATTGCAGCATAGCCATCGCCTAAGGATGAATCATTTTTAATCACATCGGTCAGTGTTTTTGCGTGTTGATCTGCTATACGTTCAGATGTAATGGTGGTAATAGATGCAGGTACTTTCTTTACATCACCAGTTTGAAAACCAGATAAACTCACTTTTTTTGATGTGTATAGTGCATCACTATTTTGTGTAGCGTTCACAGTAATGGTTGGGAGCTGCGAAACCTCTGCTTCATTTGCATAGACGACAGATGTTATGAGTGCAATAGATGAAGCCAATGCTGTTTTAGAGCATGTCATGAAGTGAAGATTTAACGAACGTCTTTCCATTGAATAACTACCTGCCATACCGTGCATAATTTGAAGCGCTAGAAATAAGTGCTGAGCCGATTTTTAGCCACGCAAGAATACAGCTACATATATTGAGAAACAACATATTCTGTATTTTTTCGATTAAGTGAGTTTAGTTCGACTTTTTCAACTTATCATTCTATGAATTTCATTTATTTTCTTGGGAATTGATACTATAACTTTTTAAGTATTATCAAATATTCAAAATACACTTAAGCTCAAAATGTCACTTAAAAGGAGAAACAGAATAGAAAAATACTGGTATTAAATTAGCTTACTGATTTTAAAAACAATTAATTATTCAGTTAAATAAAAGGAAGTGTTCGATCATTGGTAAAAAACTCTTTAAATCGAACAAAAGGACGTAATCTTACTAGAATCGAATTTTAAAATTAGAAAAAATGAATGGTTAGGAATTCTAAGGACGTGCTCAGGGTTGAGTGATTTTTAAAAAGTTCATTCTATTTTCTGTTTAGCCCACCTAAAAAGTTCCTAGTTTTTGTCTACAAAGTGATGGAAGAAATATGACATATACTCAGGAAGAAAAACGTAGCAGGATACGTGGGATTGTAGGCGCAGCCTCTGGTAATTTAGTCGAATGGTTTGATTTTTATATTTATGCAGTATTTGCTGCTTACTTTACTCAAGCTTTAACCGCGCCAGATATGGATAGCACAACCAAGTCTATTTATGTTTGGGGGGTGTTTGCAGCAAGCTTCTTTATGCGTCCGATTGGAAGCTGGCTATTTGGTCGTATTGCAGATCGACATGGCCGAAAGAAGTCGATGATCATATCAATTTGTCTGATGGCTTTAAGCTCCTTTTTATTTGCAGCTTTGCCTACTTATGATCAAGTCGGTTTATTTGCCCCTTTTCTATTGCTCCTTGTTCGTTTACTTCAAGGCTTATCAGTGGGTGGTGAATATGGCGCCGTTGCCACTTATATGAGTGAATTAGGCTTAAAAGGTCAGCGTGGTTTTTACTCATCTTTCCAATATGTCACTCTCTCTGGTGGTCAATTGCTTGCAAGCTTACTGGGCGTTATTTTGTTGACGTTCTTAAGTGAACAACAATTACATGATGGCGGTTGGCGTATTCCATTTGTTATTGGTGGTATCGCAGCAATCTTATCTTTGCTTGCACGTAGTCGTTTAGAAGAAACGCTTTCTCATCAAGACAGCGAACGAAAAGAGTCTGGTAGCTTAAGAGAACTCTTTAAAAAGCACTGGAAAACCTTTTTATTGGTGGTTGGATACACTTCTGCTGGTTCATTAACGTTTTATGTAGAGACTGTTTATTCAAAAACCTATTTAACCAACTTAGGGATGGATGGAAAAACCGTTGGTTATATCATGACCTTCGCCCTATTTGTTTATATGTGTGCTCAACCTGTATTTGGTGCAATTTCGGACCGTATTGGACGACGCTCTTCAATGTTGGCATTTAGCTTATTGTCCGCCATTTTTATTTACCCCGTCATGGTGATCGGGATGCGTGCCTATATAGATTCTCCGATCATCATTACATTGCTACTCATCTTTATGATGATGTTACTCAGCTTCTATACTTCCATTAGTGGTTTGGTAAAAGCTGAAATGTTCCCACCTCATGTGCGAGCTTTAGGTGTAGGTTTCTCTTATGCAGTAGGCAATGCGCTGTTTGGTGGTTCTGCACCTTCAGTTGCCTTACAGTTTAAAGCTGCCGGAATTGAAAATACCTTCTTTATATATGTGATTGTCATGCTGATTATCTGTTTCTTATGTAGCCTTGCGCTTCCGAAAAAACCAGTTTATTTAGAACATGATCATTAATTAAATAAGATGCCTTCTGTCCCAAGCAGAAGGCATCTTTTAGCTCTTAGCAAATTCTTTTAAAAAAGCCCACGGAAAAATCCCTTTATCATGTCCATCGCTAAAGCAAATTTGGGCACCATAACCTTGATCAAACATAGCTATCACTTCAACATTTTGATGTTCTATTTTAATTTGTTTAATCCGCTTCGCTCGGCAAAAGCCACATGGGCAAATTTCCCTTAAACTTTGATGACTCAGACATACGCTTGAGCCATCGGTCCATATAAAGTGAACCTGCTTATTTATAGTGTCGACACGGATATCAGGTCTGGTTTGCATACTTCACCTCACCAATTTGATTTAATCCAATACGAATCGCTTTTCGTACTTCTGGATCGGAGTCATTTTGGTGTTGTTCCAATAGCTTCTGAGCTTCTGCTGTACCAATTTCACCGAGTGCTAAAGCGACTTCTTTACGCAAGTTACTAATTTCATGCTTAAAGTTATCAGTCAAATGAGCAACTGCCAGATGTGATTTAAGTAGTCCCAAACTCCGTACTGCTGCAATACGTACTTGCCAATACAAGTCTGATACAGCATGAATTAAAGGAGCTTCGAGCTGAACAATACGTAATTTTCCAATCGTAAGAGCAGCTTCCACTCTTAGTTGCCAACTTTCCGAAGTTAAAGAATGTTGAAGTGCTTGGATAACTTCAACCGATATGCTCTGACTATAAGCCAAACCACCTGTTGCAATACGGCGGACCTCATCATCTATATCTGTTTCGGCAATTTTTGCCAATATCGTAATTGCTTGGTCTTGTTGTAACCAACTTAATGCACTGACTGCCTCACGGCGTACAAATGCATCTTCGTGGTGTACCAAAGCAGATATCTCTTCAAATAATTGCTGTGGTCGTAAAGGTTTTAAAGCACGCAGAATTGCACCAAGAGCAAAAGTATCCGTATGCTTTAAATACGGTGCCAGTATCTGGGCCGATGCTGGATTTTTGACTTCACTTAAACTCTGGCTGGCAGCTTGTCTCACATTCAGATCAACATCAAATAACGCTTGCGCCAATACTTGCAAACTGGTTGGGTCTTCCCAGCTTTCTAAATTTTTTGCTGCCTCTTCACGAACTAAAGCTGAAGAGTCGTGTTGTAGTGCTGCATGCAACCACGGAAGTAAATCCGGATTTTCTTCATCACCAATATTCATTAAAGCGACAAAGCGGATCTTTTCATCTACATGATTGAGCTGCGCAAGAAATTCCTGATTATATTCATCGATATCATCTAAAGCTTGATAATAAAAACTCATTCGTATTCCTTAATTTGTGATTTCTTTCCAAGCCCTAATGGATTTAAACGGCTTAACTCTTCTTGTTGAGTGGCTTCTTTTAAAGTCTGGATGCAATGTTTTTTAATGGCTGTAAATTCACTACTTGTTACAAGCTCAACATCTCGTGGACGTTCAAACTTAAGCGGAATTTCTTCAATAATTCGCCCTGGTCGATGGCTCATAATCAACACTCGATCGGCTAAAAAAAGTGCCTCATCAATATCGTGGGTAATAAATAAAACCGACGTTTGAATTTCTTGCCAAATTTCGAGTAATAGCATTTGCATTTTTAAACGAGTTTGAGCATCTAACGCACCAAACGGCTCATCCATTAATAAAATGCGAGGTTGATTAATCAGTACTCTCGCAATTTCAACCCGTTGCTGCATGCCACCAGAAAGTTCAGCTGGAAATTTATGTTCAAAACCTTTAAGTCCGACCAGATCAATCATTTTCTGAGCTTGTTCAATACGCTTTTGTTTAGCGATGCCTTTCATTTTTAAACCAAAGGCTATATTTTCGAGCACGCTTTTCCACGGAAATAAGGTATGTTGCTGAAACACCAAACCTCTATCTGGATGCGGTTCAAATATCGATTCATCATCGACCGTTAAAGACCCAGAACTAATCGGTAAATGCCCTGCCAAAGCACCTAATAATGTAGATTTACCGCAACCAGATGGGCCAAGTAGACATATAAACTCGCCCGGTTGTATTTCGAAATTAACCCGATCTAATGCCTGAAAACGATTTTTAGCTTGCCCTAAATGTAGAGATAGATTTTGAATACGTACATGGCCTTGTGTAACTGACATTTTAAGACTTCCTCAATTGATACCATGGAGTAAATCGGTTTCCAATCACACGCACCAATGTACTGCTAAACATACCTAACGCTCCGATCAGTACCATGCCAACCACGATATTGCTATAGTTTTGCAAGGTGAAAGATTCCCATGTGAAGTATCCAATTCCATGTTGCCCCGAAATCATTTCGGCAGTCACTAAACAGAACCAGCAAGTACCCATTCCAATGGATAAACCAGTAATAATATTCGGTAATGCCCCCGGAATAATGACTTCATGAATAATGGCAAGATCAGAAGCACCTAAACTTTTTGCAGATGCAACGAGCCTTGGGTCAACTGCACCAACACCATGTACGGTGTTTAATAAAATTGGAAATAAAGCCCCAATAAACGTAATAAAAATCATAGACGCTTCTGAGGATGGAAAAATCAGAATTGCTAAAGGAATCCATGTAACTGCTGGTATTGGACGTAATACTTCTAATGGTGGCATTAGAAAGGCAGCCAGTTTTTGATAACGTCCTGCTAACAAACCAATACCTACACCAATTAAAGCTGCTAGCACAAAACCAACCACTACGCGAAAGATACTAGATTCAACGTGTTCAAATGCAGTGCTGAGTTGAAAGAAAGCCCATAGCGCATGAATGACATCTAAAGGTGTCGGGACATTGCTAAAGTTCACAAAGCCTAAATTTACTTTAAACTGAGCAAGTCCTTGCCAAATGACTATCCAAAAAGCTATAGATGTGAAAGCAATGACATAGCTTTTTAAACGCGCCGGATATGATCTCAACTGCTGAAAAAATTTAGTCAAAAATGTACTTTGGTTATTAGGTTTTGTCTGGGCTAAACTACTCATTTGTCACCTCCTGATCATTAGGTAAGACAACACATCAGCTCTTTGTTACAAGCTGAATAGCTTCAAAGTCATATACTTTTCCGCCCTGTTGTTTAGCCCATTTTTCAGCATCATCTTTTAATAAAAAGGCTTGAATTTGTCCTGCTTTGTCTGTGGCATACCATGCCAGATTGGCAAGTAACTTAATGTCGGACTGATGATCTTGGCTATAAACCACACGCACCGTTTTTCCATCGGCTTGTATTTTCTTTAAATCAGAAAAAGCATGCTCAGGCGTTTCGTAGCTACGAACTTTTTCTTCACCCTGTACCCAAATTTGAGTCACCCGATCAAATGTCTTGATGGGTTGTCCCGTTAAAGCGTCATTGGCAACTAAAGGTGATTTTGCATAGTCAGCCAATTGCTGGCTGTAATTAAGTCCAGATGCCTGAAATGCATCCTTAATATATTGATCATCGATAAATTTATTTACATCAAGCGTACCGTCGTTTTTGCCTAAAACTTTTAAGGTATCTATCGCAATTTGAGTCGCTTTTCGATATTCAGGTTTCCACGTTAAGTCGCGAGTTTGCAGACCTAAAGGGCCATGAAATAGATAAACAACTTCGGCAGGAATACCTGTTTTTTCAGCAATAAGTTCACTATATTTTTCTGGTTGTTCCCGAATCAAACGATTCGCTTCAATAGTTGCTTGTAAATAGGCTTTTATAACTTCTGGATGCTGCTGTGCATAATCCTTGCTGGCAAGCGAACCATGAAATGTTGGTGATTTTGCTTGTGAACCATCATAGATTTTTTTAGCAAAACCTTGGTAAGCAAATAACTCTCCAAATGGTACGAAGTCAGCATGTGCAGAAATTTTATGACTTTTTAATGCAGGTCCCGCCACTTCTGGCGCTTTAGCAATTACTTTAATATCTTTATCAAGTTGCCAGCCTTCTGCTTGAATCGCTCGCAGCAACAGTCCATGAGCAGTTGAGGCAAAAGGTACGGAAATGGTTTGTCCTTTTAGTTCTTTGAGTGAAGTTACTTTTGAGTCAATTGGAACAACAATCGCATTGCCGCTACCATTAATACTGCCTGACAAGGGCGCTAAAAATATGCTTTCTTTCCCAGCTTTTTTAAATGCTGCTAAATTATTAACCGCAGGAAAGTCAGCCATTGCTCCCAAATCTAGACGCCCAGCCACCATCTCACTGGTAAGTGGTGCACCAGAGGTAAAGTTTTTCCATTGAATGTCATATTTAACATGTTTGTATTTACCATCTTTAGGCAAATATTTGGGTAATAAATTCAATTCACGAATGAGCAGCCCACCTGTTGCACAGTTAATAGTGGTGTCTTGCGTGCCAATCGCTACACGAACAGTTTCTGTTTTACTGCCGCACCCCAAAGTGCCGAGTACAATGGCACCAATTAAGCTACTGAGTAATAGTTTTTTATTGATCAATTTATTTTGTCTCATGTTGCGTATTCCAAATTAATTATTTGAGTAGGTATGGGATATTTACTTTGACTGCATCTGTTGGGCAGTCCTTTTCACAAGGCATGCAATACCAACATTCATCAAATTGCATATAAGCTTTTTGAGTTGTTGGATCGATTGCTAATAAATCCATTGGACAAACATCTACACAGACAGTGCATCCTTTATCAGCAATACATTTATCTTCATCGATAATGACGGGTGCGACAGTACGGTGCTGTACTTCTTTAAAAATAAAAGCCATGATTTAAGTTCCTGATTTATTTAGTCTGCTAGAGCAACATCTTTTTGAATACGTAAACGGTCATACGACACAGCTTCATCTTGATTAATCGGAACCACATAAGGCTCGATTGGCTTTTTGAAACTGACCATATTGCCGTGTTCATCTTTTTTCAAATGCGCGTGACAGAACCAATCCGAGTTATTCTTTTGAGGGAAATCTGCTTTATAGTGGTACAGTCCCCAGCGGCTTTCTTCTCTAAACAGTGAAGCTCTTGCTGCCATTTCCGCGCAATCTCGAATAAAAGAAACTTCAGCGGCACGCATCAGCTCATGTGGGTTTCTTGCAGAAATTCGCTTAATATCTTGTTTGATTTCTTCAAAACGCTTGAGCCCAATTTCCATTTTTTGGCGAGTTTTAGGGGGCTGCAAATAGTCATTTACAAAACGGCGCAGCTTATATTCCACTTGTTCTGGAGGTAAACCTTCTGAGCAATCCACTGGCGCAAATATTCGAGCTTTTTCTGCTTCTATTTCGCTTTGGTTTAATTCACTATCTTCAACTACATTCACGTATTGGGCGGCATTTACACCTGCAAACCACCCGTAGGTAAATGCACCAAGCATATAGTTATGAGGTACAGCCGCCATATCGCCAGCGCTATATAATCCCTTAACCGAAGTCTCAGCTTTTTCATTGACCCATACGCCAGAAGCACTGTGTCCACTACAAAAACCAATTTCTGAAATATGCATTTCCACCATATCTTGACGGTAATTGGTTCCTCGGCCCTCATGAAAACGTCCACGGCTTGGGCGCTCATTGGTATGCAAGATTTCTTCGATGGTTTGAATGGTTTCTTCGGCCAGATGATCTACTTTTAAATAAACAGGACCATTACCACTTTCCAGTTCTTGGTAAAACTCCCACATCATTTGACCACTCCAGTAGTCACATTCAATGAAACGTTCACCTTTACTGTTAGCGGTATAACCTCCTAAAGGACCAGTCACATAGGCACAAGCCGGACCGTTATAGTCTTTAATCAATGGATTAATCTGGAAGCATTCTAAGTTAGCAAGCTCAGCACCTGCATGGTATGCCATTGCATAGCCGTCACCTGCATTGGTTGGGTTTTCATAAGTGCCCATTAAATAACCGGAAGCTGGTAAACCTAAACGCCCTGCGGCACCACAACATAAAATGGCAGCTTTCGTTTTAATGACATAGAAATCGCCACTACGACAATCAAAACCGAGTACACCATTGATTGCACCTTGCTCATTTTTTAAAAGCTTTGTGGTGACAATCCGATTATTAATTTTGACTTGAGCACGCTTTAATTGACGGTATAAAACTTTTTTAACGTCATGACCTTCAGGCATAGGTAAAACATATGCCCCCATGTGGTGTACTTTTTTTACTGCAAATTCGCCGGTCTCATCTTTTTCAAACTTAATACCCCATTGATCGAGTTGTTGAATGGTTTTGAAACTATGCTTCGCATATGCATATACAGTGGTTTGGTTAACTACCCCATCATTGGCAATCGTAATTTCTTTGGTGTACTGCTCAGGTGTTGCGTAGCCCGGAATGACAGCATTATTCAGTCCATCCATTCCCATTGAAATCGCCCCACTACGTTTTACATTCGCTTTTTCAATGAGCAAGACTTTTAAATTGGGGTTTTCTTGTTTGGCTTTAATCGCAGCCATTGGCCCTGCAGTTCCACCACCAATCACCACAATATCGAACTCAAGATATTTAGTTTCCATTGAATATTCCTTATTTTTATTTGAGTTATTAACGATGAATACGTAAACGGTACTGGAAGGTATCGCCCGAGAAATAAAGATATTCATAGTCAATCGGTTGGCCATTTGCGTCATGAGTCAAACGTTCGACCCGTAATACCGGAGTTCCGATTTCGACTTGCAACAAAGCCGCTAATTCTTCATCCGCTACCGTGGCATCAATGCTTAAATCCGCATGTCCCAAAGGAATATCGCACTCTTGTTCTAATGCCTTGAAAATATCGGTTGTACGTAAATCAATCGCTTTCTCTTTAAGCTTCAAACCAATATGTTCAGGCAAATAAGTCAACTCATACGACACTGGCTGACGGTTGAGTAAACGGACACGTTGAATTTCATACACATTGGCTTTAACAGGTAACTTCAATTTGGGCACAACGTGCATCGGGATCTGCTTAAGCTCGGCCGAGATGACACGGTTTAAAATTTCGTGACCAGCAGATGACATTGCTTCTGCAAAACCCTGCAAACTTGAGATGTTCTGGAACGTTTTTGGCTTGCTTACAAAGGTCCCTTTACCTGGCACCTTAAAAATATAGCCTTCCAACTGTAATTGGTTGAGCGCTTGGCGAACTGTAATTCGACTTACACCAAATTGTTCAGCAAACTCGTTTTCAGATGGAATTTGGCTCAGTACGGCATATTCACCATTTACAATTTTATTAAGGATGAGTTCCCTTAATTGATCGTAAAGAGGCTTATGATTTTTGGGATCTTGGGGTAGCTGGCTCACGGCTCACAACCTGTTATAACAACTTGAGCAAATAATGTTTAAAATGTTTCAGCTTTGGAAATAATTTAAAGCGATAACTTTAGTTAAAAAAATAATTTCTTTTAATATCAATAAATTAATAAATAGTTATCTATAAAAGTTGAATGGTTATCATAAAAAATACATTTGTGTTTGTTATGCTATAAAACATACTCCGTTATGCCATAAACGTAAAAATTAATATTATTTTTTAGGGGATAATATGCAACAAAAACAATTAAATACCCCTGATGATTCAGTGGAACAAGTCACCTTCTGGCAAGCCTTCTTATTTTGGCTCAAGCTTGGTTTTATTAGCTTTGGGGGGCCAGCTGGACAAATCGCTGTGATGCATCAGGAACTGGTTGAACAAAAGCGCTGGATATCAGAAAAAAGATTTTTACATGCACTGAACTACTGCATGTTGTTACCCGGACCTGAAGCGCAGCAGTTAGCAACCTACATTGGTTGGCTTATGCATAGAACTGTGGGAGGATTGGTTGCAGGTATTCTATTTGTATTGCCCTCTTTATTTATTTTAATTGGACTATCTTGGGTTTATATAAAATTTGGAGATGTGCCTGTTATTGCAGGTATCTTTTACGGGATAAAGCCTGCCGTCACTGCAATCGTCTTTCATGCAACTTACCGCATAGGCAGTCGTTCGCTTAAAAATAAGTTTTTATGGGTCGTCGCAATTGCAGCGTTTTTTTCCATTTTTGTCTTAAAGCTTCCTTTCCCGCTTATCGTTTTATCAGCAGGTATTGCTGGCTATTTAGCGAGTAAAAAGTACCCAGAACTATTTTCCTCCGCGGGTGGGCATAAAGCTAGTCAAAAAGATTATGGTCCGGCATATATTGATGATGATACCCCAACACCAGAGCACGCTAAATTCCATTGGTCACGGTTAGCCAGACTTATTTTTGTGGCAATCGCTTTATGGTTATTGCCAATTTTAGCTTTAGGCGCATATTTTGGATGGCATCATTCCTATACCCAAATGGCTTGGTTTTTCACTAAAGCTGCGCTGCTTACGTTTGGGGGCGCTTACGCGGTTTTACCTTATGTCTATCAGGGGGCTGTCAATCATTTTGGATGGCTTTCACCTACACAAATGATTGATGGATTGGCACTTGGTGAAACTACACCCGGTCCACTAATTATGGTCGTTGCCTTTGTTGGTTTTTTAGGAGGCGTTAATCATTCATTACTTGGCTCTGAGCATTTATTTTTTGCTGGAGCACTCGGTGCAGTTATTGTGACTTGGTTTACCTTTCTATTTTCATTTGTCTTTATTTTTGCGGGTGCACCGATTATTGAATCTACGCATAACGAAATTAAATTTACTGCACCCCTTACCGCCATTACTGCAGCTGTGGTCGGTGTCATTTTAAATTTAGCACTATTTTTTAGTTACCATGTGTTATGGCCACAGGGTTTTTCAGGCCGTTTTGATATTGTCGCGGCCCTCATTACTGTAGCTGCATTTATTGCTTTATTCCGATTTAACATTAACGTGCTGTATGTCATTTTTGCTTCGGCACTGGTTGGGCTCGCAGTCACTTTCTTTTAGTTATTTACTGATTGAATTGATTTTTCAAAATCATAATCTCAATAAGGCCGAACAGTTCCTTTACTGTTCGGCTATTTATATTTTTAACCCGCTAACTGGGCAATTTGCGCTGCTGCATTATCTAAGGCAGCTTGACGTGCTTCTGGGCCGAAAGCGATCCCTTCGGCGCGCACAAAAGTGATATCAGTCACCCCAATAAAATTGAAAAACGCCTTGATATAAGTTTCTTGATAGTCTAAAGCTTCGGCTGGTGAACCTTCTGAATACACACCACCACGCGAAGAAGCAATAATGACACGTTTCCCCTCTACTAAACCTTGAGGACCGTTTTCCGTGTAACGGAATGTTTTACCAGCAACAGATAGACGGTCAAGCCACGCTTTTAACTGTGATGGGAAGCTAAAGTTATACATAGGTGCGCCAATTACAACGATATCTGACGATAAGAACTCATCCAAATATTGGGTGTTTCTTGCAACACGTTGTTGCGCTGTTTCATTATTAGGTTCAACACCTTGCCATGCTAAAAACTCAGCATCAGACAAATGAGGAATTGGCTCTAAAGCAAAATCGTGATGAATAATTTCTGCATCTGGATAAGCTGTGCTGAGCTGACGAATAACAGATGAGGTGAGTTGGCGGCTAACAGACTGCTCACCTAAAATACTTGTGTCAATTTGAAGTAGTTTCATCGCTTATACCTACAGTATAAAATTGTTACTTGAGCTAATTATGTTACTACTATTATTCTTATGTACAAGAAGGCACATTTAGGGAACCAAGTAATATGACTGTAACCATACCTCATGATATCCAGAGTTCAGATTGCCAAAGAGTCAGTCAAGTGTTGGCTAGAGTTGGAGAGAAATGGAGTATACTCATTGTAATGACACTTGCATCACATCCTCATCGCTTTTCTGAAATAAAGAGACGTATCAATGGAATATCGCAGCGTATGCTTACATTATGTTTGCGTGGTTTAGAACGAGATGGGTTGGTTAAACGTACGGTTTATCCTGTAGTTCCACCTCATGTTGAATATGAATTAACTCCACTGGGCCATTCACTTACAGAACCTGTAATTGCTTTAGGCCAATGGGCTCAGCAGCATATTGCAGATATTGATGCGGCAAGAGCTGCATTTGACGCAGCTCAGGAGAAACCAATTACATTAGACACTTAACGTAACTGCGAAGGACTCATGCCATAAAATTGTTTAAAGCGATGACTTAAATGGCTTGCTGAACTAAACCCACATACTAGGGCAATATCTTGCAAAGAAAGCTGAGATGACTGAATTAGCCCCTTGGCCTTTGTTAAGCGTCTTTGCATGACATATTGGTGAGGCGCCATATTCATGGACTGTTTAAACATATGAGCAAAATGGTATTCGCTTAAATTCACAACATTCGCCAAATCAGACAAAGTGAGTGCCTGATCTAGATGATCTTCAATCCATTCCTGAATATATTTGAGTTTATGAGGTGCCAGCCCACCCTTGATAGTAGGCTGTTGCCATTGAACACTGCTATATTTCCGAATTAAGTGATTCAACAATAAACTTGCCGTTGTACTCATTTGCAAATGATTTGAAGAATCTTGCCAATCGCAATCTAATAAGAAAAATTGATATAACGCCCGAATCCGTTCATCGTCATTAAAGACAACTTCGTTTAGTTCAATTTGATTCGGCTCTTTGTCCCATATTTTTTCAGCAACATCACGCAAATGTTGGTCGGTGTAGTACAAGTGGACAAATTTAAGTCCACCACGTATGTCCCAAGTCGACTCCTGATGCTCGGGCAATAGGCAAAAACGTCCTGGTCCACCGCCATTTTTCCAGCCCGCAGGTGTTTTTTGATAGCTTTCATAACCATCTTGAATATAAAGACTTAAAGTGTGGTGATCGCTACAGACACTTACACGATCTTGCTGATTAGACCAAAATGCAAGTTGCATATTTTCATCAAGCACCACAGTTTCGTGAAGCTTGGCTTTAGACTGCTGCAGCTGTTCTAAAGTTTGATAAGCCATGCAAAATTAAAACGAATATGATTGAGCTTAAGTTAACCATATTCAGCAAAATTCAGCTAGTTTAGATCTATAAAAAACGCAAGATCTTGCATGTACAACACAAGAATATATACGTGAAAAATGAAGCATTCCTAGATACTTAAGCTTGGTAATCGAGGATGAAGTTATGAATATTTTACTCTATGTTGCGGTGGTGTTGATTTGGGGAACAACATGGATTGGAATTGCCGTTCAAAGCCATTATGCAACACCCGTTGTCGCAATTTTATGGCGTTTTGCTATTTCAGCCTTATTACTTTGGGTTGTTTTACTATTTTCAGGAAAATTACAGCGAATTGCTTTAAAAGATCACTTGTTCTGTATGCTGCAAGGACTTTGTGTTTTTGGCCTAAACTTTATTTGTTTTTATACTGCGGTTAAATATGTAAATAGCGGTTTAGAGTCTGTCATTTTTTCGATGGCGGTTTTCTTTAATGCCATTAATGCACTTATCTTTTTTAAGCAGAAACCTTCCCCAAACTTTGCGCCAGCTGCACTTTTGGGCCTAAGTGGTATTGTTTTACTATTTTGGCACGATCTGATTAATAGCCAGTTTAATGCGCAGTTATTAATGGGTATTGGGCTATGTGCAATAGGCACTTACGGTTTTTCTTTAGGGAATATGATTAGTGTTAGACACCAAAAACGTGGCCTAAATATCTTTTCAACAAACTGTTATGCCATGACTTATGGCGCATTGGTGATGTTAATTCTGGCTTTATTTACAGGACAAGATTTAATGCCGCCGATGAATTTCCCATTTTTAAGCTCGGTACTATACTTAGCTGTATTTGGCACGGTTATTGGGTTCTCTGCTTATTTTTCTCTGGTCGGACGAATTGGCGCAGCCAAAGCAGCCTATAGCACGTTGCTCTTTCCTTTAGTTGCTTTAACAGTTTCTACTTTCTTTGAAGGATATGAGTGGACTTTAAATGCTGTATTTGGAATTTTACTCATCTTACTTGGTAACTACTTAATGTTTAGTAAGTTTGAAACTGGAAAGAAGTTATTTAGCAATCAAAAAAATTGTGAGAAACAGGCATAAAAGCCTGCTTTTTTATAAATCATAATTAATTTTAGCAGCCCGTTTTTAGCATCAACTCAAAATCTTTTAAAGCCGCGGCTGCTGTGGCTAATGGCGCAGATGCCCCTCCACTGACAACAAATTCCCCCATTTCTTGCGTTAACACCCGAATACATTTATTAGAACCTTGCAGATGAGCAAACGGATGATTTGCTGGGACTAACCTTAATTCAACACCTGTTTGAATTTGCAGATTTTTAATATGGATAAAACCAACCAGACGAGGAATTACATTTTCTTTTTTCCAATCACGAATATGTTCAGTCGTAACATGACTAATTCCTTGTCTTGGAATATCCTGAATTTTTACCTCAGCTCCCAAAACAGTATTGGCTAGTATCGTAATTTTTGCAGCGGTATCCCATCCATCTACATCGAAAGAACTATTCGGTTCAGCAATACCTTTTGCTTGAGCTTTTTCAAGAGATTCTGCAAATGCGCATTCATGTTGCAACATATCATTTAAAATAAAATTTGTGGTACCTGTAAACACCCCTTCTATTTCTAAAATTTGGCAACCAGCCAAGTTATATTCAAACAAATCAACAGTCGGTAAAGCTGCAGCAGTGGCACCGCTAAAAAATAGTTTTTTATTGTGCTGATGTGCCAAGTTAATTAGTTTTTTACCTTCTACGACTAAAGCACCTTTAGATACCGCAATCGCATGCATGCTATGTGTTAAAGCATAATTTAAATAAAATAGGCCTTTCCCACCTGTCACATAATCACTTGGTCCAGTTTCAATAATGACATCTGCTTGAACCTTTTCTAAAAACTTTTGCTCTGTTAGGCCTGCTTGATATTGTGTTTTATCTAGCCACTTTGAAGCTTGTAAACCATCTTGGTTAATTAAACCTGATGATGAGTTGCAGATACCCACTAAACGGGCATCAATTTGATATTTTTGTTTATAGTAGGTCGATCGATTTAAAAGAAGCTCTGCAATTTGTTGCCCAATCCGTCCAAAACCACAAATTGCTACATTAATTCGCTTCATTTCACTTTCTCAAAAATTTAAATGGTTTAAATCAATTTTCCAAAGATAATTTTAATATCTCATCTTGGAAAAATTGCTATTTATAGAGAAGGTTAAAATACTATATCGCTCAGATATTTGTTAGATTAACAATCTTAATAACCATATAAATTGCGACAGCAAAAACCATTAAAGCAAAGACCTTTTGTACAATTGCAGACGGAATAAACCGAATAGCTCGGCGTCCTAATAACATACCGAATGTACATGCGAGCGCGAACGCACTAGTAATGGCGACTGGATAGTGAAAGCCCTCTGCAATATGCATCACAATACTCATTCCACTAATCAGGAAAATAATCATAAGTGAGGTTGCAACAATGCTATGCATATCCAAATTTGTGACTTTTCTAAGCGCGGGTACAATTACAAAGCCGCCTCCAACCCCTAACATACCAGTTAAAAGCCCAGCAATAATCCCGATGCTCGCAAGCACACCACCAGTTTTAAAATTCCAGATAAAGCGTCCCGTACTTGGGTTGACCTGACACGGCGGGTTATGAAAATCCGAAATTCGGTTACTAATAAGTCGATAGCCCACTGTAAACATGACCAAGCTAAACATTAACATGAGCCAAATAGGTGAAATTGTGTTAGCTATTAAAATACCGATATGTGCCATAGGGGCACCAATTAAGGCAATCCAGATTGCAGCACGATAACGAACTATCTTTTTAAATAAGCCTTCAATAGTTCCAATGAGTGTAGATAGCGCAACTGCTAATAACCCAATCGGTGCAGCTTGCGCCACGCTCCAGCCTTGACTGGTCATAAGCGCGGGTACAGCAAGAATGCCACCACCCGCACCGGTAAGACCAAGTAAAAAGCCAATCACAATGCCTTCAACGACAAGTAATAACATATTAAAAGCCTAAAATTGCATATACATCGTTTGCAGTAGACTGCTGGTTAATGAGTGAGTTGATCTCGTCTTCTTGCGAAGCTTTAGTCACTTCTCAGGACAAAGCGTTGCTTTGTTTATCCTCTTAACTCGAACATAGTTCTCGTCTTCTTGCGAAGCTTTAGTCGCTTCTCAGGGTAAAGCGTTGCTTTACTTATCCTCGCTCAGGTTTGACCATCCACTCACGGCCTTTAAGCATGCCTTGCCAGTAAATCGGCGGTAAAATCTGCTCTTTAAGCAGCCAAGCCAAACGAGAAGGTTTTTGCCCATCAATCACCCATTTTGGAAAACTTGGAAGTAATTTGCCGCCGTAGCCAAACTCAGCCAGAACGATTTTTCCACGCTCTACTGTGAGTGGACATGAGCCATAGCCGTTGTACTCGCAGAAGTTTTGCTCACCTTTGAGCTGGGCTATAACATTAACCGCAACGATCGGAGCTTGTGCCCGTGCCGCAGCAGCAGTTTTGGCATTAGGTGCATTCATCACATCGCCTAAAGCAAAAATATTGGCATGTTGTGTGTGTTGTAAGGTTTGAGGATTAACACTCACCCAGCCGGCTTCATCAGTAAGAGAACTTGCACGAATAAAGTCGGGCGCTTGTTGTGGTGGAACAACATGCAACATATCGAAATCTGTTTCGACCAATGCTGCATTTTCATCATTCACCACTTTGAACCATGCTTTCTTTGCAGGCCCGTCTACTTTGACAAGTTGATGGTTAAAATGAAGTTCAGTGCCATATTTTTCAACGTATTGCATTAGTGCAGGTACATATTCCTTCACACCAAATAAAACACCGCCGGTGTTATAAAAATGGATAGATATATTTTTGAGTTTGCCTTGCTTTAACCAGTAGTCCGCTGAAAGGTACATTGCTTTTTGAGGAGCACCGGCACATTTAATAGGCATAGGTGGCTGGGTAAAGATTGCCTTTCCACCGTTTAGCTGTTGCACCAGTTCCCATGTATACGGCGCTAAATCATAACGATAGTTAGACGTCACCCCATTTTTACCTAAGGTTTCAACTAAGCCTTCAATGCCATGCCAATTGAGTTTTAAACCAGGACAGACGACCAACGCTTTATATTGAATAGGTTGGCATCCTTCCAAAATAACCTGATTATGCTCAGGGTCAAATCCAGCAACGGCGGCTTTCATCCATTTTACTTTTGAAGGAATCACACTTGCCATTGAGCGTGCGGTTACTTGTGGTTTAAAAATACCGCCACCGACCATGGTCCAGCCCGGTTGATAATAATGGGTATCTGCCGGATCAATAATGACAATATCTAAATGAGGTTCGCGAGACAGTAAGCTCGATGCTACAGAAATTCCTGCTGCTCCAGCGCCCACAATCACAACGCTATAACAAGGAATTGTCGCTGGTTCATGATCACGTTTTAAAATACGTGGCACTAAGCCTTTTAAGTTAAAACCAAGTTTGTTACCCGACTCAACTAACAGTGCTACATCTTGTGGGGCAACTTCGGCCAAAGCCCATAAACTGATTGCACGCATACCAGAACGGCAATACGCTAAAACAGGTTTTTGGGCATTCTTATAAAGCTGTTTAAACTCGGCAACTTGTTGATCGGTAATTTTGCCACTGGTCACAGGCTGATAAATTACCTTTAGACCATATTGTTGAGCTGCTTCTTCAATTTCAATCACATTGGGTTGGTCTGCACCTTCTCCATCCGGGCGGTTACATATCAGAGTTTTTATTCCTTGGTCTGCAATTTTTACAATATCGTTGGCAGTAATCTGGCCAGCAACATAAAAATCTTGATTAACTCGTTTAAGTTCCATATTGCCACCTTATAATTGTGAAATTGAGCCGCAAGCCTGATTAGCAGGAAGTGCTTTATCGATTTGTTTTGGATATGGCAGATTTAAGTTATTCATTAATTTAATAAAATCTTCACGCGAACGATTCTGACCTAGACGTGAATTATTTAAGCGTTCATAACCAATTGTTGAAGACAGACGACCTTTATAATCGTGTCCCGGATACACAATAGTCTCGTCAGGTAGGCTGAAAAGTTGCTTATGAATACTGTCATAAAGTGTGCCTGCATTACCTTGTTGGAAGTCAGTTCGACCGCACCCATCAATTAATAATGCATCACCAGTGAAAACCATGTTTTCAACCAAGTAACTCGTACAAGCATTGGTATGACCTGGTGTGTAACGCGCTTCAATACTGAGGTTGCCAACTTTAAGCATGCAACCATCAGTAATTAAAATATCTCCGCAACTTACTTCTGAGTTTCGATGTAAAACCGATTTGCAATGGAAACGTTCGCGAAGTAAATCTGCAGCGGTAATATGGTCTGCATGAACATGAGTATCTAAGGTATAGATGAGTGTAAATTGATGCTGCTCTAATTCTTTTGCATAAATCTCTATATCTGATGCGACTGGGTCAATTAAAACAGCCTCTCGTGTTTCTTCACACCCAAGCATATATGTATAAGTCGAACTTGCCTGCTCAAAAAACTGCTTAAAGAACATGATTTATACCCTAATAATTTATTTCTTTCCTATATTTTGCAAATAAGATGCCAATTATTTAAAATTAAATAATAAATACAAAAATCAAATATTTAAAATAATAGGTAAAATTAACGTTAGAAAATAAACTCAGCTTGATGTTCCTTTGGAACTCAAGTATGTTTCAATGAAACGATTGTGAAACACATAAAATGGTAAAGTTAAATTTTAAGTCAGAACAAGATTTTTTTATTTTATTTGAGCAATTAAAAGCTTTATTCCCAAATGCGAGTCTGTTTTTAGCGGACACATCTACTCAAGCAATTCACTATAAATTTAATACAGACGATATTTCTGTAGAGAGCATGGCAGCGCTTACTCAAGATCATCACAATCAGTATCTTGAAATCAATACTCCTAAAATGAGAAAGCGATTCATCTATCAGGAAAATGATATTTACATCGCAGAGCATCGCATTATCGGGAAATTGCATATTCTACAGCCCGTTAGCATAGAGAATGATATTGCTAATCAAGTAGAGCTGACAGAACAATTACAAGAGTTAAGCAAGATCTTTAATAGCTGTTCACCAGAAATGACTCGTATGTTTTCAATTATTCAAAGAGTGGCAATTACTGAGTTTCCAGTGCTCGTACGCGGTGAATCTGGTAGCGGTAAAGAACTGGTGGCACAAGCAATTCATGATTATAGCCAACGTAAAAATAAGATTTTTGTAGCGATTAACTGTGCAGCTCTTAATGCCAATATTCTAGAAAGTGAACTATTTGGGCATGTGAAAGGTGCTTTTACGGGAGCAATTCGTGACCATAAAGGCGTGTTTGAACGTGCCGCAGGTGGAACACTGTTTCTAGATGAAATTGCCGAGATTCCTTTAGAGCTTCAGGCTAAATTATTACGAGTGTTAGAAACAGGCGAGTTTACTCCAGTCGGTGGTGAAAAACCGATTCAGGCCAATGTCCGCATTATTACAGCCACACATAAAGCTTTACGCGAAGAGGCTAAGGCTGGGCGTTTCCGCCATGATTTACTCTACCGTTTGCGTGTGATTCCAATTTTTATACCACCACTCAGAGAGAGAAAAGTCGATATTCCTCTTATTGTCGATCAGATTTTAAAAGAGAGCTCAACCCAACTCGACACAATGCCTCGACATGTCAATCAAAAAGCCATGCAAGTTTTATTGAATTATGACTGGCCAGGAAATGTTCGTGAGTTAAAAAACACCCTGCTTTATGCTTTAACCATGGCAAATGGTAAGGTTGAAATTGAAGTCGAAGACTTACCAAATGAACTCTTAAATGCAGATGATTACGTTAAATTACCCGAGACAAATGCAGAGCTTAGTCCAGAAAATGTACAAGCCGCTTTAGAAAAATATAACCATAACCTGAATATGGTCGCGAATATTTTTGGAATTAGCCGCACTACTCTTTGGCGATACAGACAAAAGCATAAGCTTTAGCTAGGTATTTAGCTCGTCTAAGGCGTATCATATTGCACTTGGTTAGGTTCGTTAGTTCAAAGGCTTTATATGATTGTTCGTGATAAAAGCAATGTATTTAAACTCTTATTTGCTTGGAAAGGAACAATTTTGCCGAAGGTTTTGCCTGCACTGAGTTTTGTGGTACTTATTTCAGCATGTGTGGTCTGGCTCTCTTATTATCATTGGATTCAAATTCCTACCGTACCCGCGATCGGATTTACCATATTTGGTGTGATTCTTTCGATTTGTACAGGTTTTAGAAATAACGCGTGTTATGACCGTTGGTGGGAAGGCCGCAAACTTTGGGGCGCACTAATTGCCAATGCCAGACATATTGTTAGAGACAGCCATGTTTTATCTAATGAACAACGTGAACATTTAATTCATCAGGTCTTAATTTTTAGTAATTTATTGCGTGATCGTTTACGTCAACAAACAGTCGAACCCACAAAATTTCTTGAACCTGCCTATTTAAATAACTCTTCACTTAATTATTTAAATGAGCATATTAATGCGCCGCAATTTGTACTCGAAAATATTCAAAAAGATTTAGTCAAAGCTCTAAAAGACGGCGAAATTAGTGACATTATCTATGGCACTCTGACACGCCATATTGTTGAGCTAGGTAATATTCAAGCGGGTTGTGACCGTATTGCTGGGACACCTTTACCCTACTCATATTCAGTACTTTTGCACCGCGCCGTTTACTGTTTCTGTTTCATTCTACCATTTAGCCTTGAAGCAGCTTTAGGTATTTGGACACCACTTATTGTCGGCTTAATCGCTTATATGTTTTTAGGACTAGATGCATTAAGCGCTCAAATTGAAGAACCTTTCGGTTTGCAAGAAAATGATTTACCGCTCGACTCTATTGTGCGTTTGATTGAACGTGAGTCTCTAAGTTCTTTAGGACAGCCATTACCCCCTATTATTGAAGCCCAAGACAACAATTTACTTTAATAAAAAAGAGCGAATCATCGCTCTTTTTTTATAGGCTTAAGTGTCTATTTATGGATGTACGATAATCTTAACGGCTGATTCATTGTTATGAATTAAGGTTTCAAAACCTTGTGAAATCAAATCATCAAGTTGAATGCGCTGCGTAATAAAAGGTTCCAGATTTATTTTACCTTCTTCAACCAGTTTAATAGTCTCCTGATGGTCATTTACATAGGCAATTGTGCCTCGTACATCAAGCTCTTTCATTACTACACTATGCACATTAATTGATGCTGGATGGCTCCAAATCGAAACTATAACGATCACGCCTGTTGGTTTCACTGCCGCAACCAAAGTATCTAATACCTTATTAACGCTACTACATTCAAACGCGACATCGATGCCATTACCATTAGTAATTTTCATGACCTCAGAAACAACATCAACTTCTGACGGGTCTAAAATATAATCTGCAACACCCGACTCTTTGGCTTTTTCTTTACGTTTGGCACTTAGTTCGGTAATGATGACCTTAAGACCTTTCGCTTTTAAAATTGCCGAAAGCAATAAACCAATTGGCCCCGCACCGCCAACCAGTGCAATATCACCAGCCTTTGCACCACTACGTACGAAAGCATGATGACCCACCGATAACGGTTCAATTAAGGCTGCCTGATCTAGCGGAATTTTATTGGAAATTGGATGCACCCAACGGCGTTTAACTGCAATTTTTTCCGATAAACCACCACCACGACCGCCTAAACCAATGAAGTTCATATTTTTAGAAAGATGATAATTATCACCCGGTCCAGTCGGCACATCATCGGCCACAATATAAGGCTCTACGACGACATGCTGACCAATTTCAATATCATCAACACCTTCACCGACGGCATAGACAACACCTGAAAACTCATGTCCCATAGTAATCGGTGCAGATTCACCTGAAATAGGATGCGGATGTCCACACGGTGGAATAAAAATTGGCCCTTCCATAAATTCGTGCAAATCTGTACCACAGATTCCACACCAAGCTACCTTAATGCCTACAGTGCCGGGAGTGACTTCTGGTTCAGGGATATCTTCAATACGAATATCGCCTCTGTCATAAAAACGCGCTGCTTTCATTATTATCTCCCTCAAATCAGGATATTGTTTTAGCGATAGACAATTCCGCCGTCCGTTAAAATGGATTGCCCCGTTATATAGTCCGAATCTTCACTTGCCAGAAAAGCAACTAATGCAGCTACATCATCTGGTGTTTGGGCTCTACCTAAAGCAATGCCTTCCACATATTTTTTATAAGTTTCACCAATTGCAGCACCGGTAATTTCAGCAAAACGTTTATCGATTTCAACCCACATGTCCGTTCCGACAATTCCGGGGCAATATCCATTTACCGTAATACCGTGACTGGCATATTCTTTTGCCGCAGCTTGGGTAAGTGCTCGTACCGCAAATTTGGTTGCCGAGTAAATACCGAGTAAAGCAAACCCATCGTGGCCTGCAATTGAGCAAGCATTAATGATTTTACCTTTATGTTGGCGTTGTTTAAATTTTGCAGCAGCAGCCTGTATTCCCCACAGCACTCCACCAATATTAATATCAACAATTTTTTGGAATTCATCAGGTGTGATATCCGCAATCGCTTGAACTTGTGCAATTCCAGCGTTATTAATCATGACATCAAACCCACCAAGGGCCTGCTCAGCATGATTTATAGCAGCATACACCTGCTCGCGGTCACTTACATCAGCAATAAAAGTGCTCGCATTTACACCTAAAGCCTGAATTTCCTGCTGCACATCGTTGAGTCGATCTTGTTTCATATCAACTAATGCAATATGTGCCCCTTCTTGCGCCAAGCGCAGGGCAATCCCACGGCCAATGCCTTGGGCTGCCCCAGTCACTAAAGCGACTTTATTTTTTAATCCCTTAACCATGTTCAACTCCTGTAAATGTAGAATTTCTACATATGAATCGCTCGTTGCATTGAAGCCAAAATAGATTCATGCATGGCTTCTGATAATGTTGGATGCGGGAAAATCACTTGAGCTAAACTTTCATCAGTTGCTTCTAGATATTTCGCAATGGCAAATCCTTGGATATGTTCGGTCACTTCATGACCCACCATATGTGCACCAAGCAGCTCGCCCGTTTCTGCATGTACCACCGTTTTAACGAAACCTGACGCATCTCCAATTACTAAAGCTTTACCATTTGCAGTTAAAGAAAACTTACCAATACGTATAGGTAGATTCTTAGCTTTTGCTGCATTTTCCGTTAAACCAATACTTGCCACTTGTGGATGTGTAAAAATACAACCGGGTATCTGGCTACGGTCGAGTGAATGGACGTTTGCCACACCAGCGATTTTCTCGACACATATCATGGCTTCATGGCTTGCTTTATGAGCGAGACAAGGCGCTCCAGCAACATCACCAATGGCATAAAGCCCTGCTACGTTGGTTTTACAATAGTCATCAATTGCCACAAAACCTTGTGGATTGAGTTCTACACCTAAACGTTCTAGTCCTAGCCCTGTGGTATTCGGCTGTACACCAATTGCCGAAAGCACGCGGTCAAAAACAAGCGTTTGAACATCATTTGCCGTTTCAACCACACAGTGGACTTGCTCATTTTCAATCTGAATACTTTGAACGACAGCATCGGTTAAGACTTTCATACCTTTTTGTTCAAATTGTTTTCTAACAAATTGAGCAACTTCTGCATCTTCGGTCGGTAAAATTTGTTTAGCCAAATCAATAAGGGTCACCTGACATCCCAAATCTTGATAAAGACTGGCAAACTCACTACCAATTGCACCTGAACCTACAACCAGTAAACTTTTCGGTAACTGCTCTGGAACAAGCGCTTCTTTATAGCTCCAGACATATGTTCCATCGACAGGAAGTTGAGGAACATGTCGGGCTTTAGCTCCAGTTGCCAAAATGATATGTGGTGCACTCAAAGCCTGACTATTACCTTGAGCATCGGTCACTTCAATTTTTTCTTTCGCTGTAAGTTGAGCGCGACCACTAAAAACAGTGACCTGATTCTTTTTCAACAAGTAATCGATGCCTTGTACTAATTGAGCTGACACTTGTCGGCTATGTTGCACAAGCTTTTGAATATCAAAATCGAGTTGCGATACCTGAAAACCAAACTGTCCGGCATGTTTAAACTGGGTTGCGAGCTCTGCCCCTGCAAGCAAAGCTTTGGTTGGAATACAGCCCCAATTTAGACAAATTCCGCCTAAATGTCGCTCTTCTACAATTGCGGTTTTTAACCCGAGCTGGGCTGCACGAATTGCAGCCACATACCCACCCGGTCCCGCGCCAATCACAATTAAATCAAATTGAGCTTCTGACATGCGGGTTCTCCTACACCAAAATTAAAGCAGGGTTTTCAACAAACTGCTTAAAGCTGGCCAAGAATTTCGCCCCAACTGCGCCATCAATAACTCGGTGATCGCATGACAACGTCGCTGTGACAATCTCACGAACCACTACATTGCCATTTTCGACAACAGCGCGAGATTCCGAAGCACCTAATGCCATAATTGCACCTTGCGGTGGGTTAATAATGGCATCGAACTGTTTAATGCCTAACATTCCTAAATTTGAAATGCTAAAGCTACCACCCTGAAACTCGTCAGGTTGTAACTTGCCAGTCTTAGCACGAGTTGCCAAATCACGCATGTCATCGGAAATTTGTGCCAACGATTTTTGATTTGCAGCTTTCACAATGGGTGTAATTAAACCGTTTGGAATCGCTACGGCCACGGAAATATCCGCTTGAGAGAACTGTAAAATTGATTGAGTAGCCTCATCAAATTGAACATTCACCTCAGGTACTTTAATCAGTGCGGCGGCAGCTGCCTTAATTAGCATGTCATTAATAGAAAGTTTCACTTGTGGAACAGTCTCATTAATCTGCTTACGTAATTTTTGCAAAGCCTCTACGTTGAGATCGACCACTAAGCGGAAATGCGGTGCGTTACGTTTTGCAGCCTGTAACCGTGAAGCAATCGCTTTACGCATCCCATTCATCGCCACCGTCGTAACGGTTGATTGTGGTTGAGCTGCACATTGCACAGGTTGTTCATTTAATGGCGTTGGGTTATTACGATAGTAAACTGCCTCAACATCTTCTTTACAGACACGGCCACGAGTACCTGAAACACGGCAGTCATTTAGGTTAATGCCCCATTGTTTTGCTAAACGGCGTGCTACAGGCGTCGCTAAAATTTGGCTATCATCAGCTGTAGATTTAACCACTTTAGTTTGAGTTTGCTGCTTAACATCAGGCCACTGACCACCAGCAGCCTGTACAGTCTTCTGGATGTCTTGAACACTAATACGTCCTTCACGACCAGAACCTGTGACTTTTGCCAAGTTTACATTGTGCTTTTCTGCAAGCTTCAAGGCATGCGGTGTTGCAAACAAATCATCAGATGTTTGATAACCTTGTAATGACTCGGGTACAGCATAGTCACCTTTAGCGACCTTTGCAGGAGCTGAAGCACTAGCTGCTACAGTCTGTGGCTGTTCTGCTTTCTCAGCAATAGGTGCAGATGTTTCCGCTTTACTTTGTTCCGAAGGTGCTTGAGCTGCTGAACCACCTAATGATGCGATAAACTTTTCAATTTCTGCATCAGAAACTTCACTATCAGCACATACGGCAATAAGACCACCAACAGGTAAAGTATCACCATCTTTCGCTAAAATTTTACGGAGCGTTCCAGCAAAAGGCGCTTCTAACACATTGACGATTTTTGTGGTTTCAATTTCACAAATTTCATCGCCCTTATTAAAGCTATCACCCTCTTTAATCAACCATTGGGCGATCGTGCCTTCTTCCATGGATAATCCCCATTTCGGGATCTCCAGCGTTTTAATTTCGCTCATCCTAAGCCTCCAATGTTTTTCGCACAGCTTGCTCAATACGCTCTACACTTGGAATCCATTCTTTTTCTAAAACTGGAGAGAATGGAACAGGCGTATGTGGTGGCGTTACGAGTTCAACAGGTGCTTTCAAATAGTGGAAACCTTTTTGCGCGATCAGTGCAGCAACATCATGACCAAAACCACAGCGTGCCGCTGATTCATCCACAATAACCACACGCCCAGTCGATGCAACAGACTCTAAAATTCCTTCTTCATCCAGAGGTGAAATTGTGCGAGGGTCGACCACTTCAACCGAAATGCCATCTTTTGCCAGTTTGTCTGCCACTTCATTAGCGCGATGTACCATCAAACCTAAAGCAATAATGGTCACGTCTGTCCCTTCACGGGTGTAATTTGCTACACCAAAAGGAATGGTATATGCATCATCTGGAACTTCGCCTTTAATGTCATAAAGCATTTTATGTTCACAGAACACTACAGGGTCATCATCACGAATAGCCTGAATTAATAGCCCTTTCACATCATATGGGCTAGATGGAACCACAACTTTTAAGCCCGGAACCGCGGCAAATACGTTATATGGTGACTGAGAATGCTGGGCTGCCGCAGAAAAACCTGCACCAATCATACCACGTACAACCATGGGTGCTTTTGCTTTTCCACCAAACATATAACGGAATTTAGCGGCTTGGTTATAGAGCATGTCATGACACACGCCGTAGAAATCCATAAACATTAAATCGGCAACAGGACGTAAACCTGTTGCAGCAGCACCAGCGGCCATACCAATAATTGCAGACTCGGTAATTGGTGTATCAATCACACGTTCCGAACCAAACTCTGTCCATAAACCTTTGGTTACGCCCAATACACCACCAAAACCTTCTAATTGGTTTTCTTCAGTGTTTTTACCGCCGTGCCCACCGCGGACATCTTCACCAACAACAAATACGGTTGGATCACGGCGCATTTCTGATTCAATGGCTTCTTTAATTGCATTACGAAAACTTTTATTTGGCATCTTTACTATTCCTTTAGTAAGAGACATAGACGTCAGTAAGGAGTTGTTCTGGTTTTGGGTATGCCGCAGCACGAGCTTTAGCAACGGCATCATCAACATTTGCCTTAGAAGATGCATCAATCTCGTCTAGTTTGGCTTCATCAATTTTGCCTTTGACTTTTTCGCGGAAAATTTTCAAAGGATCTTTATTTTCTTTGATGAACTCGACTTCTTCTTTAGAACGAATCAAGCCGGGGTCACCTTCGAAGTGGCCATAAAAGCGGTTTGTAATGGTTTCAATCACACTTGGGCCTTCACCACGGCGTGCACGTTCAATAGCAATTTGAGCGGCTTCATAGACAGCAAAGAAGTCTGTACCATCAACTTTAACTGCCGGTAAACCAAAGCCTGCTGCACGACCAGCAATGTCTTTGCTTCCTACAGCGTAATCATGACCAGTCCCCTCACCAAAACCGTTATTTTCAAAAACGAAAATCACAGGAAGTTTAAGAACAACAGCCATGTTCATCGCTTCAAAAGTAAGGCCTTGGTTTGAACCACCATCACCTGTAAAAGACAGTCCGACGCCACCAGTCTTTAAGGTTTTCGCTGTCAACGCTGCACCAATTGCTAAAGGAGGCCCACCACCCACAATCCCGTTGGCACCGAGCATACCTTTATCTAAATCGGCAATATGCATAGAACCGCCTTTTCCACGGCATAGTCCGTCATCTTTACCGAAAATTTCCAGCATCATGGCGTGAATATCACAGCCTTTTGCAATACAGTGTCCATGTCCACGGTGTGTTGAAGTGATATAGTCTTTGTCGGTTAAGTTTTCGCAAATCCCGACTGCTACAGCTTCTTCTCCGCTATATAAGTGAATAAAACCTGGAATATCACCATTGGTATTTTCTTCATGAAGTCGATCTTCAAATTCACGAATATCACGCATGCGTTTATATGCTGCGAGTAATTGCTCTTCCGTTAATTGCATATCCTTTTCCTTTATTATCTTGATTATTAAAAATTAACCAAGTTTCAGCGAGTGTTATATATTTCGCTATAAATAATAAAGCTCAATTTAATTTAATATGCTATTAGACTAAAAAGTTTTAAATAAGTTTTTTAGCTATTAATTTTTATATATCACAAGCTTACACTGCAAAAATAAAATTAAAAAATTTTAATTCATTTCATATACTTGTAAAACAAACCTTTAACCAACCTTTATTAATTTATAATATTTGCTGTGCACTATACGCATTAATAAATTCTTTATTTCTTATTTATAGAAATAAGGTTTTTTATTATAACCAGTCAAGTTGCAAATTAATTTAATATAAAATGGAATTTTATATATGGACTTAAAAAGGCAAATAGAGACAGGTATTAAGTTAAGAGGAATAGATAAAGTTTCTCGTATTCCTATTAAAATTTTACCTACCGAAGAACTACCTAAAAAACCTGAATGGATTCGAGCAAAAATAACTGATTTCGAAGAAATTCAACGTATCAAAAATTTATTACGCCAACAAAAGCTACATAGTGTTTGCGAAGAGGCCGCATGTCCAAATCTACCTGAATGTTTTGGTGGTGGTACGGCAACATTTATGATTATGGGAGATATTTGTACAAGACGTTGCCCTTTCTGCGATGTAGCACATGGTCGTCCAATGCCTTTAGATGAAAATGAACCTAAACATCTAGCTGAGACGGTCGCTAACCTAAACTTAAAATATGTAGTCATTACCTCTGTAGACCGTGATGATCTACACGATGGTGGCGCAGCACATTTTGTGAAGTGTATTGAAGAAATCAGAAACCGTTGTCCAGATACGCTAATTGAAATTTTAGTTCCGGACTTTCGTGGCCGTTTAGAAACAGCACTCTCTACATTAAGCTTATCACCACCCGATGTGTTTAATCATAATATTGAGACAGTACCGCGTTTATATAAAGCAATGCGCCCCGGTTCGGACTATGAGCATTCGTTAAATTTATTAAAACGTTTTAAAAAATACTGTCCTGATATCAAAACTAAATGCGGCCTAATGGTAGGGCTAGGAGAAATTGAAGCTGAGGTTATTGCTCTACTCAACGATTTAAAAGATCATGATGTAGATTTAGTGACTATTGGACAATATTTACAGCCCTCTAAATCACATGCCCCTATTCACCGGTTTGTGAATTTACAAGAATTTGAAAGATACACTCAGCATGGCCAGCGTTTAGGCTTTAAAAATATCTGGAGTGCGCCAATGGTCCGTTCTAGCTATTTTGCCGATCGGCAATATTTCGGTGAATCTGCACCAAAGCCATTTTCAAGAGAGGATGTTTTGTCATAGGGCGAGGCGAAATAACAAAACTTACCCAATAGGATAATAGTCAAACCGTTTAAAATTATTTAAGGTAAATGAAATAACGAGGAAATAGTCACAATAAGAAAGCTAAACCTGTTGAGCGGCCACGGATACGCCATTTCAACGATAAAGGAACTTCGATATGGATATGTCAAAACAATTATTATTGCCTTCTACAGACAACCTTCCGTCTTTCTTTAGACCGGAAACAATCTCTGAAACACCTTGTTTAGGGAAAAAGCCGTCACTCGATCTAGATGCGGCTCCTATATTTGATCTAGATCAGGAATGGCAACATTCCTTATTTGGTCGTTCAATCCAAGAGTGCCATAGAAATTTGATGCATATTGCTGAAGATGCGGATATGGCAATTGGGGTGACTGACCCTCACGGTACTTTACTCTGGACATGGAGTAGTACGCCTATGCGTTCATCTGCCGAACAAGTCCATTTTGTTGAAGGTGGACAATGGTCAACCCAAGCAGTTGGTCAAAATGCAATTGGTCTTGCACTAAATACACATTCTGCAAGCTGTGTTTATTCACATGAAAACCAGATGAACAGCGTTAGAGACTGGGTATGTTATGCAGCCCCGATCACTGACGCAAATACAGACCAGTTTTATGGCATTATGAACTTATCAACTAAATATCAAAAGCATAACTCACTTGGAATTTTAGCTGTTGAACGTTGCGCCGATATTGTAAAACAAGCCATTCAACTTCATCAAAAGAACATTTTATATATTAAGGCGCTAGGCACGCCTAAGGTTCAATACAATCAACATAGCTTAACACTCACGCAGCGCCAAATCGAAATTTTATGTATTCTTGCTTTATGCCCGGAAGGCATAAACCTAGAAGAGCTTCACTATGCCTTATATGGCGATCGACCAGTGAGTACCACTACACTAAAAGCTGAGCTCTCACAGCTTCGAAACCTGATTCCCGATGTTATCGAGTCACGACCATATAGACTTAACTGTGAAATTCAATGTGACTTTCTCATGGCTGAGCAAGCACTAAACTTAGGTTTTACTGCAACCACTTTAACACTGTATAGAGGTAGTTTTTTAGCCAAGTCAGAAAGTCCATTTTTGTGTGCTTGGAGAGATTGCTTTGATGCCCGCTTGAGTCATGTGATTTATCAAATTGATGATGTAGACCAACTATTACGTGTGGTTAGCCGTGTTCCCGACCGTGTTGATGCCGTTGAACGCTTACTTGAGCTGCTGCCTGAAGAAACACCTTATCGGGCAAAGCTCTTAAAATTGCTTGAATAAAATAAAAGGGAGAATATGTAGAATATTCTCCCTTTTTAAGATGAGATCAAGCAGAGGCTTGAAGCTGTACTCTATAGCAATCGTCTAAAGCTAATTCATAATACCGCAGCCCTTCTTCTGCCGCATGAAATGCTTTTTGCTGCCAATCAGGTCGTTCATTACATAAACGTTTAATCAGCTCCATGGCTTCATAAGGATGTAAATCATCATAATGAGCATGTGCACGTAACCAGGCTAAAGAACGCTTATCAATGGTAACTTCCGGATGATCCGTATAAGCGTGTATGCCTTTATAGACTTGAATAGACCAGTCACCTGTCGCCCATTCAATTGCTAAATTGGTCGCTGCCAGACATTCAGCCAAGTTGCCACGATGACTCATATTCCAAAGAAAATGATTCACCGCATTCATCGAAGCTGGTGGGCGAACACTATCGAGTTGTTCTACCGTTAATCCAAAACCTTTAGCCCAATCCCGATACCACTGTAAATGGCGCTCTTCGACCTTAATATTTTGAATTAACCAATCTCTTGTTTCAGTAACACCAGGTTCTGCAAAAGCAGTTGCTTTAGCTAACGCACCGGCCATATATGACGGGAAATGCGCTACTAATGGATAGAAATTAAGTAAAGCATAACGGAAACTTTCTAGGCTCAATCCCCCATTGGCCATTTCAGTAAAAAACGGATGTTTACTCACCCGCTCCTTAACTGGTAAAAGATCCTCCCAAAACCGCTGAGACCATCCATTATGCGGCGTAATTTCTAAACTCATTCCATATTGATTTAGAGCAGTCATTGCTAATTTTCCTATTTATATGACAGCAATCATCTGTACTTCACGGCTATAAGTCTATCCGAAAATGATAAAGATACAATCTTTAATCGACCATTTGTAATTTTTTCTCAAAGGTTACGAATCTTTAGATAATTGTGACGCTAATCATTGAAATGTCGTGATTTTTATCACAATTAGGGGGCGTAAAAATCATTACTTTTTTAAAAAATCTGTATTATTATTTTAAATAAACCACACATTATATAACCAATACTTTTAGATGGAACTTTAATAAAACAAGTCTCATTTTATGCCAACTTCCAATATAGAGAGCATTAATTATGAAGTTGCAAGGTTCCAATATATTGGGACAGGAACAAATAGATTTATTAACCACACGCGGATTAAATTTCGTATGGTTTCCAAAGCAACTTGAAACGATATATCGTTTTCAATATCAAAATGGTGCAGCCTATGAGTTTCGCTATAGAGCACCTATTATTTTAATATTATATTTATTTTTAAGCTTTGGTATATACCAAGTTTTACCAACCGAACAAGTTTTATCCTGGTTAAGCTATTATTCTTGGGTAGGCATAATTGTTTTAATCGCCTGGATTTTATCATTTATTAAAAAATTAAATCAGTGGTTTGATTATTATGTCGGAATTGGTTCTTCCGCTGCCGTTGCCATAACATTTATCTTAATTAACGTTTTAGAAAATGGCCAAGATAATGTACTTTTTCATGCTGCAATGATGTATGCCATTGTGATTATCTATGGTGCGGTAGGCATGCGTTTTTATACTGCCATTATTGCAGGATGGGTCGGCGGTCTTATTGGTATTTTGGTAAGTACCTATTTGAACGGAGACATAGACTGGACCTTCCTGAACCGTACATATACGTTTAGTAGTTTCTTAGGCATGACCCTTGCCTATGCTACGGATCGTCAGCACCGTGAAAACTATTTACAAAACTGTATGATTGAGCTCAATCGTATTGAACTTATGCAACAAGCTCAACAACTGTCACTGCTTTCTCAACAAGATGCTTTAACCGGACTTGCTAACCGACGTTATCTTGATGAAACACTTGATAATGAATGGCGACGCGCATTACGCCATGAGACTCCTCTTACTATTATGATGGTTGATATCGACTTCTTTAAACCATATAACGATAGCTTAGGCCATCTCAAGGGTGATCAGTGTTTAAAAGATATTGCGACTGCAATTTCCTCAATTGCTGCTCGTAGTGGCGATTTGGTTGCCCGTTATGGCGGTGAAGAATTCTTACTTCTGTTCCCAATGACAAATGCACAACAAGCCAAAATTCAGGCCGAAAGATTAATGAATGCAATTAAGAAAATTGCTATTGTTCATCCATGTAGTAGTGTTTCACCATACGTAACCATTAGTGTTGGCGTGGCGACCACAATTCCACGTTTAAATGATTCAATTTCTGCTTTTGTTAGTCGTGCTGATCATGCGCTCTATCAGGCAAAAACAAATGGCCGCAATCAATATCAAATTGCTTTGAATGAAGAGCAAATTGTAGATCTAACTTAATGATTTATTTTTAAGGTAATCATGTGATTTCAATAAAAATAGAAAAGCCACATAATTTTGTTTATGTGGCTTTTTAAATACGCTGATTAGAACTAACTATGGTTCGATTGGCGCAAATGGAGGAACAACATCCGCGTTTTGAGCACGGTGGCGTAAGAAATGATCCATTAGAACTATCGCTAACATTGCTTCTGCAATCGGAGTTGCTCGAACGCCCACACACGGGTCATGACGGCCTTTAGTTAACACATCAGTATCTTCACGATTTAAATTAATCGTTTTACCCGGAGTAGTAATACTTGCTGTTGGTTTTAGTGCAATCGCCACACGAATGGTCTGGCCACTTGAAATACCACCTAAAATACCACCAGCATGATTTGCTAGAAAACCATGACTAGTCAATTCGTCACGTGTTTCATGTCCAAACTGTCCTGCTACAGCAAAACCATCACCAATTTCAACACCTTTAACCGCATTGATACTCATCATTGCATGTGCAATATCAGCATCTAAACGATCAAAGACAGGCTCACCCCAACCTACAGGAACTTTTTCGGCTAAAATTTCTAACTTAGCACCACAACTTGTACCTTGTTCACGTAAAGACGTAACCAATGCTTCAAAACGAGGAACAGCATCTACATCGCCACAGAAAAATGGATTATTTGGAACTTCATTCCAATCTAGTTTTTCAGCAACTTCATTACCAATTTGAGTCACATGACCGCGGATCAGAACACCAAATTTTTCTGCTAAATATTTCTTCGCAATAGCACCAGCTGCAACACGCATAGCAGTTTCACGAGCACTTGAACGGCCACCACCACGATAGTCGCGGAAACCATACTTTTGCGTATAAGTGTAATCTGCGTGACCCGGTCTAAAAGTTTGTGCAATATTTCCATAATCTTTCGATTTTTGGTCTGTATTGCGAATGAGTAAACCAATTGGCGTACCAGTAGTTTTACCCTCAAACACACCAGAAATGATTTCAACCTGATCAGGCTCTTTACGCTGAGTCGCAAATTTCGAGGTTCCCGGCTTACGGCGATCCAGATCTTTTTGCAAATCTTCTTCGGTTAATGCAAGGCCTGGTGGCACTCCATCAACAATTGCCATTAAACCAACCCCATGCGATTCACCGCATGTAGTCACACGAAAGAGTTGTCCAATACTGTTCCCTGCCATATGTCCAACTCCTTAAACTTGTTCTTCAAATAATTTTCTATAACGACGACATTGTTCAGCAGTCAAAGCAAAAATACCTGAACCACCTTTTTGGAAAGTAAGCCAGTTGAAATCAACTGTATTAAAGTTTTGGCGCATTGCCCATTCAGAGTTACCGACTTCAATAACAATAAGACCATCTTCAGTTAAATAATCTGCCGCTTGAGCAAGCATTTTACGCACAAGGTCTAAACCATCTTGGCCTGCTGCCAATGCAAGCTCAGGTTCGTGTAAAAACTCTTCCGGTAAGTCAGCCATATCTTCGGCATCAACATACGGAGGGTTACTTACAATTAAATCGTACTGGTTTTCAGCTGGAATTTTTTCAAATAAATCCGACTCAAGTAATGCAACTTGGTATTGTTTATTGTGATGTTCAACGTTAATTGATGCTACTTCTAAAGCTTCTTTAGAGATGTCTGTTGCATCTACTTCTGCATCTGGATAAGCATAAGCTAAAGCTACCGCAATACAGCCAGAACCTGTACACATATCTAAAATACGTTGTGGAGTTTTAGGCTTGGTATTTTCTGGTAAGTTATTAAGCGCTTCACGCATTTGGCCATTTTCATCTAAACAATATGGCGCAAAACGTTGCTCAATTAACTCTGCAATTGGTGAGCGAGGAATAAGTACGCGCTCATCCACATAAAATGGCTTATTAAAGAAATAAGCTAAATTTAATAAATAAGAAGTCGGAATACGCTCATTAATACGGCGTTCCAACAAGCTTAAGAATTCTGCTTTTTCACTTGGTAAAAGCTTCGCATCTAAAATCTCTGAATCTGCTGACCATTCAAGAGATAAGGTTTGTAAAACTAATGCAGAGCTTTCTGCGAAATAATCTTCAGTACCTTGTCCTAAATGTGCATCATATTGACGTAATGCTGACACCCCAAAACGAATAAAATCTCGAATTGTTGATAAATTTTCAGCAGCTTCCTGTAAATGTTCAGGGCTAATCGTCGGTCGCTCCACTTAGGCGTCTCCAAAGGCAAATTTTGCAAAGTGACTATTCTACTGAGTGAGGTAGTGCAAAGCAACGCTTTGCCTTGTGAACCAGTGTTTTACATATCTATCACGAACAGTCACGGCTCAAAATCAAAATACTTTGTTTTAATTAAGAAATAATGAACTTTTAAGTAGAGTAAAATTTAGTCTATAAAATAAAAAAGCGGCCTTTCGAAATGAGCCGCTCTTTAAGTATATTTAGTTTAAAGCTTAAGTTTTTCTGCCACATAATCAGAATCTTTATCGCCACGACCCGACAGATTCACCACGATCATGGTTTCTTTCGGCAGTTTTGGCGCTTCACGTATTGCCCATGCGACAGCATGTGAGCTTTCAAGCGCAGGAACAATACCTTCAACTCGTGATAAGGTCATAAACGCGTCTAAACATTCTTGGTCAGTTGCAGTGCTATATTCCACACGGCCTAAATCTTTTAAGAAACTATGTTGTGGCCCAACACCAGGATAGTCCAAACCTGAAGCGATAGAATGCACAGGTAAAGGTTCACCAGCCTCATTTTCAAGAACATAACATGCCATACCATGAATTTGGCTTGGTTTACCTAATGTTAGGGTTGCCGAATGCATATTTGTATCTAGCCCATGCCCAGCAGGTTCAACTCCTACAAGTTTCACATCTGAATCGTTTAAAAACGCTGTAAACGCACCGATTGCATTTGAACCGCCACCGACACATGCGACAATATAATCCGGATTTTTTCCAAATCTTTGATGCGTCTGCTCTTTAATTTCCTTACCAATAATCGATTGAAAATCTCGAACCATTTTAGGAAATGGATGGGGTCCAACCACAGAACCAATCGCATAAATAAAATTTTTAGGATCTTTTAAATATTCTTCAAACGCGCTATCAACCGCATCTTTTAAGGTTGCTGTACCGCGAGTTACTGACACCAAATGAGCGCCCAAAATTTTCATTTTGACCACATTTGGATGTTCTTTTTCAATATCAACTTGACCCATGTGGATCTCACATGGAATACCAACTAAAGCACAAGCCGTTGCTAAAGCCACCCCATGCTGACCCGCACCCGTTTCGGCAATGATTTTCTTTTTGCCCATATACTTAGCAAGTAAAGCCTCACCTAAACAGTGATTAATTTTATGGGCACCGGTATGATTTAAGTCTTCACGTTTTAAATAAATTTGCGCGCCACCTAACTGTTCTGAAAGGCGTTTTGCATAAAATAAAGGACTTGGACGGCCGACATAATTTGCAAAGAGGTCTGCTAATTCATTTTGAAATTCTGGTGTATGGCGAATTTCTTCATAAGCAACATTAATTTCATCCATTGCTTCTTTTAAATGTGGAGGAATAAATTGCCCTCCATATTCACCAAAAAATCCTTGTTCATTCGGTAAAGCAATACCATTAATTTGATGTTGCATATCATCCCTCTTTTTAAATTATTAAAGTTATCAAGTTTATCGAGAAAGGTAACGCGTCAAATCTTCAATGCCTTTTAGGGTCATTGGATACATATGGTTTTCAAAAATCTCTTTAATCCAACCAATTGTTTGAGTGTAATGCCAATACCCTTCTGTTTCAGGGTTTAACCATGCTGTTTTATCAAAATGCTGGCGTAGGCGACGTAACCAAACTTCACCAGCTTCATCATTCATATATTCAACCGAGCCACCTACCGATTTCAGCTCATACGGTGCCATACTGGCATCACCTACGACAATTACACGATAGTCACGTCCATAGGTATGAAACAAGTCCCATGTGTTCATGCGAGTAGCTGTTCTTCGGTAGTTATCTTTCCAAACATAGTCATAAAGGCAATTATGGAAATAAAAGTATTCAAGCGTTTTAAATTCTGTTTTAGCTGCGCTGAATAACTTTTCACATTGGGCAATGTGTGCATCCATCGAACCACCTACATCAAACAACATGAGCACTTTGATTCGATTTCGACGCTCTGGCACCATTTGAACGTCAAGAATACCCTGCTTGGCCGTTTCTCGAATAGTTCCATCAACGTCTAACTCTTCAGCTGCGCCTTGGCGAGCAAATTTACGTAACCGTCGCAAAGCAATTTGCATTTGGCGGGTACCAAGAACTTGGTCATCATCTAGATTTTGGTATTTCCGCTGTTCCCAGACTTTAACCGCCGAGCGTTTACGACCTGGCCCACCAATTCTGACACCTTCCGGATGGTCACCAAAAGCGCCAAAGGGTGAAGTACCACCCGTGCCAACCATACGGTTACCACCTTGGTGTTTTTTATGCTGTTCACGTAAACGCTCTTCTAGCATTTTCATCAGTTCTTCTAAAGAACCAGCTTTTTGAAGTTCAGCTCTTTGCTCTGGTGTTAAATGCTTTTCTAGAAGTTCTAAGTCGAACCAGTCTTTTGGAAGTTTATGGACTTGCTTAAGTAACTCATCAATATCAAAGGTTTCTATGCCATCAAAGTAATCTTTCATGGCACGATCGAACTTATCAAAAAAACGTTCATCTTTAACTAAAATGGTTTTAGCAAGTTGATAGAAATCTTCTTGATCGGCAAAAACTAGCCCTTCGCTTACTGCACGATTTAAGTCAATCAGTTCACGAGTCGTGACTGGAACACCATATTTTCGTAAGGTGTAAAATAACCGCACAAACATGGGTTATTCCCTCCTTTAACGTCGCGACATGAAAGCCAAACGTTCAAGCAGTTGCACATCTTGTTCGTTTTTAATGAGTGCGCCATACAAAGGTGGAATAGCTTTTGATGTATCTCGATTACGTAGTACATCTTCAGGCATATCATCTGCCATAAGCAGACTCAACCAATCGATCAGTTCAGATGTAGATGGTGGTTTCTTCAAGTTAGGAATTTCACGGAGCTTGAAGAAAACTTGAAGCGCTTCATTTACCAAAGTTGCAGAGATATTCGGGAAATGTACCGAGATAATTTCGCGCATCGTTGCTTCATCTGGGAACTCAATGTAATGGAAGAAACAGCGACGCAAGAAAGCATCTGGTAATTCTTTTTCATTATTTGAAGTAATAATTACGATTGGACGTTGAGTAGCCGTAATTGTTTCGCCTGTTTCATAAACATAAAAAGACATTTTATCAAGTTCATGTAACAGGTCATTTGGAAATTCAATGTCTGCCTTATCAATTTCATCAATTAAAAGCACACAGCGCTCTTCACTGGTGAAAGCTTCCCACAATTTACCGGGCTTAATATAGTTCTTAATATCGTAAACACGATCATCACCAAGTTGGCTATCACGCAAACGAGACACAGCATCGTATTCATATAAGCCTTGCTGTGCCTTAGTCGTTGACTTGATGTGCCAAGTAATGAGTTTTAAACCAAGACTTTCTGCCACTTGCTCGGCAAGTAAAGTCTTACCTGTACCCGGCTCACCTTTAACCAATAAAGGCTTTTGCAAAGCACGAGCTGCTTTTACAGCAAGTTTAAGACTATCAGTCGCGATATATTGATCTGTACCGGTAAAATGTTGGGTATCAGCAGACATGTAGAGACCTTATTTTTCTATTTCAATGGTTAGATGGAACGCATGCTTTTGTTTGTTATATATTTTGACCAACAATAGCCAATAACCAAACCTAGACCGATTACAAACAGAATTAAGGATAAATTTGACCAGATTAAAGGACTGTCTTTAGTTAAAACACCAAATAGTAGTCCAAAAATAGCTGGCGCTACAGATGCATTAGGCCCTTCTGAAACAGTCGGTGTCACCAAAATAGCAAAAACAACTAACCAGCTTATTGCGCCCAAAGTGGTAGGTAAGCGGCGCATTAAACGCCACCAGCACCACAAGGCAATAATAGCGCCAACGCCATAAGCTGTTAAAGCAATAATCTCTTCAGGAATTGCATCGAGAGAAGAAAGTAATTGATTTAAAATTCCAGCTTGATCTTCACGCACCACGTAAGCCCTCTGGTTCAACTGCATTTGGGTTAATTAACCCTTCTGGCGGCATCTGAATAAAGAAGCCTTTTGTTTGTAAGGAGTCTAGAACATGTAAAACATTTACACGCGCTAATTTACGTGTTGGAGCCAATTCTAAATGCATGACAAACGTTGCACGGCCAAAGGCTTGTAAAACAGCTTCTGGAACTTTTTCAAACGGATCGGCTTGCTCCGTTTCATCAGGATAGTTTGGACGAGCAATATAAATGTACATTTCATCTTTTTTGCTCGATCTATAAATATCACAGTGCATTTCAAATCAACTCTTGAACTAAGGACAGCATACATGAAAAAAAACGACAGACACACGCAGGTTTGTTTACGCATCAGTCGTTTTTTCTTTTCTTGAGAAATATTAACCTACAACAATCATTAAGGTCGATAAATAACTTTTAATTTTCCAAAGTTTTAAATTTTCAACCTTCATTAACTCTTTAATTTTACATAAAAAATCTTTTTGTCGACTTTTATAAAATAAAAATTTTACATTTTAAAAACAATAAAATTTGAACTAAAGCAGATAGCCTTTGATTTAATCTATTGAATTTTATAAATTTACGGTTAAGTATAAAGTTAAATAAGGCCTAAATAAGATTCAACTTATGTATACAGGATAAGACATTATTTAACCGTTTTTGATTTTTAATATGATTCAATAATAGAAGATCTTAAAAGAATATATGGAGGTCTATGCTATGTCTCGTGGCGACAAATCATCTTATACAGCAAAACAAAAACGTCAGGCGAAACATATTGTTGAGAGTGAAGTAGATAGAGGTCATTCTCAAGAAGAAGCTGAACGTATTGCATGGTCTACCGTCAATAAACAAGATGGTGGCGGCAAGAAAAAATCACATTAAAACTACCACTGGATACTTCTTTAGTTGGCCTATGACTAAAGAAGTATCTTATCAACATGTTAAAGCAAGCATTAAAAGATTCTTGAGCCTTGCATATAATCATTACTTACCTGATTTAAAGTATTTAAGATTATATGGTCATCTTGAGTACTTAAGGCTTCATTTAAGCGATTCATGTAATTCACTAACATTTCTTTCGAAGCTTGAGCGAAATCGGTAGTTACCGCTTCATCTTCATATAAGATGACATAACTACGGGCAAACCCATAAATGAGATAAATTACAGCTTTTTCGTTTAGGTGTGATGAATGTTTGAGATGGTGTTCACAGGCACTTTTTAAATTCTTAAATGCATCTGTACCAGTAGATTGATTTTTGAAAGATGAAAGTATTGTTTGGAAGTTCATATCCATATTCCACTCAAAAAGTAAAGCTACAGAAGAAGGATAAACCTGTCAAACAATATGTTGATTATTATGAATTTAGATTGTAAAAAATTATAAAAAACGCCCAAAATTATGGGCGTTTTCATTGAACAAAAGCTTAGAAACTGACTTCAATATTGACTGTTGTACCTGTTTGCTCAATATTGGTTGAGACATTAAAACCTCGTGTTTTTAACTCTTCCTCTACCTGTGTGATATGTTCAGGATGCAAAGCATCTATTGGAAATTGAAAAACTGCCCGTCGCTTACCTTCTTTCGAGATTTCCTCGGTTCCAGATAAAATTTTTTCTAACAATAGTGCTTGATCTATTTTTACGTCTTTCGCATTTTTTCTTGCCTGTTCAGCATTAAAATTATTCGTCATATTTATATCTCTAATTATTAGTAGTTTTCATTTATAACATAAAAAAATTGATCTCAATATTAGCTTATTATTGATTTTAAAAACTTTTTTACACCTCCATATATAAAATTAGAGGCCTCCTCTCCCCGAGAAGGCCTCTATATTTCTGCACCGAAACAAACTTATAGTTATATATTGTTTATTTTGAAATTGTTTTTCTTGCTACCAAGAATATACAGACCTGTATATATACACAATTGAATTTTTCTCACTAATAAAGTTAATTTAATTCAGCATGACTTTCTATAATTAAGATTAAATTATCTTTTTATAATTTAATCTTTATAAAATCAGTAAAATATAAACTCAAACTAAACAAAAAGTTAATCTTATAAAGACTAACTTATTAAATGACTTTATTTTAAAGTTATATTAACGAACACCAACCGATCAGTTATTAATCAGATAAGTTATTTTGAATCTTAAAATTCAATTTAACTGAAAATTTTTTTTAATACGTAAACCTAAAATAAAAGGCTGGCTTTCTCTTCTTTAAATAACTGAATAAGCGGCTTAGTTAAAAGCTCATAGCGCCAACCCAATAAATAATCTGGAAGATCCTGTTCATCACCTTTAGTAAGCACATGCTGATGAATCGCATTTAACCATTTCTTACGTAGTAAAACTTCTTTAGGTATAGAGGTTTGTTCTATCGCTTTAGCAATCAATGCATCCATTTTATTCAGGGTTTCTTTGGATGTAATTTTAAAAGGTTTAGCAATTTTAGCTGGCCAGTGCCCTTCAACAGGTAAGTCTTTTAAAAGATCAAGAATAACCTTGCCGTATTCACGAACAACATTCGGACGAATATCTTTTACTTGAGATAATTGGAAACTATTGCGTGGATTTTTTTCGACTAAATCAATCATCGTCGAATTTCTAAGGATAAAACTACGTGGCTGGTTTGTTGCTCTAACCACCTCTTCACGCCACTCACTTAAATTTTGCAATTGCATTAATTGACGACGTGAATGACGATAATTGCCCACATCTGTATATAACAATGGGGTTGGTGTTTCACTAATAATTTCTTTGGTTAAACTACTACAATCCTCAAGAACATACTCATAAAGCCCTTTTTGTTTGAGCTGATCTTTAATATGGTTAGCCAATTGCATGAGGTATAAAACATCATTTGCCGCATAGCATAGCTGTTGCGGAGACAAAGGACGTGCCAACCAGTCTGATCGAGTCTGATCCTTTTCAATATCAATCTCTAAACAAAGCTTTAATGCACCTTGATAACTTACTTGTAAACCATGTCCCAAAAAGGATAATCCAACTTGAGTATCAAAAACATTTAATAGGTTTTGTTCATCGGCATAGTGATAGATTAAATCAATATCTTCACCACATGCATGAAAAATATTTTGTTGAGCAAGAAAGATTTTTTTCCAAAATTCGCTTAAATCTAAAGACACTCCATCCAGCAAATATACATTTCCGTTGACATTGACTTGACATACTCCAAGTTTAGGCCAAAGGGTATCAACCTTAATAAATTCTGTATCAAGTCCATAAGTTGAACATTGATCCATTTGTTGAAGAACATCAACCAATTCGGTTTGCTGTTGGATAAACTGAAACATGCTTTCTCAAGTAAATGCAAAGAGTGCTTTAAACTCTGGTATATATAACATAGGATTAGAAAAATGCTACTGAATCCTTGATGAATAATCTATTTTTGAACAATTTTCCAAAAAAGAGATAATTTTTTGATCATTATTTTAAATTTTTCAAATTTAATGTCCTTCTAAATGTTTATTTTTTACAAAAGATTTTTTTAATTTATATATTCACTGAGTCGTTTTTAAAAATATGTTTTTGTCTTTTAAAAAGATTTTTGATAATACGATATTATTCAAAAAATATTTGAAATAAGCACCGAGGTACTTATTTCATACGCATACGGTTATGAACAGCCTGACTTAAGGTATGACTATCCACATATTCAAGCTCGCCACCTTGTGGTACGCCTTGAGCAATACGTGTCATGTGAATAGGTAAATGCTTCGTCGCTTCAACCAAATAATGCGCTGTCGCCTGACCTTCCACAGTAGCATTAGTTGCCAAAATGACTTCTTCGATCGTACCTTGGCTTAAACGTTGGATTAGATAAGGAATACCTATTTCTTCTGGCCCGATTCCATCTAATGGAGAAAGATGCCCACCCAACACATGGTATTTGCCACGAAAACTACCACTTTGCTCGATTGCCATAACATCTGCCGGAGACTCAACTACACAAAGCAATTGATCATCTCTTTCTGTTGAAGCGCAAATATCACAAATTTCATGCTCTGTTAAAGAGTGGCAAACACTACATTCATGAATATAACTTGATGCTTCATGTAGAGCATGTGCTAAAGCAAATGCACCTTCACGATTTTTCATCAAAAGATGTAAAGCCATACGTTGGGCCGACTTCGGTCCAACGCTAGGCAAAATACGTAAAGCTTGAACGAGTTGTTCAAATCTATCACTAAACACTGATCTTCCTTAGAACATGCCTGCTAAACCAGGAGGTAAACCCATACCTGAGTTAGCTTTTTGCATTTTTTCTTCAGAAACTACTTCAGCTTGACGCACAGCATCATTCACCGCAGCTGCGATTAAGTCTTCAATCATATCTGGTTCGTCTTGAAGTAATTCTGGATTAATTTCGATACGTTTTACGATATAACGGCCAGTCATTGTTACTTTAACTAAACCACCACCCGCTTCAGCGTGTACTTCAGTTTGAGCAAGCTCTTCTTTAGCCTTTTTTATATTTGATTCCATATCTTTTTGCATGCGCTGCGCTTGCTGCATGAGCATATTGATATTCATAAACCTAACTCCGTATCTCTATCAAATATTTCAAGTATTATTGATAGTCATATAACACTTCGGAACTTAAACTCTTTGAACGCCCCTATCGATCAGTAAGATCATTGAGGTCAGTACGTTTAAATCAAAATTAATCCGCAATTCTGACACAATAAATTAATGTTTTCTATTGGTATCTATGAAACTCTTTTAGGTAACTCATCCATTTAAAGCTTTCTATACGAAACTTTTTACTGTGAAGACCAGTTCTAAAATTTAAGTTAAGCTACTGCGAGGCTTGGAGGGTGCTATTGTCGGGTTTATATTCATTTAAAGGAATTTTCTGAAAAGAGGCATTCGCTTTTTCTATTGTATGATCAGCTTCTTCAACTGATTTGTTTGCGTCATTAATCAATAGAACAGTTTCGTTAATTTGAGTCGGTTCATCCTTTTGGGCAAATACTTTGTATCCAACCAAACCAATTGCCCCTATAGCAACTAAAATAATTATAGGTTTAAGCATGGTTAAAAACTCACTTTGTTATTTTTATTAAATTTAGAACTTTTATACGTTGTGATTTTTAATTCATTTACAACAAAATGTAGCTTTTTTATTTCAATCGTTGTTTGTGAGTAACTTCCCTTAAAGTAAAGCCACACTAAAATGAGTGTGGCTTAATTCTTAGTTATATAAATTTTATTAGATCAAATCTAATCCACGTGAGATATCACCAATAATATCATTAATATCTTCTAAGCCAACCGAAACGCGGATTAAGCCTTCTTGAATACCAGCAGCTTGTTTTGCTTCAGCAGAAAGTTTGCCGTGTGTGGTTGTAGCAGGATGCGTAATTGTTGATTTCACATCACCTAAATTACCCGTGATAGAAATAAATTTGGTGTTATCAATAACCTTCCATGCACCTTCACGCTCACCTTTTACTACAAAAGAAACTATCCCGCCAAAGCCATTTTGCTGTTTTGCTGCAAGTTCATGACCTTCATGAGTTGGAAGCCCGCCATAATAGACCTTTTCTACTTTTTCATGGGTAGACAACCACTCGGCAAGTTTTTGAGCATTTTCACAGTGCGCTTTCATACGTAAACGTAAAGTTTCTAATCCTTTTAAGAAAATCCATGCATTAAACGGACTCATAGATGGCCCTAAAGTACGCACTACGCTAAAAACTTCTTCTAGGAGTTGATGGTTACCTACCACTGCACCACCTAACGCACGGCCTTGACCATCTAAATATTTAGTCGCAGAGTAGATCACGAGATCTGCACCCAACTTTAACGGTTGCTGTAAAACAGGTGTACAGAAACTATTGTCAACAGCAAGTAATGCGCCATTTGCATGTGCAATATCTGCAAGCGCTTGGATATCTGCGATTTCAGCTAATGGATTAGACGGTGACTCAACAAATAATAGTTTAGTTTCTGGACGTACTGCATTTTTCCATGCATCTAAATCGCGTAGATCCACAAATGTGATATCTACACCAAATTTGGCAATGTATTTTTCAAATAAAGCAACAATAGAACCGAAAACTGCTCTTGAGCAAATAACATGATCACCTGCTTTTAGATACGCCATAGCAATCGATAGAATTGCTCCCATACCTGAGCTTGTAGCCACGGCACGTTCAGCCCCATCTAAAGCTGCTAAACGTTTTTCGAACATCGATACAGTCGGATTAGTAAAACGTGAATAGATATTTCCTTGAACCTGACCAGAAAATTTTGCAGCTGCTTCAGCAGCGTTTTCATATACAAAAGATGAAGTCAAAAAAATTGGTTCACCATGCTCACCTTCAAAACTACGAGTGTGTCCGGTACGAATGGCTAAAGTATCAAGTTGGTATTCTAAATCATCAGACTGGTTCATTAAATGTTCGCCTTTACTGGTCATGTACTAAAAACTATCATCATTTTGAGTGCCTAAGGTATTTAAGGTCAAGGTAAACCTGAAAATTATCGCTTAGACTTCAATCAATCTTTAATATAGTTGGTAAAACAAGATGAAACGCTTAAAGTCCCTTGTCTCAGAACAAAGTCAAATCAAGCACCTCTCTACCCGACTATTTCGTCCTCAAACATTAGTATTGTCACAAAGCACTCCGTTTGAAGTGATTGGTGAATTCAATCAAACCCGTGTTCGTTATTATGCAGCTACAGAAAAGAGCTTTAGAGAACCATTAGTATTTGTGGCACCTTTAGCTATTAATATGGCGATTTATGATTTATATCCATATCGTTCTCTTATCAAATACTTCCAAAATGCAGGTTTTGACGTATACCTTGTCGATTGGGGGCGTTTAGGCTTTAAAGATAGACATCTTAACTTTTTATCGTTTATTGAAGATTTTATTCCTAAAGCTATAGAGCTTGTTCGCACACATTCAGGCAGTGATCAAATTTCTCTACACGGATGGAGTATGGCTGGCATATTCGTTACTTTATATACAGCGCATAATCATCCGAATTATGTCAAAAACCTTATAGTTTTAGGTAGCCCAATCGATAGCTATGCTTCTGGTTATATTGGAAAACTCTACCGAACCATAAACAACACTATTGCCCTCAATAAAAAGCTTCAGGAACGTATTTACTCAGGTTTACCGAAGCGTTTGATTCATACTCCGGGCATTTTAAACTCCTTAGGCTTCAAAATTCTTGACCCTAAAGGCTGGTTCGATGGCCATATTCAATTACTTAAGAACCTTAATGATCTTCAGTTCGTACAAGAACATGCCACATTAAGCAGTTTTTTAAACAATATGATTGATTATCCGGGAGGCATTAATCAGGACATGTTATTTAATGTTTGGCTACAAAATCCATTAAGACAAGGTTCTATTCAGTTAAAAGATAAAAAAATCGAATTAAAAAATATCGACTGTTCACTCTTAGTTGGAGCTGGTCGTAGTGATCAACTGGTCACGGCTGATGCAGCTCAGCCATTAAGCCTGTTAACCAGTAGCCAAGATGTTACATTTACTCTTATTCCAGGCGGTCATTTAGGTCTAATGTCAAGCCAAGCAAGTGCGCAGGAATTCTGGCCAAAGCTAGCAACATGGCTGAGTGAGCGTTCAACAAAAATCTAAATTTAGGCATAAAAAAGCCCTCTATATGAGGGCTTTTATCTAACGCTTTCTCTATGAACACAAACCCAAGCTTAGACTCATTAGAAGGATAGTTTTTTAAATACAAAGTACCCGACCTTACTTTCAAAACTTCCATCTTTTTGAATATTAAAATACTTTTTAACAACATCTGCTGCATTTTCTTGGAGATACCTAAGCGTTTTTATTTGATCTTCAGGTGTCTTCATGCGCTGTACCCAACTATCAAAATCTAGTTTGAGGGTTTGTTTCTCTAAAGTTGTTAATTCAAACCCAGCATCTTCAATAAAGTGAACCCAGTCTTTAATACTGTAATTTCGTATATGACTGGGGTCTCGAATCACTTCTATAGTCTGTAAAAATGTATCTAAAATAGGGAAACTTGAGCTAATAATATCAACAAAAATAACAGTGCCATTTGGCTTTAATACACGATTTATTTCTTTCATTGCTGTTGGGACATGTTGCCAATGATGGGCAGAATATCGACTAATGATTACATCAAATTGTTCATCAGTAAAAGGCATATCTTCAGCAATGCCTTGTTGTACAAAAATATTTTTTATTTTTCGAGCATTGGCAGCTTTTGAAACTGTATCGAGCATTTCATGAGATAAATCATAAGCAAAAACCAGATCTGCATGGCGAGCAACGTTATAAGCTACATGACCACCACCGCAACCTAAATCTAAAACAACGGCATTTGGATATTCATCAATTTCTTTAATGAATTTATCAAACTCGACCCCTTCAGAGTGAGCGGTGCTATTCAAATAACTTAAAGATTTATTTTGATACTGTTTTAAATTTATCTCATGTTGATTCAACATGGCTTATTCCTCTTCTTTGATGAGTTAACCATAAAAGAAAAAGTAGATAAAAAATAATGATTAGTTTTTCAATAATTAATAAAATAAAGTTATAGTTTGTATCTCTATCAATTCTTAATAAAAAAACCACCATAGGGTGGTTTTTTAATGTAAGGCCAAGTTCATATTTAAAAATTACTTTGCAGTAAATTTAATATTGAACTTTCTTACTTGTTTTCTAACTTCCGGATTAGAAGGTAAAACAAAGGGACTTGCACGCCATATCGCCTTTTCAATACTCGACTTAAACTTTTGGTCTTCTTTATCTAGAAAAATAATTTGCTCAATCTCACCAGTATCACTTAAAAAGACTTTAACGCTAGCACTCATTCCCACTGAAGAAGGCGGAACATTCCAAATTTTAAAGATCTTTTTTTGATATTGTTGCTTGTACTTTTCTGCTTCTACAATAATTTTGTCATCATCACTTTTTGCTGGTGATAATAACTTAGAATTAATTGTGCACCCACTTAATAACAATATAGAAGTTAAAATAATGACGTTTTTCATTTATAAAACCAATTTTTTCAACGATTAAAATTTAACATTTTATCTTTTTAAAAACCACCTAAATGGTGGTTTTATGCTAAATAGCTACTACTAAATATGTTCTTAGCAAATTCTAGATTTTAGCTAATTTACGAGGATTATTTAGTTTAACTATTTAATTATAATTTTCAGCATCGTTTTAAAAAGATATTTTATAACGTGAATTTATACTTGAGTGTTCAGGCATATCAGCAATATCCTGCTCAGTAAAAATTCCATGTTCAAGTACTTTAGTACCATTAAAGGCAGTATTGACCGGAGTAACAGGTGATTTAGTAATATAATTTTCATCTGCTTTTTGTGTTAACGATGCACACCCATCTAAACCAAATCCTGTAGCCAATACAAGTAACAATCTCTTCATCTGTCTCACCTGTTATTATAAAAATCAAACAATCTAACAAATTATCCACTGATTGTCACATTTTTAAAACGATTAGGACTAGCCAATTCTTTACAAAAACTCAATGAAATGTAAAGTAATTTGCATAAAGTGTTAAATTGTGTAAAATACCTAAATAATTTAATGATATGTTTTAACTTATGATCTTTTTACTTTTCTTATTTTTGTTATTTACCTTTGTACTCCTCTTAAATGCTCATTACAAACACTAGGTATTTGTATCTGTTCTTCTCATCTGCTAAATATTTTTGAAAAATTAATTATTTTCTTAAAAGCGTTTACTTACTTTCTTTAGTCTAGATTTTTATAAATACAAAAAAAGCCCGCTTTGTAAGCAGGCTTTACCCTTTTTGATTTTTTGCGCTGATCATTCAGGACTTTTTGCTGTTTGTGACAGCGCTCGGATATTACACTTATACTTAAAGATTAAAAAGACTAATCTTTTTTAAACTGATGCATTTACTCATCAATTTCAATCGGATCGCCGTCTTCAGGACGAATATGTCGTGTCCCATCATCAGCAGGATCGACACTAGAGCCATCCTTAGTAATCGAGTTATACATTTCGTCCTCTTTTTTATCGTCTATGAATTCTTCATCTTCAAAATCAAGAGGCTCGTCATCATCTTCAAAATTTAAAGGCTTTTCTTCATCTATCATGTGAACCATCCTTTTTTAAGCTATGTGATTTTATGCTCAAATAAATATCGGATATATTCAACAGTGAACACACATCATTTATGTAAAGAATACTTAAAAATTATTAAAATATATAAAAAGTTAAATAGTGTTATTCAAAATATTTTAAGAACTCTTCTAACTCAGGTAAATGTGCAAAGTTTTTATGAGCATCCCCTAACACAACCCAATCATGTTTTGACTCTATACAAAAATTAAGTTTTAAATCTGGTTTAAACGGTTGTTCAAGAAGCCCCAACGGTATCCACATATAGTTTGTACCATTAATTTTATTAGGGACAGGCGAGCCACATCTATTACAAAATGATGAAGTAAAACCAGTTTCTTTTTTATAGGTAGCCACATATTCCTTACCTATCAACCAGTTAAACTGATTTTCTTTTACTAAAGTAGCGGCATTCGCTCCAGTACCTGTTTGTTTTCGGCATAAGCTGCAATGGCAGTGATAAACCGTTTTGATTTCACAAGGTACAGAGAATTTTACTTTATGGCATAAACAAGAACCGATGTTACTCATATAACGTACTTATTTCATTACTATAAAATTTTAATCATGACTTTAAATATTGGTTAAGTATATATTTTAATTGTTTAATATAAAATATATCTAATCTTTTGATTTAAAAAAGATTATAAAAAAGATCTTGATATATAAAGCTTTTTTATATTATAAGGTGAAATGTGACTTTAAATAACACTTGAGTAATTAATAGTCATTGAAATATTGGGAATAAACCTTATATTGAGTACAGGTTCATACCTTTAACTGAGGAAAAGCTCATGAATAAATTAATGGTTGCGGTATTCGCTGGAATGGTGACCCTTGCCGGTTTCAGTGCTCAAGCTGCAACACCTGAGCAAGAATGTCAAAAATTGCAAGATGATTACAATTTGATTTATGCGTCAAAAGGCTTTTGTTTTAAAGACCAAGATGCTAAAGAAAAATATGGTAATGAAAACTGTCATACGACTAAGCCAAAATTCTCTGATAAAGAGCAGCAACGTCTAGACGCAATTAAAGAACGTCAAAAAGAATTGAAATGTAAATAGTATTTAAAGGAATAATACATGGCATATGATGATCAAAATATCTTCGCAAAAATTTTACGTGGTGAACTTCCAGCGATAAAACTCTATGAAGATGATCAAGTTCTAGCTTTTATGGATATTATGCCCCAAGCCGATGGTCATGCATTAGTTATTCCAAAAACTCCTGCAGTAACTTTACTTGATTTACCTCCTGAAGCGGCAGCTTATACCATTCAGATCGTGCAAAAAATTGCTAAGGCAATGGAAACTGCATTAAATTTGGATGGAATTGTGCTCATGCAGTTATCAGGAGCAGCTGCCGGACAAACTGTCCCTCATGTTCATTTTCATCTAATTCCGACAAATGTTCACCAACTTGGCAAACATGCGGCGCAATTAGGAGACCAAGATAAAATCAAAGCTTTGGCTGAGAAAATTAAAGCAGCACTTTGATTTTAAGAGATAAAAGCGGAGTTTAAACTCCGCTTTTTTTATTTAAAAAGTGTAATAAAATCAAAAGAAAATAAAGTATTTCCATTTTTTAATTGTCATAAAACTGTCATTTCTTCTTCACTCCATTGTCACAAAGTTTACAGATACTTCTTAGCAAGTTGGTGAGCTTCTGTAACTTTTTGTACATAAGCCAACTAAAAAATAAAAGTTAGCTAGGCATACGCCATTTAAAAATACCTTTTGGAGAAATCTCAATGAAGAAATTGCTTCTCGCTGCCGCAGTTGCAACTTTGAGCGTAAACGCGGTGCAAGCAGCGCCAACTTTGTACGGCAAACTAAACGTTTCCATTAACCAAGTTGACAACAAAAATTTCGATGGTAAAAGTGACGTTACCGAAGTTAACTCAAACTCTTCTCGTATTGGGGTAAAAGGCGAAGAGAAGTTGACTGATAAGCTATCTGCTGTTTATTTAGCTGAATGGGCAATTTCTACTGACGGTTCTGGTTCAGATACTGACCTTAGCGCCCGTAACCGTTTTATCGGTTTAAAAACTGAAGGCGTCGGTACGTTAAAAGTAGGTAAATATGACTCTTACTTCAAAACCTCTGCTGGTAGCAACCAAGACATCTTTAACGATGACACACGTTTAGATATTACAAATATTATGTACGGTGAAAACCGTTTAGATAACGTGGTTGGTTTTGAATTAGACCCTAAATTATTAGCTGGTTTAACATTCAATATCATGGCTCAAACTGGTGAAAGCACTTCTGATAGCAAAAAAGGCGAAACTGGTAAAGACAGCAAAAATGATAGCTTCGATTCAGTTTCGACTTCTCTAGGTTATGAAAATAAAGACTTAGGTTTAGCAATCGCTGCTGCAGGTGACTTCGGTATCAAAGGTAAATATGCTGCTTACGGTTTGAAAGATGTTTATACAGACGCTTACCGTGTAACTGGTTCTTATGACATTGCTAAATCTGGTTTTGTAGTAGGTGCTTTATGGCAACATGCTGAACCTACTGATGACTTGACTGCATATGGTCAAACATATAAATCAGATGGTTCAATCGATAAAGCTGGTAAAGCTTACCGTGGTTTAGAAGAAGAAGCATACGCGGTAACTGCTGCTTATAAAATTCCTAACACTAAACTTAAAGTAAAAGCAGAATATGCTTCTGCTGAAACACAAGTAAGTGGTCAGGCAGATCGTAAAATTGACTTGTATGGTTTAGGTCTTGATTATCAAATCAATAAACAAGCTCGCTTCTACGGTATCGTTGCTCAACAAAAACGTGACTGGTTGAATGACGACGACAAACAAACTGTTGTAGGTACTGGTATTGAATATAACTTCTAATCAGTTATGTTCGATTCAGATCTAAAATAAAAGGGCTTATGCCCTTTTATTTTATTGTGCTATCAAAAAAACCGATATAAAAATATCGGCTTTTAAAAAATTTATATCTTATTTTAAGAAACCACTTACAAGATTCATCACATTTTGAATATCTTGGTTAGCTTCTTGATGATCTGTACTCTCACCTTGAGGTGTTAAAGAATCAATGACTTGAGGTAAGACAGAAGCGATTGCACCATAAACTTGTTCTTTTGGTGCTTGAGCTTGCTGAGCAACTTGTTCAATGTCTGCTGGATTAAACAGGCTTTGTAATTGCTGGGTTGGAACCTCACTATTACTTTGGTTTGGATCAACCCAACTTTGAACTTGGCTACCTAAGCCAGCGCCTTTTAATTTCTCAAGAGCAGCTTGTAAGCCACCTTGTTGCTGAACCCAACCTAAGATTAAAGGTACCACTGCAATTAATAAACTTTGCACACCACCACCAGCTTGAGGTGTGTTATTATTACCAGTGACTTGTCCTAATACAGAACCCAATACTCCACCAAGACCACCTTGGGCACCAGATGAAGTATTACCGCCCATTTGTCCTAATACAGAACCTAAAATTCCACCTAAACCACCTTGACCCGACGCTTGCTGATTCCCACCTAAAGCTTGCTTAGCCAAAACTTCTACAATGTTGCTTAAATTTGTCATGAGTAACTCTTATGTATGGTTTATACATGAGCATACGCGTTTTTTTGTTAAGACAGCAAAAATCAAATTGTTAAATTTTGAAAGAGATTGCAAGGTCTTTTACCAACGGAATTTATTCCAATTTTCCGGGTTTGCCCAAAATTTTGAATTAAACCAATCTGGTACATGCTTATAGGTCAAAATATTAAATTGCCATAAAGCAAAATCACTATCATGTGAAGTCTTATCAATAAGTTGGGTAAAACCTAAAGAACGCAGAAGTTGTTCATCACTGCGTTTGCTAACGACAACAATTCGTTTTGCTAATAAATCTCTTAGCTTTACCAATAATTGTGATTTTTGCACATCACTAATGTCCTGCATTTCATCAGTATCAAACAATACAAAACCCAAATCATAACGCTGAGTAAAAGGCAGACTTAACAGCTCAGTTACGGTAAAATAGTGCCATTGAATTGCGTTATTCTGGTCAATTTTCTGGCCAATACAAAGTGCAGTATGAATAGGCTGTTCGTTTGATAAATCGTCTAGCATAGAAGTGATGACATTTTGTTCAGCCATAACTGCAACCCTTAATTGAAAGATGTGAGTTTAAACTTTATGGAACTACAAGGCATTTGCCATAAAATGCATGCAGGCCTAAAAGATGCTAGTGTAACTGATCAACAGACAACCAAGGCAAATGTTGAATACAAATTTGTATTAGACCGTTCAGAAATTGATCTTCCTTTTAATTTAGGACAAGAACTAGAAATCGAATGGACAGGTAATATTTATTGCACCTCTTGTGGTGCTAAAACACCAAAGTCTTATTCGCAAGGCCACTGCTTTAAATGCTTTAAAACGAAAGCGGAATGTGACCTTTGCATTATGAAACCTGAAACATGCCACTACCATTTGGGTACATGTCGTGAAGATGATTTTGCCCACAGCGTATGTTTCCAACCTCATATTGTGTATTTGGCAAATTCAAGTGCTTTAAAAGTAGGTATTACTCGCGTTAGCCATATGCCTGGTCGTTGGTTAGATCAAGGGGCAACTCAAGCCTTACCTATTTTAAAAGTTGGTTCACGTCGTTTATCCGGTCAGCTTGAAACCATGTTTGGTTCCTTAATTGCGGATAAGACAGATTGGCGTAAACTCCTCAAGGGTGAAGCTGAACCTTTAAATATGGTTGAACAACGTGATCAGTTAATTGAAGAGTTCGCCCCTAAAATTCAAACTATTCGTGAGGAGTTCAGTCAAAACCTTGAATTTAACGAAACGGTTGAACTACTAGAAAATGAATTGCCACGTGAGTTTGTATACCCAGTTGAACAATATCCTGAAAAAATTAAGTCTCTAAGCTTGGATAAAACACCAAAAATTCGCGGTGTATTACAAGGTGTTAAAGGCCAATATTTAATTTTTGATATTGGTGTTATTAATATCCGTAAATATACAGGTTACGAGCTGATTGTACGTGCATAAGTCGCTTTAAAAAAAGCCCCATAAAAATGGGGCTTTTTAATTAATATAACTAAGATAATCTATTTCTAAACAACCAAGCTGCTAAAGGTAAAGTTACTATCCCCAGCACAATCATTGGTAAAAAGTTCAATTTGACTTGTGCAAAACTTGCACCTTCCAAATAAACTCGTTGCACCAAGTTAATTCCAAACCTTAAAGGATTTGCATAAGTTGCTATTTGCAATGCTTCCGGCATGTTTTCTACTGGAGTTAATAAACCTGAAAGCAACATTAAAGGCATAATGAGTAAAAACGTAAACAACATAGCTTGTTGCATATTTAAAGATAATGCTGAAATTGACAAGCCCACACCGACTACAGCTACGTTAAAACTCAATAAACCAAAATAAAGCAGCCCAATAGAGCCATTCATAGGAATTTTAAACCAGAACAAAATAATCAATAAAATAATGGTTGATTGCATCAAGCCTACAAAAATTGGCGGCAAGGCCTTACCAATCATTATTTGTAATGGCGTATACGGTGTCACTAATAACTGATCAAATGTACCTTGCTCACGTTCACGCGCAACTGATAAAGCGGATAAAAGTAATGTTTGCATCATACTTAATGCTGCAATTAATGATGGCATTAGGCTCCAACGAGATTCCTGATTTGGGTTGTACCATGTTCTTGTTTCAAGGCTAACGGGCAAAGTTGAGTTAAATTTTTGCTGATTAAACTGACCAATAATTTTATTTAGATATGAACCAGCTACAACAGCCGTTGATGAGTTCCTGCCATCAACAATGACCTGTATAGGTGAACTTTGGTTATCATTTAATTTGTCTTCAAAGTCTGATGGAATCGTAATCACGACCAGTGCCTGACGGCTATCAATGACCTGTTTGATTTGTTCGGTATATTCAAGTGTTGCAACTCGCCTAAAAATACCAGAACCATCTAGTTTTGAGATTAGCTCATGTGAGACTTGCCCATTGCTCTGATCTAAAATTGCATAATCCACATGGTTAACATCGTAAGTTGCAGCATAACCAAACAAAAGCGCTTGCATCAGTGCGGGTACAAATAGAATGACTCTATTTGCAGGGTCACTAAAAATAGTTAAGAATTCTTTTTTAACTAAAAAACTTAAATGTTTTAGCCAAGCGATTAGTTGCTGCCACATATCTTTATCTCAACCGTTTTTTCAGTGAAACGTTCACAGCACATATCAAAACAATGATATATCCCAACAGAAAACCGCATTCTTTAAACCATAACTTCCAATCATCACCTCCCATAAATAAGGTTTTAATTAAAATCATAAAATGTGTAGCCGGTAGTAACTGACTAATAATTTGCACCACTAAAGGCAAATTGCGTGTATCAAAAACAAATCCGGAAAGCATCAGTGCGGGCATAAAACTTGCCAATAAGGCAATTTGACTTGCCTGAAACTGACTTTGGGCAAAGCCAGATATAGTTAGACCAAGTAATAACGAGACAATTAAATATAAAAATGAAGCAGACAAAATTGAGAATAATGAACCGCGCATAGGCACTTCAAAAATAAAATATGCAGCAACAAGACAGATCATGATATCAATCATGCCGACGACAACGTACGGAATGAGTTTTGCTAATACAATTTCAAATGGCCGTACAGGCGTAACAAATAAAGCTTCTAGAGTTCCCCGTTCCCTTTCACGGGCAATAAGTAAACCAGTTAAAAATGCACCGATTAAAGTTAAAATGAGTACCATTAAGCCAGGGACTAAAAACCAAGTACTGTTACCAGATTCGTTAAACCATATTCTTTGCTCAATATTAATAGCACTTGACGTTGCTAATATTTGACCACGGTCAACTTGTATAGACGGCGCTGTAGCTAAAGCACCTGCAACATAACCTTCTAAGGCTGTTGCTATGGTGGTGGATGTACCATTTAATAATAGTTGAACCTTTGCATTACCTTGCTGCGCCTGACTGGCAAAATCTGAAGGAAAATGCAAAATGGCATCAATTTCGCCATCTCGAATGGCCTGCTCTGCTTCAGGCAAATTATGAAACTCTTGACTTGTTAAATATCGTGAGCCATTTAAACCAGCTAAAGCCTGATTGATCTGCAGTGAAGACTGATCAACTACAACTCCGACTCGAGCCTGATTTAAGTCAAAAGAAAGTCCATAACCAAACAGTAGAATTAAAATAACAGGCAAAACGATTCCAATCCCGAGGCTGCTTTTATCACGAATGAGCTGCTTAGTTTCTTTACGAACTAATGCGATCAATCGATTCCAAAATCCAAAGCTCATTGTAGACCTCCTAACCAGCGTGCCTTAACGCGCGTGCTTGTTCCACAATTGCTATAAAAGCCTCATTCATATCAGCAATATGCTTATATTTACTTGCCAGGTTACGGACTTGTTGGGGTGAACCTAAGGCTAATAACTTTCCGGCATCCTGTATGGCAATGCGGTCGCAATACTCTGCTTCCTCCATAAAGTGCGTCGTAATAATGATGGTAATGCCCTGATTTGCCAGCTCACCAATGCTGTACCAAAAAGATCGCCGTGCAAGTGGGTCAATTCCACTCGTAGGTTCGTCTAAAAATAAAATTTCTGGTTCATGTAATAGTGCAGCAGCCATAGATAGGCGCTGTTTATACCCACCCGGTAAATCACCACTTTTACTATGCGGTTTTAAATCGTATTGCCCTAAGGCTTTATCAATTTGTTGATTTAGTTTTTTGCCTGATAATCCATAAGCTCCCCCAAAAAACTTCAAGTTTTCTAAGACAGTTAAATTACTATACAGTGCAAATTTTTGCGAGACGTAGCCTACTTTTGCTCTTGCCTCAGCACGAGCTGTCCGTAAGTTTTTACCAGCAACTTCTAGATACCCACTACTTGCCGGTAGTAACCCACATAACATCCGAAATGTTGTCGTTTTACCCGCGCCATTGGGCCCAAGTAATCCAAATATTTCACCACGTTGCACAGTAAATGAAGTATTGGCAACGGCAGTAAAATCTCCAAAAGTTCGGACTAAATCTTTAACTACAATGATAGGTTGCTCTGATTTTAAATTATTGTTTTGTTCTAATTGAAAAGCTTGCTCAGAAATAGGTATATGTTTTGGTTGCTTTTGAGCCTGCTGCAACAGCATCATAAACACATCTTCAAGTTCTGCTGGTCGCACATTGGCTCTTAGCCCTTCAGGTAAAGTATTAGCTGATAGCTCTTTTTGGCGACTAATAAAGTTCACTTGTTCACCCTTTGGAACAGCATCAATAATCTCTATATGGTTATCAAGTAACTGGGCTTGTAATGTCCGAGCCTTAATCTGCTCTGAAGGTTTAATATTCCATGTTTGCCCACATGCTATTTCTTTTAATTGTTCAGGTGAACCTTGTTTTAAAATTTTGCCCTCATGCATGATATAGACTTGAGCACATTTTTCTGCTTCATCCATATAAGCAGTACTTATAATTACGCTTAAGTTTTCTTCCTGAACAAGCTGTTCAATAATGATCCATAAATCCCGTCTTGATAGAGGATCCACCCCAACACTAGGCTCATCAAGTAACAGTAACTTTGGGGAACGAACTAAAGTACATGCTAGCCCTAGTTTTTGTTTCATCCCGCCAGAAAGTTGGCCTGCTAGACGTTGAGTGAATTGAGTAAGATCCGTTATGTCCAATAACCGCTTAAACCTTTGCGCCCGTACATCCTTTGGAACGCCATGTAAGTCGGCATATAAATCTAAATTTTCCTGTACGCTTAAATCTTCATAGAGTCCAAAGCGTTGTGGCATATAACTAATGCGGTCTTGTACAGCTTGCGGATTTTTACTCACGTCAATTCCAAGTACATTTAATGAACCCGAAGTGGCTTTATATAGTCCTGCAATTAATCTTAATAAAGTTGTTTTCCCCGAACCATCTGGACCTACCAAAGCAGTAAGCTCTCCTTTGTTAATTTGCATATTCAAATCAACAATTGCCGTAATTTCTGCTGTCTTTTTACTCTCAGCCTTAAAAGTCATGAACAAATTTTTAACTTGAACCACTGCTTTTTCATCAGTCATGAGCTTTCTCACCTGAAGCAAGTGGTACTTTTACAGTCACAGGTTGGCCCATTTTTAATTGATCATTCGGATCATTTACATAGACCCTAACCTCATAAACCAGCGTTGTTCTAATCTCTTCGGTCTGTACTGTTTTAGGGGTGAACTCAGCCACTGAAGATATATAGCCAATTTTTCCATTGATAGGTTGATTGGGATCAGAATCACGAATAACTTGGGCCGTCCCGCCCATCTTAATAAAACTTAAATCTTGTTCGTTTACATACACACGAATCCATTTGGGATCGGTCAAAGCCAATGTATAAACGGCCTTTTGCGCAGTTGTCATATCGCCAACTTCTTGTAGTCGAGCCCGTACTACAGCATTTACAGGAGACTTTAGTTCAGCTTGACTAAGGTTATAGTTGATTAGATCTAAATTAGCTTTGGTTGCGTCATATTGTGCTTTGGTCGCTTCACGATCTTCTTGTCGAGCACCTTTAATTAATAATTCTAAATTGGCTTGTCTTCCACGGACCGCTGCCTCAGCACTATGTTGATTACTTTTGGCATAGTCGAGTTCTTGTTGGCTAATTGCTCGACCATCCGTACTGCTTACCAAAATTTGTAAGCGTTGCAAGTTTTTATTGGTTTTATCAAGCTCAGCTTGGGCAGACGCAAGTTGAGCTTTTGCTTGGGTGATTTCTTCAGGGCGAGCTCCAACCTCTTGTTTAACAATTGCCTCTTGTTGAGCTTTAAGTTGTGCTTGAGCTTGCTTTGCCTGAATTTGTAATGCATTGGTATTAAGGGTCGCTAGTACTTGCCCTGCTTTAACTTTATCACCCTCTTGTACTAACAGTTTCTCTATACGGCCAGACTGTTCAAATGCAAGTGAAACTTGGCGAATATCAACATTTCCATATAATGTTAATACATTATCTTTTTGATTCTTATTGTTATATTTCCATGCCCAAAAGCCGACGATAACCACAGCTATAACAACCAAGACAATGGCAATTACTTTTTTATTCATCTTATTGGCCTTCTTATTAAATTCAAATTTTATTAGTTTAAATTCAATTTAAATTTAAATTACTCCAATCTTTGAATAAAAGATATACTTTTATGGTGAATCAAAGTTAGGGTTAAATATGTCCAGATCTAGACGAAGTGATGGTGACTTAACCAAGTCTAAAATTATTGAGGCAGCAGGACCTTTAATTGCCCAATATGGTTTTGCAAAGACAGCGAACAAAACAATCGCAAACGCTGCGAATGTCGATTTGGCTGCAATTAATTATCACTTTGATGGTCGAGATGGGCTGTATCAAGCTGTGTTAGTGGAAGCTCACGCTCACTATCTAGATGAAAAATATTTACTAGAACTTGTTGAAAGTACTCAGTCACCAGAAGAAAAGCTAAGCTTATTACTTGAGACCTTGCTGCATAAATTAACTGAAAAAGAAGTTTGGCATGGCAAAGTCTTTATTCGTGAACTCTTTTCACCTTCTGAGCATTTATTAAATTTTATTGAATTTGCAGGTATGAGAAAATTTTTTCTTATTCGTAAGCTCATTAGTCAAGTTGCTGGTTTAGATGAAAATGATCCGGCTGTTTTGCCTTGTATTTTAAGCGTAATGACACCTTGCATGATGCTCATTATTGCCGGACCAAATGCTCAAGCACCTGAGCCACTTAAAAATATTGCTCAGATGCCATTACATGATTTAGTTGAACATTTTAAAAAATTTTCATTGGCAGGATTAAAAGCAATTAGCCAATCAAATCTTAAAAATTAGCGATTCAAACATTGCAAAATGGCTTGTACCGGATCTTCTGTATTTCCAGAAATAAGTTGTTTATGCATAGTTAAATGTTGCATCACTTGAATTTGAGCTGTTTCAACATTCATCAGTTTTTCTATTTCAGCTGCTAAATTTTCTGGTGTGGCATCAGCCTGAATCAGCTCTTCAATGACTTTCTTACCCGCAATAATATTAGGCAAAGAATAGTAAGGAATTTTGACTAAAAGCTTAGCAATTATATAGGTCAACCAATGCAATTTATAGAAAGTGACCATTGGTCTATGCATGAGCATGGCTTCTAATGTCGCCGTTCCAGAAGCTAACGCGATAATATCACTTGCATTCATGACCATACGACCAATTTTAGATTCACTATCAGTATTTTCTAAAATATGAATGCAAGCCTTTAAATGAGGTGCTAATTGTTCAACACCCTGCTCAATCTGTTGCTTACGAGCATCATTAATTGCTGGAATTAAAAATTGAATGTCTGGATATTTGGTATGCAGAATATTAGCAGTACCCAGCAGCATAGGAAGGAGTCGTTCTACTTCACCCTTTCGGCTGCCTGGTAACAAAGCAATATACTTCTGATTTTCATTAAGGCCTAATTGCTGTTTAGCAATTTGAATTGGATTTTCAAGTGGCAATTGTTTAGCTAGCGGATGACCTACAAATGCTGCTGGCACTTCATATCGTTCATAGAAAACTTTTTCAAACGGAAATAAACAAAGTACTAAATCTATGCTCTGCTTAATGCCATGAACACGCCCTTGACGCCACGCCCAAACAGATGGACTGACATATTGAACTGTTTTTATTGGAAGATTCTTTTCCTTAATACTTTTCGAAAGTCTGAGGTTAAAGTCCGGTGCATCAATACCAATAAAAATATCAACTGGATGCTGAGTCCATTGGTTAATTAAACCATCTCGAACGGCAAATAATTTTTTTAAGTCTTTTAAAACCTCAACAATCCCCATCACAGACAGAGTTTCCATTGGGTAATAACTGTTAAAACCTTCAGCAATCATTTGGGGTCCACCGATTCCCTCAAATTCGGCATCGATTCCTTGCTCACGGAAGCTACGCATGAGTTTCACACCCAGTGTATCTCCAGAAACTTCCCCAACCACAATGCCTATTTTAAGTTTTCGATTTGCCAAGGCGAGTTACCCAAAAATTTGAAATAATGCATTCTAGCATAGAGGCTTATTAATCTTGAACTTGCTAAATACATGTGGCTAAAGCCAGCGAAAGCACACCACAATCTAAAATTACATTCATGCCCTATTTTTTAATCTAAATTAACAATGTTATTTGAATTGTAGCTTACATTTACAAACAATAAAATAAATGAGAATTATTTACATTATCTTTACTATTATGACCATCCCACATCGACCATTTAAACTTTCTGTAATCGCCTGCGCGATTTGTTATGTAAATCTCACTTATGCTCAAGACGCAGATATACAAGCTTTGCAGACGATTCAAGTTAAAGCGACAAGTACAGACCAATCTTCTGAACAAACCAAAGCATATAATGTTAAAAACTCGAGTAGCGCAACCAAGCTTAATATTGAGGCTAAAGAAACTCCTCAAACTATTAATGTCGTTACTCGTCAACAAATTGAAGACTTTGGCCTTACCAGCACCCGAGATGTTCTAAACAATACACCCGGAGTAACAGTAACCAATCAGGAAACCGAGCGAACTACTTATATGGCTCGTGGTTTTGAGATTTCAAATATATTGACTGACGGCGTAGGTTTTCCCCTCTCAGGTTATAACTATAACAATACCAACCCTGATACTTATTTTTATGATCGTGTAGAAGTAGTTAAAGGTGCTGACTCTTTAACAAATGCATTTGGTGACCCAAGTGCAACCATCAATAATATTCGAAAACGTCCAACACAAGAATTTCAAGCAAGCGGTGGTGCAAGTTACGGTTCATGGGATACGCAGCGCTATGAAGCTGACGTATCTGGCTCAATTCTACCAAGTGGAAAAGTACGTGGCCGTATTATGGGCTATGAACAAACTGGTGATTCTTACCTAGACCGATATTCTGCGGAAAAAAACGGCTTTGCTGGTATTTTTGAAGCCGATTTAACAGATAGCACTTTACTTACCGCAGGTTATAGCCAAGAACAAAATAAACCTAATGCAAATAACTGGGGTTCTCTGCCTTTATTAGATGCCAATGGTAAACAAATTTCATATGATCGCTCATATAACCCTAACCCTGACTGGGCGCACTGGGATAATGAGACACAAAATGCTTTTGTTGAATTAAAACAAAAACTTAATGACCAATGGAATGCTAAGCTGACTTACAACTATCTTGATACGAAGCATAATAGCCGTCTTCTCTATTACTATGGTTATCCAAAAGCTGACGGGTCCGGTGTTTCTCTAACGCCTTGGGGTGGACAAGAACATCAAGAAAAACATGCTGTAGATTTTAATCTCGAAGGGACCTATAAGCTATTTAACCGAGAACATGAAGCAACTCTAGGCTACAGCTATGTACGTAATCACCAACAAGATAAACAATCTACAGGAACGATTAACGATAGTAATGTTATAAAGTCAACTACTACCGATTGGGCAAGTTGGACACCGCAATCTATAACTTGGTCAGATTTCACAGAAGCGGCTAACTATAAACAAAATATTAACTCAATTTATGCCGCGACACGTTTACATCTTAATGAAGATTTAAAACTTTTACTTGGTGCAAACTATGTTCAAGCTGAGAGTAAAGGCGAAAGTTATAGCTCACCAATGTCATATAGTGAAAGTAAAGTTTCTCCATATGTCGGATTAACCTATAATTTTACACCTGAATATACGGGTTACATGAGTTATACCTCTATTTTCCGTCCACAAACTGGTATTGATAAAGATACCAATCAAGCTTTAAAACCTATTGAAGGTAAAAGCTATGAAATGGGTGTAAAAAGCTCATGGCTAGATGACCGTTTAACAGGCACACTTTCAGTATTTAAAACTGAACAAAATAATTACCCTTTACGTAACTCGGATGGAAACCCACTTAACCGAAAAGTACCAACGAGTGATCTAGAATCGCAAGGTGTAGAAGTCGGTCTATCAGGTCAAATTACTGATAACGTAAATCTTTCTTTCGGCTATGCTCAATTTAGTATTAAAGACACTAAAAATGGTGGCGAAGCAAGAACATACAATCCAAACCAGACACTTAACTTGCTAACTACCTATACTCCGCCAGTTTTACCTAAGCTTAAAGTTGGTGCAGGTTTACAGTGGCAAGATGGGATAAAGTTATATGACTCAAATGTAAACGGTACGATCAAACAAGATGCATATGCTTTAGTCAATTTAATGGCAAGCTATGAAGTCAATGATCATATTACGCTTCAAGCAAATGGTAATAATATTTTTGACAAGAAATATTTAAATAGTTTCCCAGATGGGCAGGCTTTTTATGGTGCCCCAGCCAACTATACAGTTGCTGTAAAGTTTAAATATTAATAGCGTAGCCAATCCCAATTTGGGGTTGGCTTTCTTTTTTATTTTTTTATGTGTCAGTAAATATGTCCAAAACTTTAAATCTTCCCATGTTATATCGCATAAAAGTTTTCTATCGATTCTTAGTTGTTTTCGGTATGGGTTATGCCTGTATGGTGTACTTAAGTCTTGGACTAACTGAAATTTTCCATTTGAACTTAGACAAACCAGAAGCTATCTATTTGGCGGCCTTTATTTCTATTTTGTTTTATGTATTTTTCGTGATTGTTGGTTTCTGCATCCAATCATTATTGCGACTGACCATTTTATCAATCGCACTATTTGCCCTTTTCTTTATTGTGACACGGACGGTAGGTTATGCATAAAGGTATACGTCAATCTATGGCATGGCTCCACTCGTGGACTGGTTTAATTTTTGGATGGCTCGTATTTGCTATTTTTTTAATGGGAAGTTTGTCTTATTACCGCCATGAAATTAATTTGTGGATGCAACCACCCCTTGCACAATTTGAAATAAAACAAGATGTGGCAATTAAAACGGCATATCAATACTTACAAGAACACGCTTCAGATGCTAAATCTTGGTATTTAACTGTTGCTACACCTGAAAGTCCGGTAAATACGATGTATTGGGAAAAACCAGATGGTAGTTATGGGAATGCAACCCTCGATGCAAACACTGGTCAAGAATTAAAACTTTCTGCGACTGAAGGCGGTGACTTTTTCTACCGTTTCCATTATCAACTTTTTGGTGTCCCGATATTAATTGGGCGGTTGGTCGTATCTTTAGCAGCTTTTATTATGTTGATTGCCTTAATCTCAGGCATTATTACTCATAAAAAAATCTTCACCGATTTTTTTACCTTGCGTACCTTTAAATCGCAGCGCTCATGGTTAGATTTTCATAATATTTCATCTGTTATTGCACTGCCCTTCTTTTTAACAGTTACTTTTACTGGCTTGGCTATTTTCTTCTATCTATATTTGCCTTGGGGAATGCAAAAACTCTATCCAGAGAATCCATATCAATATTTCAATGATATACGTACAAAAACAGTCACAGAAAGTACAACACCACATCCTGCACAGAATTTACCAGTTGAAAAGCTATTAGCTCAACTTAAACAGCGTTGGGGAAATCAAACTTTAGCAACTATGAGTGTTAAAAATCCAAATACGAATCAGGCTCAAATTACGTTTATTCAGCAAGAAGACCATTCTATTACCCGTAATCAAGCACAAATTACATTAGATGCTACAAATGCTAAAGTCTTGGGTGATACACGTAATCATAGTCCTATTGCCACACTTTATGCGGGAGTATATGGCCTCCATATGGCAACTTTTGCTCAGCCTCTACTTCGCTTAGGATTGTTTTTCTCTGGCATTTTAGGCTGTGTAATGATTGCCTCTGGCTTGTTGCTTTGGAGCCTTAAACGTCAACTTCAAAATAAAAATAGTAAGTTTCATTTCGGGCATTATTTAGTTGACCGTTTAAATGTTGCCACCTTTGTAGGTTTGCCTTGTGCAACTCTTGCTTATTTGTATGCGAATCGATTGTTTACTGTCACGGCTACCACTGTTAATTATGAAATTTATAGTTTCTTCTTCGTGTGGCTCATGAGCTTTATTATTGCGCTCATCACTAAAAAACAATATTTATGGCAAACTCAGCTAGGTATTTTTATTCTACTTTGTATTGCACTCCCTATCTTGAATATAAGTTATTTACTAAAAAATAATTATATTCAAAACTTTAGTGGTTATTGGGATTTTGCACGTATAGATATATTTTTCTGGTTATTTGCAGCTTTAGCCTTTTTTATATTTCTTAAAATTAAGCCTATTCAACATAAAGCTTCAAATAAAATTCAAAAAAAGCTGAGTAAGTTAAATATTGAGGTGAATTCATGATGTTCTTTGTGTTTATCCTGACTTTACTAGGCATGTATTTACTATTTATATCGACTGAAAAATATAGATCACCGAAGTCGGCAGGCCATTTTAAATTATTTGCTCAAAAATATTATTCATTGTTGAGGATATTGGCCTTTTTATTATTTGCGTTGAGCGGGTTTATTCTCATCAAAAAATATGGTTTTTCAATTGGTTTTGTCAGCTGGTGGATCTTTGCAACACCCTTAACCTTTTTGCTGATACTTTGGCTTAATCCGCTCAAGCCATCAAAAACTTCCTCTAAGTCATCAATTTGAATAAAATTTCCTCAAGCTAAGCATGATTTTGATTGCTTAGCTTTTTTTTGCATAAGTAAATCATTATTCATGACAACTGTTTATCTCTAAAAGGAATAAGATATCTGCGTTTCGTGATAAGTGGCGATAAAGATGTCTGGTGCTTTTGAATTTATCTTGGCAGGTATGTTAGTTGGCTTCTGTGTAGGTATTACAGGAGTTGGTGGTGGATCATTAATGACACCAATTTTAATTGGTCTTTTTAGGATTGAACCGCATATCGCAATTGGTACTGATCTACTTTACGCCGCGATCTCTAAGTTCTGTGGATCGATGGTTCACGCAAAAAAACTTAATATCGTCTGGCCGATTGTTTTATGGCTAGCAGTCGGTAGTATTCCTGCATCTTTTGGTACTGCGTGGGTACTTGAGCATTATTTAAGTCAGTCAACTCATTATAAAGCTGTATTAACCATGGTATTAGGCTTTATGTTGACCTTAACTGGTGTTTCCATCATTTTCCGTACTCGTATTGAAAAGTTCTTTAATAAATTCCGAAATAAAGAGAATACTCAAACTGAAAATGAGCTATTAGCTGTTCAAAATAAGCGTACCTATATTGTGATTATGGGTATTATTTTGGGTGTATTCGTAACACTATCATCAGTCGGCGCTGGTGCCTTTGGAATTATGGCACTTGTAATCATGTTCCCTAACTTACCAATGATTCGTATTATTGGTTCCGATGTCGTACATGCAGTATTACTAACCCTAGTCGCAGGTCTTGGGCATATGAGTGCCGGTAATGTCGACTTTGTGCTGCTTATGTGGTTATTAGTAGGTTCAATTCCGGCAATTATTATTGGAACCTTAATTAGCTCACGTATGCCGGAACGTTTAATCCGTAAAATTTTAGGTATTACGTTATTTGCTCTTGGTGTTAACTTTATGGTCCACCCAGTCAAAGCCAAACCAAAAGCAGCTGTGGTACAACAACAAGCATTAGTTGCTGAAAAAACAGGCAACTCGACCGAAAGATAGCAAAATCAATGGGATTTTTCCAAACTGAATTGCCATGAGATGTAGTATTTTCATAATTATTTCATGGTATATTCAGTACACAAAACAACCTTTAGTATGATCGAACCAGTGACAGCAATGACTACACATTCAAATTCCGTTTCCAAGCCAGATATCGACGACGTTAACATTAAAAGCATCCAAACTCTTGTAACACCAGCTGAGCTTAAATCAGAACTTCCGTTATCTGATGTTGCTTCACAAACTGTTCTAAAAGGCCGCGAAACTATTCGTAATATTTTAGATGGTTCAGATAAACGTTTATTTGTCGTTATTGGTCCTTGCTCTATTCATGATCCAAAAGCTGCTCACGAATATGCTGATCGCCTAAAAGCGCTAAGCGAAAAGGTTAAAGATACTTTATATCTGGTTATGCGTGTTTATTTTGAAAAACCACGTACCACAATTGGCTGGAAAGGCTTAATTAATGATCCGGATATGAATGACTCATTTAACATCGAAAAAGGTTTACGTATTGGCCGTAAACTTTTGCTTGAGTTAAATGAAAAAGGTCTACCTTGTGCAACTGAAGCACTTGACCCTAACTCTCCACAGTACTATCAAGACTTAATTTCTTGGTCTGCGATTGGTGCACGTACAACCGAAAGCCAAACTCACCGTGAAATGTCTTCTGGTCTATCATCACCAGTAGGTTTTAAAAATGGTACAGACGGCGGTTTAACTGTCGCAACCAATGCCATGCAGTCTGTTAAATATGGCCATAGTTTCTTAGGCTTAAATGAAGACGGTCAGGTTTCAATCATTAATACAAAAGGTAACCCTTACGCACATGTGGTATTGCGTGGCGGTAATGGTAAACCAAACTACGATGCTGGCTCTGTTGCAGAAGCAGAAAACGCTTTAGCGAAAGCAAAAGTGAGCAACAAAATTATGATTGATGCAAGCCACGCTAACTCGAATAAAGACCCGTACTTACAGCCGCTTGTTCTTAAAAACATTACTGAACAGATTTTAGACGGCAATAAGTCAATTGTAGGTATTATGGTTGAAAGCCATCTAAAAGGCGGCCGCCAAGATATTCCTGACAATCTTTGTGACCTTGAATATGGTAAATCAGTAACTGATGGTTGTATTGACTGGGAAACTACTGAAAAGACCTTGCTTGAAATGCATGAAGCTTTAAAAGAAGTTTTACCAAACCGCTAATTCATCTTTTTGAGATTGAAAATTAAGCCCTCATTTTTTGAGGGCTTTTTTATTTTATTGAGGTGGAATTCAACATCAAACTAAATAAAAATAACTTACGACAAAAGTAAACATCAGTACAGTTTCACCTATTTCAATCGCTGCACCGACGGTATCCCCTGTAATACCGCCAATCCTTTTTATAAACACATGTCTTAAATAAACAAGACTGATTAAAAAACCAATGATGGCAATAAGCCCTTGCCACTCCCAATACAAAGGTAATAACAGAACGAACCCAGTTATTATCCATGAAGCAGTTTTGGGTAAATAGTCTGTCAAAGAACGGCCTAAGCCTTTTTCGCGGACATATGGTGTAGTTAAAAACATAATAGATGGCACCACACGCCCAAGGATAGGAATGCATATTAAAAATAAAGATTGATGCTGTTCAATCAACACATAAATCAGTGAAAATTTGAGCAAACATATGATAACTAAGCTGAGGACTCCAATTGGACCACAACTTGGATCCTTCATGATTTGTAAAGTACGTAGTTTATCTCCAAAACCACCTACCCACGCATCGGCAGTATCTGCTAGCCCATCTAAATGCAATCCACCCGTTAGCCAGATCCATAAAGCGAGTACGATTACCGCAAGTAAAAGAGCGGGTAATTTAACAAAAATACAGGTAACAAGAAAAAGTATGCCCCCAATAATCAGACCAACTAGAGGATAAAACAGAATAGCTCGACCATTTTGTTGCGCCGTTGGTATTGTTTTTAGCTCAATAGGCAGAACAGTTAAAAATTGCAATGCTATCCAAAAAGGTGTCATATCCAAGTCTCTAACTGGTCTATATTTAAAAACAAATTGAATTATGAAGAAATAAAAATGGGAATAGCAATCCCTATTCCCATTAAAGACTTCAAAAACTGAAAATCTATTGCATTTGATAGCACTGTTTCAATTTGATGTAGTCGTAGTAAAAACTGGTTGGTGTATAACGTGCATAGTTACATGCAGATTTGAACAAAGTTTCTTTTTCGTTATAAAGCATTTTTACCAAAGTATTGCCTTGGCTATTTTGGTAAATATCCCACTGTACATTTGCCGCCATAGGTGAAACTACTTCACCACGCCATGCACTTGTCGAGTAATTATAAGTCTGGCGTAGTGGTAACGGCTGCATCATATTATGCAAATCTAAGCTAGTTGCTAAAGGAATAATAATTTCAGCATGGGCAAACCGTAAAACTGCTTTGTAAGGTTGAGCTTTATTCACTACGGCGTCAACTTGTTGGAACAGATCCTGTTTAAGTCCTTGAGCGATTTCACTGGTGACTTTATTTGATTCTGTAAAGCTTGGGCCTTTTTCGTAAAAATCATTGGCGTCATTAAATTCAGCATAAAATTTTGCGGCTTCCAAAGGCATATATTTATCAAAATCAATACCTTTTAACTCATCTTTCATACCACCAGAAATTGAATAGAGTTCATAAATATAAGCCGCTGCATCAACTGCGTTGGCAATTGTATTTTTCCCCTTACCTTTTTCTGTAATTTGCTCACCTTTCGGCGAAGTTACTGTAAAGGATCCGTTATTGCTAAAGCTATAACCCGTGGTACCAAGCTTTTTAATGAAGTCAGCTTTAAAAATCGGGCTGAGTACCATTTGGGCAGTTTTTTCAGCCTGAGTATTTTTAGATAACTCATCTAACTTTTGAGCTAAATCTTTATTATTTTCTTCAAAATCTTGATAAGCCTGACTTGCATCATAAATTTTTTGTTGGCTAACATTCAGTGGTTGAGCTAAGTCTTCGTCTGCATTCAAGCTATGAAAATAAAGTTTAAAACGATCAACGCCACCATCTTCAATACTTGGCACACTTTCACTCGATAAATTGGTATAAGACAATGGAACAATTTTATCTTTCAGTTGAGGTTGTTGTTTAATGAGTTCAGCAGTGAAAAATTTAGCACTATCTACCGCACGGTCTACTCCTGAACTTTGTACCAATATAGACGCCTGCGTATTTAAAAGAGTTGGTAAGCGCTGTAATAAGCGATCGGCAATACCGCGGTGTTCTAAAATACCAGTCATGGTTTCATTTCCATAACCGTACTGACGGATCCCTTCAACACCATAACCTAACAAAATATTCGCTTTCATCATTGCTTCTAAATCAGCACCTAATTGCTCACCTAGTGGCGTTAAGGCATTTTCAGCTTTCGCCTGTTTCCATAAATTATAAAGTGCTAAATCATATTTCAGACTTGATAAACCTCTCGAACCGTGACGTGCCACTAACTCTGTAAAAACTGGCTGGAACCCAGCCGGCGCTTGTTCATAGCTTTTTAAGTCTTGTTGAGGTTGGTAAGGCGTTTTCGTTTGATAATATTTTGATGGGTTTGTAGATGGTGCAGTTTGAGCTTCTTGATCATCATTGTTATTACAAGCCGCGAGTAATAATGATGCTGCAAGCACAGTTGTTTTAAATAAAATATTCATAAGCCAGATGTGTGATTAATAAGAAATGCCAATAGCTTAGATACTAGCAATGACAGTTCTATTACACAGGCTAAAATAACATTTTAAAAATAATAACTTACAAGTGTATAAAAATATAAAACTACTATCTTAACTTAAAAGTTACTTGACCATCTGTTTCAGAAAATTCGAGTAAATATAATTTTCCAAGCTCTGCCGGCATTTTAAGTAAGTCATCTAGAGGCTGTTGTCTGGCTAAACAAGCCAATAGCTTAATCACACCGCCATGAGTAACAACTAAAGCATGCTGTAAGTTTTGCTTTTGCATATGCTCCAGCAAATCTTGAAAGCCTTTAAGAACCCTTGTTTGAAACTGGTCTAATGTTTCTGCGCGAGGTGGACAATATTGACTTGGTTTTTGCCAAAAGTTTGCCAGTAATTCGGGTGAAGTTTCATAAATTTGCTGAGTTGAGATGCCTTCCCAATCACCAAAATACATTTCCTTTAAGTCATGATTTAGAAGTAAAGGGAGTCCAGTTGTTTTGGCCAGTTGCTCGGCAAAACAAGCACAACGTTTTAATGAAGAGCTTACAATGACATCCCATGTCTGGTCTGTAACTTGCTCAATGGTTGCCTGCATTTGCTGCCAACCTTTAGCAGTTAACTCATCATCTAAATGACCACGTAAGGTATGGCTATACTGGCTTTCTCCATGTCTAAGCAAATCAATCCTAAATTTAGCCAATTTTATTCCCGCTTACAGCCGCTTGAGCGAAGGTAGCCATTTGGTTATGTAAAGCGCAAGCCATTTTAACCAATGCTAAGGCAGTACCAGCACCACTACCTTCACCCAAACGCAAATTCATATTTAAAATCGGCTCAGCATTGAGTTCTTGTAAAATACGACGGTGTCCATATTCCGCCGATTGATGACCAAAAAGCATCCAGTCACGCACTTGAGGATTCATCCGCACAGCACATAAAGCCGCTACAGAACTAATAAAACCATCGACAATGATAGGTAAGCCCACCTGCGCACAGCGAATGTAAGCACCGACAATTGCCGCAATTTCCAAACCACTTACAGCACATAGTGTTTTGAAGACATCACCAATGACATGTTTATGATGAAGTTCAATTGCCTTTTCAATTACTTCAATTTTATGTCTTAACTGATCAGCACCAATTCCTGTACCTACTCCAGTCAATTGCTCGGCAGTATCATTTAATAAAAGGCATGCTAAAGCAGAGGCAGAACAGGTATTTCCAATCCCCATTTCACCCGCAATATAAATATCTGCTCCATTCGCTTTAGCAGTATCTACACTTTTTTTCCCTAACTCTAAGGCAGCACGGCACTCGTCAGCATTCATTGCAGCTTGTTTGGCAAAATTTGCTGTGCCGGCACGAATACAATGACGTTCAACACCTGCATATTCGTATGCTTCGCCTGCTGTACCGCAGTCAATCACTTGCAAATGAGCTTGATGATATTTGGCAATGACACTAATTGCCGCACCGCCAGTTGTGAAGTTTTGCAACATTTGACGAGTAACAGCTTGGGGATATGCAGAGATATTTTCTTCAACTACACCATGATCACCTGCAAAAATTGTGATCCATGGATGGCTAACTTGTGGATGTGCATTTGACTGTAAACTGGCAAGTGTAATTGCAATTTGCTCTAGATCGCCTAAGGCACCTGTAGGTTTGGTAAGTTGGAGTTGATGTTGCTCAGCTTGTTGTTTTGCATCTAAATTAGGTTGCTGTACAGATTCTAACCACCAGTTCATTTTTATTTCTCACCTTTTAAAATCATTGGAAAACCAGCCACACAAAACACAACTTTATCTGCAATTTGTCCTAAAGCCTGATGTAGTCTTCCTGCTTCATCGACAAAACGGCGGCTAATTTCACCAAGTGGCACAACGCCTAAACCCGTTTCATTACTTACTAAAATAATTTCTGACTCGAGTGTGGGTAAAACTCTTAACAGCTGCTCGCACTCAAATTGTTGAATATTTTGATCTTCTAAAAGTAACAAATTGGTTAGCCAAAGTGTTAAACAATCCACCAGAATAATTTGGTTAGGTCGATCAATTTCTTGCAGAGTTTTTGCTAAAAATAATGGTTCTTCAACCAAAGACCAGTGAGCAGGACGCTGATTTTGATGATGGACAATACGGCTTTGCATTTCTGGATCAAGCGCTTGTGCCGTAGCCACATAAGTGACAGCTAATTGCATAGATATGGCTGTTTGTTCAGCCAATCGGCTTTTGCCAGAACGGGCACCACCTAAAATCAATTGCAACATGAATCACCTAAAAACAAATGCTGATACGAATACAGCTGACCTTGTAAAATTTGAGCCTGATAATAGCCAAAGCTTAAATGCTCAACTTTAAGATCAAATTCAGCCTGTGTGTATTGTACAGGTAATTGAGAAATTTTTTGTAAAATCAAATTACTACTATAGTCTTTCTTATACAAACCCAATGTAATATGCGGACAGTAATCTAAAGCGGCTATTTCATTAGAAACTGTACCTAATTTTTGCCGTATGAGAGATAAGTTATTTTCGGTGTCTTGGACTTCTACAAATAAAGCACTACTAAAACTATCAACTGATCCAATTTTTAATTGAAATGGTGCAATATCTTCTTTTCTTAAAATTTCCCTTTGCTGCACAAAGTCACTAAAACAAAAGTCATCACCATGAACTTTATTTTCAGGGGTCAAGAATCCACATATAAACAGCGTGACATGATATTGACGGTGATTAGGTTCTACTAGAAATTCTGAAAAATGCGCACGCAATTGATCTAGATAATGAACTAATTTCTGATCATTAATTTCTAGATACCACAATGTGTAATTTTGACGCCCAAGGTGCCATTCGGGATAATCCCGTATAGGTGTTGGCACCATGAGTGTGGAGGGTTTTAACAGCACAGTTTTAATTCAAAATTATTCAAATTTTGTATTAAAACATGTTTGCCTTTCAATTGTTGAGGTTAATTCAATAAGCAAACTCAAACATATTGAGTTAATGTAGTTTTGGTATTGTTCGACTTAATGCCTAATGGTTGTTTACCTTGTTCAGAAAACAAATATTGGATAAGTTGAACCAATTCAGCTTCAAGCTGTCTTCTTTGAGTTGTACTCAAGTCTAGGTTCTGAATTTGTTGCTGCAGATGTTCAACAGCTTTAGTCTCTTCAATTTCTAAAAATTGAATCGCATAGGCATAACCTAAAGCAGCACCTTTTAATAAATTTTTATAAGGCAAATCATGACAAATATTCACAGCAATTGATGCCATGACACGTTCATTATGATTGAGTTTGCGTAGTGGATCTCTAGCTACGCGTTGACAAGGATCTTTAAATGCATATTCACATGAGTCTAGAAAACTTTGTGACATTCGATCCAGATCTTTTGCATAGTTAGGTAATACAATAGCAAGTCCCTGCTTCACTTCTGCAATTAAGTTCTCTCCAAATGCTTTAACTAAATGATCACCCATGGCAACACCAATAGATTCATAACCCATTAAAGATGCATACCAAGCAAGCATCGCATGTACACCATTCCATAAACGATTTTTAATGAGTTGAATGTCAGTAATTTGGTCAACCAATACCACCTGACGCAACTTTTCAAGTAAAGGACTGCCTTTCTCTACATAGATTGGCATATCAGTTTCACTATGGAACAAGATTAAATCCATGCTTTGTAAGATATGTCCCGGCTGGAAATTACGGCGCATGTTATCAACATAGATAGAAGCCTGATTTAGTTGATCTGGAGTTAGTTTATTACAGTCTTCAATTTCGATTTGGTCTTCTTGCTCCACATCTTCTAAATGCTGTTCAAGAAAATTATGCTTAATACGAAGTTGACGATATAAATTCTGATTAGAAAGTTTTGAAACCATACGGTTTACAACGGTGTCGCAAAAGTAATGCTCTTTTAAAATATGCTCGGTTACATCTTCATCGTTGGTTAACTCTAGTAGAGCTTCTTTAAGATGCTTCATAACCAAATATTTCGCACCAACCTTATTTAAAATAATTAGAAAGGTTAAAGGTTCTATACATGTTTCAAGTTGCGAATTAAAACGCGCATATAACCCTTTTGCAATTATCTTTGATTCAGGTTCGATCGCTTGCTCAGGCAAACATAATGCAATCAAACTTGAATGAGTATACATCTCTAACATTTGTTGTTCATTGTCAGAATCAACAATGGTCATATTCTCAATACGTTCATCATAAGAAAATTGCCCATAGCGAATACTATAGGTTCCAAACGCATTTACAGCTTCGCGGAAAAGACTATTTCGTGTTGACGCAATTATACGTTTTGGTTTCGTATAACCATCCCAATGCGACAAGATCTGCGCTATATAACCACCGCCAATTGCTCCAAAACCATGTATCCCAACCGTCAGTTGGTTCAGACTTTGCGGAAAAGGTTCCTGTATCTCTGGCATATCCATAACAGGAATAAACTGGTCAAGATCTGTTAAGAAGTCATACATCTGATCATAATAAAAATGCGCTTTATCTAACATTTCATCATTTGGTTCTTTAATATCTTTTAATAAAATTGTTAGGCCTTTCGATGTATGCGCTGAAGTTAAACCATTTTCCGAATCTTCAAACATAAGACACTGGTTAGCGTCTAAATGAAGTTGACTAGCCGCTTTTAAAAAGATTTCTGGATGTGGCTTCCCTTGTTCTACTTCATCCCCACAAGTAATGACATCAAAAAATTTATAAACATTTGCATTAATTAAATATTCTTCGGCAATTGCTCTACGGCTTGAAGTAGCCACAGCCATTCTTAAACCAGATTTTCTTAAACGCTCTAGAACTTGAACCAAACCTTTTTTAATAGGTACGCCGTGTTTTCGAATATGTTCTAGTTCCATCTCATCGGCACGTTTTCGAATTTCCCTATATGGAACATCTACTCCGTATAAACGTTGTGCAAGCTTTTCCGCTGTAGTCGCACTTAACCCCAAACATTGCATTAAATATTCGTGTGAAAACTCCTGCCCAATGAGTTCTTGAGATGCCTGTTGCAATGTTTGAAACCGTAATCGCTCAGTGTCAAACATTGTCCCATCCATATCGAAGATAGCTCCATGAACAGGTTTTCCATGAAAAATAAGCACGTTTTTACCTCTTTTTTGATCATGTTTTATTCAGGGTATACAAAAAATTGCTAAAAAAGGCAGGATGATAATAAATGAAACATTAGTGGTTATTTTTTAATCAAAAATATAAGCAATCTGTTACTGAGAAGAATTAAACACTCAAAAAGGTTGAACAATATAGATAATTCTGAAACTGAGTTTAAACACAAAAGTAGCAAGCCTTCCTCGCTTACTACTTTTGCTTCTTCTTTTTATGCGCTGATCATGGTTATTTTTCTTAGGTCCATTTACTGCTAAACAAACCTGCATTGTTTTTATTATGTCTTGCAGGTCTACCCATACCAGAAATTAACTCGCTTTTTGCTGTAATTTTTGTTGCGATGCCTGGTATAACTCAAAAAAACTGTCATAGAACTTTTCACGGAAACAGTAATACAACATTGCCGTTTTTTCCGGCATTGGAATTAAGCCCTGCTCTTCATAGCACATGTCTTCTACTACAGCCGCATAAGGCTTCACTGTATGATCTGGCTCTCCTACAATTCTATTTGTTGGGGAATTTTCAAAAATATAGAAATTCAATAAACGAATTGTTGGGCGCAAAAAGCCTTGACCAAAAGCAGATTTCTCCCCAAATAGTAAATGCCAACCTAAATCATTGTCTTCACCTTTATAATAACGAGCTAGGCGATCACGCTTCCCTTCATAAATTTCGGCATACCCCACGTCTTGACCATTGATTCCTACAATCATTAAACGTTGATGATCATCAGCTAGCATTTTTTCAAAATAAACTTTGAGTTCTATTTCGCTTTTATTTAATTGCCACTGAGGAATAACGTGTGGCTCATGCATCCAGCGGTGTAATAGTGGTATATCTTGAGGATACTGAACCTGACGTAATGAGTAGCTAACATCATTTTCAATATATTCAAAATAATCTGGGAGCTTTTGTGAAAGCGTAAGCATTATAACGGTCCTTGCTATGACATAACCTATAATTGATAATGATAATCATTTTTATTTAAGATGCAAGCTTATTTTTACTATTTTTTTTATTGCATAAATCATGGACAAAAAATTCAGCTTTCCCCCTACTAATATTTAAGGTACCCACTCAACAATCGAGAAAATAATTGCAACGACGATTACCATTAACCAAATAGGAATAAAATATTTTCTAAAAAAATAAAAAACAATAATTTGAAAAAAGAAAGCGGTTGTGATTATGGCAAAAAACCATGATAAGACTCCTACAGAGCTTCCTTCAAAGGAGCAATTCCAAAACAATGAACTAAGCAAAAATAATATGGTTGTTCCATATAAAATTCGTCTAGATGTACTTTTAAGCCAGCTATATTGAAGCTTTTTCTGAGCAAATTGGCTGAGCATGCATGCTTGCATCATGGCAGCAATAGCCCAAAATAATGATGCAAAGCTCATTTAGCCTCTCCTAACGTAATAAATTTGGTTTGGTAGAAGCGTAGTACTATTAAATAGAATAGCCCGAGCAGTATGAGCGCCAGATCAACACCGGCAAGAGACCAATGCACAGACTTTAGACTATTTAATAAAGAAGCTTCTGGTACCAGAACGACACTAATAACAGGAATAAGCAATAAAACAGCAGCCGTAATATATAGCATGATGATTATTCCCTTCCTTATTGAGCAGCTAAAGCTAATCAATAAGCTTAATAGCCATGCTATATAAAATGCTGAAACCTCGTATAGTTCCCTCGGCTCAAATGAAGCAGGTATAATCCGACCAACCATTAAATAAAAGGCTGAGGCAAAAGGCAGCCCTAAGAAAGTAAAAAAATTCAAATGCTGTACTAATCTATATTCAAATTTCTTTTGTTCTTTGATGCGCTTTTTTTGCCATAGTAATGCGCCTGCAACCAACATGACACATCCTATTATTCCTAAACAAGCCAAAATAAAACGCATCCAGATAGAAGCAAAGTAACCTAAATGAATCCCATAACTTGATGAACCTAATTGTGCTATTGCACTTAAATTTCGTGGCTGATTGAGTCGTTCAGCCGTATTTGTTGCAAAAATATATTGAGGAGTATTTAAGGTAATAATATTTTTATAGTTATAGTCAAATGTAATCATGCCATCGGCTGTATTAGGCTTTTGAACTTCAAATTTATCTAAAATAGCTCCAGATTCTGTTCGCTTAGGCATTTGTGCCATGAATTGATTAAAAGGTTGCATCGCTTCTGTTAAGGAAGGTTCTCGAGGTTTTGCCACCTCGGTAAACTGCATTTCATTATAGAATTTAGGTATACCAGCTTTACCATATTGTTCCGATAATCCCCACGGTAAAACTAGATAAAATAAAATCAACAGTCCAGTAAAGGCCATCACCAAATAAAAAGGAAAAGTGATAACTCCTGTTATGTGATGAAGATCTAATAAAGAACGCTGTCCTTTAAAAGCCCTAAAGGTAAAAAACTCTTTAATAATTTTCTTATGCGTAATCACACCTGTGATTAAACTAATTAATAGAATTAAGGCAACAACAGCTACAACTAAACTACCGAACTTACTTGGCAAAGGATAAAGCGTGTAATGTAGTTTGAAAAAGAAATCTCCGCCCAAAGTCTTCCGTACAGGCCCCAATAGCTCTCCGGTATTAGGGTTTTGTAGCTCTTGATGTTTCCCCTTTTTATCCTGCCATTGAAGTAGGTTCACAGGCATCCGCTCATTGGCTACTGTGACTCGCCACCTTTTAGCATTTGGTGCATGTTGGTTGAGATAGTTAAACGCAGTTTGCGCAGAATGTTGTGCAGAAGGGATTGTTTGAATATGGCTGATTGCTTCTGGCTGTGCCCAAACATTAATTTCCGTCCGAAAATAAGCAATAGAGCCCGTAAAAAAAATGAAAAAGATAACCCAAAGGACAATAATTCCAAACCAACTATGTAGTATTGCCTGAATTTGACGAAAATTCATTTAAGCCACTCCCCATTTAGCTAATAGCCAATAGCTCACTAGTAACGCTACGCCTAAGCTATTGATCATCCAAAACCATAGTTTTGATAAAATGGAACTCGTAAAGACAATATAAAAAATAAAAAAGATAAAACTGATAAATACCGAAAAATAAACATTCTCTGCTTTAGCAAAAGGTAACCATTTGGCCAAAACAAGGCTGAGCCATGAACTGTAGCAATAAGCGGCTAAACAGATAAAAAAGATCCTGCTATAGGTAAAATTAAAATTTTCTTGTTTTTTTAGATGACTCATTTAAATGGCCTTAAAAATTTAAATATGCCAGATTTGATTGAAAGAAATACCTGCTCTATACAGGCATCTCTTTCGTTAGTTGCATTAATAGTTAAAAGTATAACTTAAACCATAAGTACGGCCTTCTGCAGGGATTGCTAACAATGGATTAGCATTAGAGACGGCTGCTTGCTGAGCAAATACTGTTCGATACTGACGGTTCCACACATTATAGACGCCAAAATCTACACGACCTTTCCAAGCCGGGAAATGTGCTAATACATCCATAGTGGTATAACCTTTGATTTGCGCAGCACTATTTGCGTCATTCTCTACAGCTTTTCTGAAAGCTTCATCTTGAGTTGTTGCAAATGCGGCTAATTCACGGTCATCTTTATAAGCTTTATTTGTTCCTTTAATAGCTTGCATCTGAACACGAACACCATACCCTTCATTATTATCCCATTCAGCAAAAAGGGTTCCTTTCACTGGAGCAACCGTAAATGAGTTTAATTCATGCCATTTATTCGCCACGTCTTTATACTGACCACGGGTATATCCTAAAGTGCCACCGACCTTATAATTTTCCATAAATGGATAACTAATAGTTGCTTCCGCCCCGTATACTCTTTGATCTGTATCTACAACCTTTGCTGCACGATTGTTGAATTGGACAGTTTTATCCGAAGTATTGTAAAAACCAGTCAATCCCAGATTTAAGCCATCATCCTGATTCAAACGCCAACCTAGTTCATAACTATTTACTGTAATTGGCTGTAGATTTGCTGTTGAAACGGTATAAGTAGAAACGTCGCGCAACATACGTTGTACGTCAGGGAAACTGAAGCCCTGAGAGAAATTAGCATATAGCTGTTGTGCATCTGTAAGTTTATAAACTGCACCTAAATTAAATAACGGCTTATCATCATGTGTTGATCCTGCCGGAACCATTGTTGTCTCTCGGCTAGGAATATAAGCATCAGTATCCGCTTGAATATATTGATAACGAATACCTGCTTGCAAGTTCAATTTATCCGTAACTGCATAATCGCTTTGAACAAATGCTCCAATATTTTGAATTTCAGTGTTTGGTCCATAACCTTTACGTTGGCCTGTTGGCGTATACACTAAATAAGGATATTGAGTTGCCAAAATATCAACAAATTGCTTATCTTTTTCCCAATCATAATCAAGACCATAGGTTATTTTCATATCCCGATTGGCAATATTAAGATCGGTTTGCATAGTTGAACGTAATCCAGCTACTTCAATTTCTGATTGAGACTGGTTTACAGAAGTCACGGATTTATTTGATAGGCCATATGGGAAGAAACGTGATTTTTCATTTCTATAATATGCTTCAACATTTAGTATTTGGCCTAAAAAGTCTTGATTTTGATACTGTGAATTAACAGCATAACGCTCGGTAAATAATGGATTACTAAGCTTTAAACCTTTAATTGCCTTATAAGTTGGCGTTGTAGCATCATTACTCTTAGAGGTTGTCGGTAAATAAGAGTAATCAGGTCCGTAGTCAGTATCCTGCTTATCTTTATAGTACTGGGCACCAAAGCTCAATGTCTGAGTATCATTTAAATTGAAATTTAAACGCCCATTTACATCGATAGTATCAGTGTCCATCGTACTACCTTGCCACGGGCTTAAGGAAATTCTATCGCCATTTCCATCAAATTGAGACCCTCTACTTGTAAAATTAGCTCCTAAGAAACCATCCATATTGCCTTTATTAAATGAGACAGATTGTCCGGCTTCATAAGCTAAGCCGTCACCACGGAATGTATCCGAAGATGTAATGCCTACTTTTGTTTCAAAGCTAAGTGGTTTAGATGTATCTGCTCTTTTAGTAATAATATTAATAATACCGCCAGTAGCACCTGACCCATAAATACTAGTCGCACCCGAAATTACTTCAATGCGTTCAATCATACCAGGACTAATACTATTTAATTGACGAGAAACATCGCGAGAACCTGTTTGCGAAACACCGTCGATCATGACTAATACGTTTCGTCCACGCATTGTCTGGCCATAATTACTTGTTGTTCCACTACTTGATGCAAGAGATGGTACAAGTTGAGCAAGAATATCAGCAACTTTACGACCTGCCGTAGCTTGCTGGATAATTTGTTTCTGATCAATAGATTGAACTGTACCTGCAATCTCTGCAATATTTTTTGGTGTACGAGTCGCAGTTACTACAATCTTTTGCAATTGGGTTACTGGTTTTTGTGTTGCATTTTCACTTACCTCAGCCGTTTGAGTTACGGTTTCTGCATAAGCCTGCTGTGCAAAAATAGCCGATATGGCAAGACAACAAGGTGTCATCTTAAAAAGTACTTGTTTTGAACGTATGTGATTACGTGCTTTAACCCCAATCTTATTGTTTACATTCATTTTTTCCATTTCTCCCTAGCCCAAATGTTACTTAACGATTTTTCAAGAGGCACGACATCATACTAAATACGAACATTAATGAGAATGATTTTTATTAAAAATAATAGTCATCTATCTTATTTTTTAAAAAGAATTCATTTTTCTTATTTTGTTCATTTTGCTCAAGCATTTGAAATTCTTTTAAATATTGCTGTGCCACATCCATTTTTATTATAAATATTCCATCTGCATCCCCTACAATCAGATCTCCAGTTTGTACAATAGTATGATTAATATGAATCTTGGCATCTATTTCAACGAGACTTTCCCCTTCATTGCGAGTGGTTAAACAACTGGTTGTATGAGCAAATATAGGAAGTTTAAGTTTAAGTAAAGCCTGCCGATCTGTAATAGCACCTAAGACCACAACCCCAGCCAGACCACAGTGTATAGCGGCTACGCTCCTTTGCTCTCCCCAGCAAGCACGTTGTAGATCATATCTTGCATCAATAACGAGAACTTCATTTGGTTGACAACTCATCAAGACTTGTCTTAAACCACTCGCATTGATCGACTCAATCCGAACCGTACGTACAATCCCTACCACCTTATCTTCAGGTCTTAAGGGGAATACCTGTGGAATATATCCCTGATCAAGTACATGACCAATAGTAGAGGTTGCTATTTCTTTATATGCTGTAACAAGTGCTTTAGAAGTATCAATTTGATTCATTTTTAAATTTTCCGATTTCTTTTAAACGTAAGGGACAATTACGGCATAAGGTTTGTTCAGCCTCTTTGAGCTGAAAATAGAAACAGCATTTTTGTCTCATAAAAGTATTAAATTCTGGATGCCATCCATTCCATAAACGCATAAACGGATTTTCAGTTAAATAAAAACTTTCGGCAGTTTTTGACTTAAAGAATTGTTTTTGCCGTTCTAACCGAGACTGTATATCCGGATTTAGATTTTGCTTTGTAAAAGAATGATAAAACTGTACTACTCGAACAGCTACATTTTCCCAGAGTAATATATAAGGTACGCGACCTATTTTCGCTAACTGCTTAAATAACAGATTAAGTTGTTCTATCAAGTCATTAAACTCTTGCAAATGTATAATCTGAAAAGAATGAAAACTTGCTTGGTTTAACTGTAAAGCCCTATCCCAATGCCATTGTTCCAGCAAGTCTATAACTAATGCTGAACTATCCCATTTTACAAATGGCAAAACAGCTGCATGGCAATATAAAAAAGGTAAGATCCAACTTGTACACCAATATTTGATAAACAATGAGGTCGCACAAGTTAGATTTTTAGCATGAATACGTGTTGCAAAATCCTGTAACACCTGTCGACATACATCATCATTCAACAGACAATCTAAGGTTGTTGAACTTTCAGGTAGTATTTGAACATTTAATTTCAGACGCTGTTGCAATATAGGCAGAGTTGCGCACTTCTCTGCCTGTATTTTAAAAGACGTATTCATCGTCAGATATCACTAACAATTTAAGGCATACCAAAGGGGGTTTCGGGTTTTCCCAATTCCCGATGGCATACTACCAATCCGTGTATCTTGTTCTAGCAAAGGTCGAAGTAACTGCTTATATGGCCATTCAGGCACTTCAAATAGTAAATGTTGGAGCTGGGTCAAAATCTCTGGCTGGAAGTTTAGATTTTGAATAACTTGCTTTAACGCATGAGCAAGTACAGACCATAGATCCTTAACTTCAATTTGATAATGACTCGCTAAATTATCAACAATACACCCTAGATTAACCTGAATACCTAAAGTTTGAATATAAAATAACAGAGCCTCTACCGATTCATGATAAAGCGTATTTCTAAAATCATGTGGACTCAAATAATTAGGATCTTTTAATCCGTTTTGCTCTACCCAAGGTAAATAAATACGTAATGAATCATGATCACGGAACATCAATCCATCAAATTCGCCATTTTTCAACACAAGACATATGTTTTGCCCATGAATTTCACCCATAAGCCCTAAGCGGAATAATCGCAAATTTACATCAAAGAAACATGTACACAGTTTCTCAAACTCGATAAGTATCTGCTTGGAATTTATGTCCTTGTGTTGAAGCTGCAAAATATAATCAAAAATGGCAGGCTGATCCATAATTATATGTCCAAGACTTGCCATTGGTATAAGTTGATAAGGTTCTTGCAATAATTCAGCTGGAATATGACGGCGCTGAGCTGCCAAATGGGTAGGTTTCTCTACAAATAACCACTCATTGTCTGCTGTCCGGTCATTTTGCTTCTCGGGTAAATATGACCACCATTGTGTTTCTTCACAAAGCCATAATTTTTGTTTTAAGACAGCATCTTTTGCCTTGGCTTGCTGTAATAATTTCTGATTTTTTTCACCATTAATCATTTTCACAATAGGCAAAAATCTTAATGAACCAAGAGCTTTAATTCCTATCGGTAATTTTAGACTTTCTTCTAAAACATTTTTTGATAAGAGGCTACGCATAGACGCACTGGCATACATTCCTTTAGAGATAAAATTCAAAGGATGACAAACGCCGTCGGCAATATCATCCGCATAGAACTTGGGAAATAAATGCTCAAATTGCCAAGGATGAATTGGCATTGCAATGTGGGTTTCATTTAACCCACGTTGAAACATTTCCTGTTTTAATTGATATCGCTCAGCACGAGGAATAAAAATTTCGCTTGGCTGTTGTTTGAAAATATTTTCTACCCCTTCACCAAACATCATTTTATCTTTATGTACAGCCACCCAATGAATAGATAATTCTTGAGCGAATTCCGGACAATATTGCATATACTCTTGCTGACTGAGACCTTCTTTTAATTTGGCTAAAGGATGATATGGGCGGTCCCGATAACCTGCATATTGCTCTAAAATGCGGAATCTATGTGCCAAGCTTTGATTCAATAAATCATGTGCATTTACCCGATGCTGTTGTAATAAATGATATTGCTTTAAACATTTTTGCAGCTGCTCATAAAAGGCTTGAACTTTATCAGCACTACAATGATTAAAAAGACCTATCGCTTGAATAAACTCAAAAAGTTCTATTATCCCAATCACATTGATCTGAACATGATCATTTGTGCGTTCCAATAAAAAAACTTCTGTTTCATTAGCAAGCTTCCAGGCTTGAGTAATACCTTTTTGTACCGCAAACATGACCAAGTCTTGCCGACTCTCTTCGTGTAATAGCACAAAAGAAAATTGTTCAGACGTGTTTTTAAATACTTCTTGAAGATTTTTGCCATGTTGATTTAGCGCTGTTTGGGCAGTCGCAAAATCAAAAATAAACTGTTCAGGAATAATCGTTTCAACCAGTAGGCTATTGATAAAATCCTGTAAGATTCCTTGGTTCATTACTTGATAAACGGGCTGAAGTGCATTCATAGATAAATCTCACTTCACCTGCAATTTAAAAGGAGCTAACGGGTTATCGACAAATTTAATTTGTATACTACGATCGCCAAATAAACGCCGTTTAGTTAATGACTCAATGCGCAATTTTTCGGCAAAAACATCAAATAATTGGTAACGTGAAGCATGCTCTGGATGTTGCTGCTGGTAATTTTGGATGACTTCCGCAGCCCATTGCCAGAAATTTTTTTCTGGAAGATCAAAGTCTTGATTTAAAAATATTGCAATATCGGTTAAAGCGACAAAAAACAGACAGGCACAGCTAAAATCACGAATACCATTTAAATCATCTGTCAAAATAAATGACATACTGTTGGTTTTTGCATGCTCAGGCGGCAACTGATCGAGTTCAGGAGCCAATTCAGGGTGCGCTAAATGTGCTGGGCTATAGCGCACACCATCATGGAAGTCTTTTAAAAGAACTCGCGTTGGCCAACCTTGTTTATGTACAAGAATAATATTTTGGCCATGTGATTCAGTTGCAATTCCCTCCGCAAAAAGTAAATGAATCAAAGGAGTAATCACAACTTTCAAAAGTTGACGTGTCCATGATTCAACACCATATTGCTGTAACCATGGTGCAATTAATGCTTGCTCATCTTTTTGAACATGACTCACGCCATTTAACGGTATTGCGTCTTCACCTTCACGTAAATATTGATGCACACTTTCACGCCATAGACATCCAATTGTGCCGTAGGCCTGTTGAGCATGTGATTTTGGCAATTTAGTAAAATCCACGCTTAAGCCATACACTTCACTTAATACAGCAAAATCAAGCTCTTGGGCGGTTTTGCTCTGTTTAATTAAGCGTTGCAACCAGTCTGTAATAATTGGCCCATTCATTACGGTATGTTTAGCCAGAACACGTGAGCTTGATGTGTTAGTTAGACTCATCGACAGTTTGATATAAGGCTTTTCCGGATGCTGCAAATTAGTCATAGTGCGTAGAGATTGTTGGGCTAAATAGCGATCCTGACTTTGCCCTAAATAAACAATTTTGCCATTTAGAATTTCTTCAGCAAAAATAGAAATTAAATGGTTTTCCCATTGCCAAGGATGAACCGGAATCCAAATATATTCATTAGTTTTCAAATCACGATCTGAGAGATGTTGCAGGAATAGCTCTTGGTCTTGTGAATTCAATTGCTCCTTAAAAAATAAATCTGGCTCTATATCTTCTGAATGTTTTTTTGCAACAATGTCCTGATGCACAGCCAACCAGACCAAGGCAATTGGTTGGGCGAACTCTACCCCATAGCGTACATTGTCTTGTAAACTAAAACCTACACGTGACTTGTAACACGGATGATATGGATGACCATCCATTAAATATGATTCTAAAATATCATATGGATATTGAATTGCCGGCAAAGCATAGTGATCAAAACATGCTTGAGACTGTAAATCATGAATAAATGTTCGTTTTAATTCAAAAATAAAATCTTCAACTTTTGCTGCATCGGTTATGGTTCTAAGAATTTCATCAATAACTAAATTTAAAGTAGCAATCTGATAATGACCGTTTTCATCTTGACGAAATACATCCTGATTACGGGCGAGGCGTACCAGTTTGTAACTATATTGTCTTTGCCCTGCAGCGACATAACGAATGGCTTGGCCCTGACTATTTTGTACTTCTATAATAAAATTTTTTCCATCATATTCTGAATGAATAATATCTTCAAAAATTAAAGCTTGAAGTAATTGCTTAATAACACGTTGCTCAACATATTTTGCCTGATCCGAATTTGGACGCTGCCAAGCCTGTAAAGTATTTTGAATCACATGTGTATTTGATAAAACTGGATGTAATTGTCCCATTTTTATTAATCCTATTTCTTTAATTGGTCGATTCTGTACTGTTCAGGAAAACGCCATGCGAAAGGCAAAGTGCAAAGTATAAGAATTGCACAACACACAAAGATTTCCTGCATAGTGTGAAATGATGTAAATATTGCTTGAGTATTTAACGGCAATGATTGTTGTCTTAGCTGAAGATATAACGCGGCAATAACGACTGCCACTGCAGCAAAAATACGTCGGAATAAATTATTTAGAGCGGCCGCTTGAGTAACTAGATGCTGTTGCTGCTGGCGTAAGCTGTTCAAACCTGCCGTAGTCGATGGCATATAAGAAAGTCCCATTCCTAAGCCATGTAATATCATACAAAACACAATGAACCAGACATTTTGTACAGGTGCCCAAGCAAGCAAAAGAAAAGAAGCCACAGTAATCATTAGTCCAAGAGACATGATTTTTGCAGCACCGTAACGATCTAGATATTTTCCTGCAGGTTGACTACAAATACCGGTAACTACTGCACTGCTCATTAGCGCAAAACCAGTCCAAAGCGGGCTTAACTTTAGAAGGTGCTGTATCCATAGTGGAATGAGCAACATGCCAATAAATAAGCCTACTGTTTGTGCCACACAAATGACTAAGCTGTAGCGGAAACCCTTCGTAGCAAACAAAGCTGGCTCGATTAATGGCATAGACTTATTCTTTTGTACAAAAATAAATCTTATAAAAAGCAGCATACTTAGAACTAAAAGCGCACCATATAGAGGTTGAAGTAAGTCCTGAATTTGATGGATTTGGCTCAGTGTCCCAAGTAATAAAACTATGCTTGAACCGAGAAAAAAGAATCCTGCCCAGTCAAACTCTTGCTTATTGTCCCCTTGCTCTTTAGGTAGAAAAACATAGCCTAAAATTAATGCCAGACAAGTAACAGGTAAATTGATAAAAAATAAGGCCTTCCAATTAAGCCATACCAAAACCAGTGCTCCGAGCATAGGCCCAACTGCTAAGGTTAGCATGATCATGGCACCCCATAATCCTGTTGTACTTCCCCGTTGTTCACTGGGCGTAACTGAAAAAATTAGTCCAAGAGATAATGGAATCATTAATCCGCTACAAAAGCCTTGCAGAGCTCTAGCAATCAACACCGATTCAAACTGATTAAATAAACCACCTACTGTAGAAGCCAAAGCAAACCCCAATAAGGCAATTAAATAAATTGATCGCTTACCAAAACGCTGGCTTAGGAACCCAGCTAAAGGCAAACTGATACTCATTGCTAATAAAAAGGCAACAACGACCCAACTTGCCCATACCTCACCTACCTGAAAATAGGACATTAAATGAGGTATTGCAGGGTTGAAACTACTGTTATTTAAACTAACCGTACCTGTACCAAGCATAACCGTCAGAAGTACGTAGCGTTGTAAACTTTGCTCATGAGGTTGAGCCGCGGACACAGAAGAACGTTCCATACACATATCCTCTGTTCAGCTTATTCAATATGCTCAGATAATTTACTTCGTGCATACGCTCCCAAAGCAGAATGATGCATTGGCCCTGATTTATTTAAGGGTCTTGAAAACTCGGTTATTTTTGAGGCTGCAATATTGCGAATAGAAACTTCTTCTTGCGCTGATGCATTCACTCCAAATTGTTGGAACGACTGAGAATGATCAAGTTTGAATAACTCTTCACCAACCAATTGATTTGCAATTGTGGCTGCCCTATATGCTCCTAAGCCTAAATCAGGTGTACCTACGCCGTGGTGATAAACTTCCATATTTTGAATAAATATAGATCCCTCACCTTGATAATTGACTTTAAAGTTTGAAGCCACCTGCCAATGGTCGGCCTGATCTCGTATGATCAAAGATTGTAAATTTTGTAGAAACTTAGGGTTTGGATAACGATAACCCGTTGCTGCAATAACACAATCAGCCTCCAGAATATAATTCTTATTTTGCTGACGGTGTTCAAAACACAACTTTGTTTTCTGGTTTTCTAAAAGCTCTGCATATTGCAGTTGATGATGTCCAGCTAACGTAACATCTATAGGCATTCCACCGATACTACGATGATATAAACGCTCATAAATATCACGTATCGTTTTACTGCTAATACCTTTATATAAATTTGCTTGTTGCGCTGGTAACTCTGCCTTTAAACCTGATGGTAAATGGTAAAAATAATGCATGTAATCCGGACTAAAATGTTCTAAACCGAATGGTGTATTTTCCATGGGAAAGAAACCAGCAGAACGGGTTAACCAATAAAGATGAAAGTCTGGTGTAGTTCGACCATTCATATACTGACGATCAAATAGATCTAAAAAAATCTCTGCTGCTGACTGCCCAGAACCAATTAAAATTACATTTCCTGATAACTTCAGAGAGCTGTACTGTAAATATTCTGATGAATGCAGGCAGGTTCCTGATTTTGAATAAATCTGTTGTAAGCTTTCTGGCAAATGTGGAGTTGTACCCACTCCCAATACCAATTGTCGAGTACGATAATGTTGGTGGTGCCCATTACACACTACCTCCACATCAAATCCACCTATAATCGGTTTAATGTCCAGCACATGGCTACTAAACTCAATATGGTTAAGTTGTTCTACAACCCATTGACAATAATGATTATATTCCTGACGCGGTATATACAAATTTTCTCTAAAATAGAATTTATATAAACGTTGATGGTGTTTTAAATAATTTAAAAAACTAAAAGGGCTGGTTGGCTCAACCATACTAACTAAATCAGCCATAAAAGGAACTTGTAACATCGCATTGGGCAATTGCATACCAGCATGCCAGTCAAATTTCTCACGCTGATCAAAAAAGCGATATTGCAGCCCGCTTTTATCATGTAACAAACTAGCCAGACTTAAATTAAACGGCCCCAGTCCAATTCCAATAAAATCAAGCATAGCTCACATCCTTCTGTTCAACGTACAGTGGATTTGGTAGCTGCACATACACGGACTGATGTTCTAATGGAGCAATAAGCTCATCTAATTCATGTAAACGTGTAAGTAAATTGCCTTTATACGGTAAAGAATCGTTAAACAATAAACCCTGTAATAATGTACTATCTGGATATTGCTCTAATAATTGAAGTAAATTTTGTTGCAAATGGATTAACAGTTCATCTTCAGAGATATAGCCAGTTGCTCCAATTGCATTAATCAAACCAAATAAAGTGTTGCCAAAGAAATAATAACTAAAGCGTTCATCCACAAAATCTTTAGGACCAACCGCATGAGCTTTTTCTAGTAAATCTGGTAATGCTTCTACAATTTCAGTTGCAAACTCTTCAATATAATAAAAGCCTTGGTTGTCACGTAACCAGAGATTTTTCGGTAAACCATCTTCTAGCTCAAGTAATACATTTTGTTGATGCGATTCAAAAGCCATACCGTATTTATGATAAACATACATTAACGGAGCCAAGCCAATCTTCAAGAAATGATCAAACCAATCCAAAGCAATTTCTTTAAAATTCGTTTGTTGATTTTTCTGAGCAATTTGGTCAAATAAAGCATTAAAACGATTTAACTCTTTATTTGGATGGTCTTGGCATAAAGATGCAATACAAGTGACTTGTTGCTGTACTGCAAATGGTTGATCACGGAAAATACAAATTGTCTCGTTAATAATCTCGCCGTCTATTTGCAGAGCTATCCAGGCTGGATCATTAACTGCTTTCAATGTTGGACACTGTTTTAATATTTTTTTACCTAAATCACTATGCCATAAACGATAAGAAATTTCGCCACGGTGACACTCCTTTGCCAAATTCACTCGAATTGAATTAGTGATCATGACTGATAGTGAAGTTTTAACCATCCAAGGGGCGTTAAAACTTGCCAAGGTCCGAATTGATGTAGTCGGTGAAAATTGCCATCCACGTAAACCGATATCAATTAACTGTCCTGTTTGTTTTAATTGCTCAAACCAAGGTTTACCTTGTAAATAACGGGCTTGCCAAGGATGTAGTGGCAATAATTTAAATTCAACATGAGTCTTTAACAGGTTTAAATCGCTTTCGGACAAATACCAACGGATTGCGTCTTTAACTTGATCTGAAATTGGCTGCTCAGTTGCACAACCTTCAGCAATATAATTCTGATGAACAAGCCAATAATGTAACTGAGTTTTTCCAGCATGTTCAGGTGAAAACTTCAACCAATCTTCATGAACAAAACCATTCCGGCTTTTAGGCGCTGGGTGCATACTATGACCCAAAATTAATGCCTGTTCGCTTTCAATAAAATTCTGTCCAGCCTTTACTAAATCATCGAAATCATTGTGGCGTTGTTTTAAGAATTGTAGTAGCGCGTCCCGGCTTTGTATCCATTTCTCTAACAATGAAGCAGCATCTAATTTGAATCGAGATTCAATAACCAACTCTTCAAGTAAAAGACTAACAATGGTTCCTGCACTGAATTTTTGCCATTGACCATCAATACACATTTTCGGTAAAGCAGCGAGACGATGGCGTCCTACACGACTCACATAAGATAAAGGTACAGAACATTCTGCTTGTATAGAAGGAAGAGGAAGAGTTAACAGCGTCAAACCAGAGCTAAACGCTTGTTGAGTTGAACTTTGTTGGTCAAAAGAAAGTAAATATCCTTTGCCAGTCTCTTGCATATAAGCGTTGACGAAATTTTGTATCGCCAATCGGTTGGCAAGTTCTTGCATCTGACTACATCCTATTCAGAATCTTAAGCTTTTGTTTTAAAAAAATTTCTTTTTAACAATTTGTTAAAAACAACTGCTTAATCATATTTAGTTTATGATTTTTCTACTCAGCCAATGTAAGGCTAAGAATAATATTAATGATAATTATTATTATTTCATTATTCAACATGCTGAATAATTTTTATTTTTTAATAACTTTTTGAAATTAAATATGTTTATTCTAAGAGTGACTACTTAATGTAAATTTCTTCACTAAATTTAACAATAGTATTAAATGATAATATTCTCATTTACAATAGGTTTTCATTATAAAACCCGACTTGAGCCAGTCCACTCCTACTTAAATTAATAAGTAGTCCTCTTTTCATAAATTTAATCAAGTACGTCTACAAATTGCGCCGTTAATATTTGTGCTAAATCTTTAGGATTTACACCAATATCTAACCCTCTCTTACCGCCACTTACATAAATTTTGCTGAGCTCTTGTGCAGAGGCATCAATTACTGTCTTCAAACGTTTCTTTTGGCCTAAAGGACTAATTCCACCCACTAAGTATCCTGTTAAACGTTCGGCATCTTTAGGATTTGCCATCTGTAGTTTTTTACACCCCACTGCCGTAGCTACTTTTTTTAAATTGAGTTGATGGTTAACTGGTATAACCGCAACAAAATAATTTTTCTCATCGGTAACCAGAAGTGTTTTAAACACTTCATTTACATTAAGGTTTAATTTTTCCGCAGCTTCTAAGCCAAAACTTTTAGCATTTGCGTCATGTTCATACTCATGGATAGAAAATTCGATTTTGTTACTTTTTAACAGTCTACATGCAGGAGTCATAGGAGTTTAAATTTTAATGAAATGATATTGATTATATTTATTTTAAGAAAAGTTTAAAATTTGCTTAGGCTATTTACATCATTTACATGAAAAATCAAACCTACACCGAACAAAAAACAATCTAAACTTGATATTGAGTAGATGACTCCAATATATTTAGTTGAGATTTAAAGTCTGAACTGGCGAATTTATGAGTTACAAACACAATAATCTGATGGCAATGCGTCACCGTTTTTGGGATGAGTCTTCAGATCATGTATTAAATGAAAAGCAATTTTTACAGCAGACCTTAATCGAACAAGGCATTTTTAATAATGCGACTTTTGATGATGTTAAGTACTTTTTCTATACACTGCCTAGCATCGTTATTGTAAAGGCTCATGCGCTTGGTTTTATGCATGATTCCGTCAAGCAAATGGTTATTCAACATATTCAAGCTAATCGTATGCATTTAATGCAAAAGGCTGAATTGAAAATTCAGTTTAAAATGTAATTTTACGGTTAGCATCTGATACGACGTTTTATAGTGGTTTATTTTTCTGAGTGGTGGATATTTTAATTTTCTCTCTAACGCTTAGGCTATTTTTAGAAAATTAAAATCTAAAATGAGACTTTCAACTCACCATTCAGTCTGAGGGAACTATTTTAATACGTTCAAAACATGTAATATTCGTTACAATTTTAGATCACCAGCGTTTGGCTGCATGATGCGCATAGGATTCTATTTTCATGTCAAATCAGAACGATAAGCTTAAGAGTTTAAAAACTTCTTCCATGGATCGACGCTTATCAATCGCGAAAGCTTCTTTACTGGCAGGAACACGTTGGGCTACTGCAAGTGCCTCTTCCCTCTTTTCTAGTGAAGAAGAAAAAGAGAAGAAGCGTAAAAAGGCAATGAGCGAGCAAGCTAATTATCTTGTTTCTGAAATTGGCAAACTTAAAGGTTCTATTGTCAAGATTGGCCAAATGATGGCGCTTTATGGTGAACATTTTTTACCAGAAGAAATTACTCAAGCTTTAAATACCTTAAATAACCAAACTGTTGCTTTAGACTGGCCAGCAATTAAACCTCACTTACAAGAACAACTAGGTTCTAAGTTAAATGATCTAACAATTGATCATGAGCCTATCGGTACGGCCTCTCTGGCACAAGTTCATCGCGCAACACGTAAGTCAGACGGTTTAGAGTTAGTTTTAAAAATTCAATACCCTGGTGTTGCGAATGCAATTGACTCCGATATGAGCCTGTTTAAAAACATGCTTAAGCTTACACGTATGGTTCCTCAAACCCGTGAGTTTGATCAGTGGTTCGATGAAGTACGTGAAATGATGCATCGTGAAGTCAATTATCACGTAGAGGCAGCCACAACACGTCGCTTTGCTGAGCGTTTAAAAGATGATGAGCGCTATATCGTCCCTACAATTGTAGATGAATACTGTACCGATCAAGTCTTATGTATGACCTTTGAACGTGGCGTGCCTATCAATAGTCCAGTCATGCTTTCCCTTCCTCAAGAACGACGTAATCAGCTCGGTGAAGCTTCACTAGAGATTGCAGTTCGTGAGATTTTTGAATGGGGCGAAATGCAAACTGACCCTAACTTTGGTAACTACCTTGTTCGTTTAGGTAATGGCCAAGATATTCAGGATAAAATTGTACTATTAGACTTTGGTGCGATCCGTCAGTTCGATGAACATTTACTCTCAGTTGCGCGTAATCTTATACAAGCGGGTTATCAGCATGATAAACATGCGATGGTTCAAGCAATGACTGGATATGAGTTTTTCGATGCAATGCCTGAAAGTATTAAACCCGGCATGGCCGATGTCTTTTTACTTGCGACAGAAGCATTCAGTACCCCTGCAAATAATCCAGATATGCCAGCTGGGCTGATGGATGAACATGAACGTTATGACTGGAAAAAGAGCCAGTTACATAGTCGTGTTATGCAGCAAGCAAGTAAATCAATGGCGTCTCGATATTTCTCGGTTCCTCCAAAAGAATTTATGTTTATTAGCCGTAAGTTTATTGGCGCATATACATTTATGACTGTTATTGATGCCAAAACAAATGTACGACGTATGATTCGTAACTTTGCTTAATATTATTAAGACTAGAATGATTCCGTGTCATTCTAGTCAATCCAATCAAAATAGTTCTTTTTAAAAATTTATTTTATTTTTTAAAATCAGAAACATAAACCAAAACCTATTTTGCTTTTACCATTTATCTACTCATTTTTTGAATGTCAGCAACGACATAGTTTTTTCTTATACAGCGTGTCAGCATAAAACAATAACAATGTGTTAGGACACCATAATCATGACAAATATGATCAATAAAGCCCAAGGGTTGGGTTTATCGCTGATCACAAAACTAGCTGGAAGCGATGTACTTGATCAACTCAAACTACGTAAATTTCTTGAAAGGTCTCTTTACCAAGGTTCAAAAGCTGGTTTTAGAGCATTAAGTCAGACTCAGAAAGCATTTAAACCTAAGCAAATTCCCCAACAACGTCTGCCTCAACAGAAGAAAAACCTATTTGATTTAAGCCTAACTGAAGAACAACAAATGACTTCAGAGGCAATGTCTCAATTTGCTCAAGAAGTTTTATTGGGATTAGCTCATGATGCTGATCAGACAGCTCAATTTCCAGAAAGCCTTTGGCAATATGTAGAAGATTTAGGATTAAACTATTACGCTCTTCCAGAAGCACTAGGTGGTGTCGCCGCTGAACAAAATATTGTAAGTAACTTATTGATTGCTGAAAAACTAGCTGAAGGTGATTTTAGTCTTACAGCAGGGCTCTTAAGTACGTTTAGTGTTATTAATGCTATTACACGTTGGGGTTCTACTGAAGTTCAGTCAATGTATTTACCTTGCTTTGCAGAAGACTCAGACATTACCGCCACTTTCGCTGTACAAGAAGCTACTCCAGCATTTAACCCTTATGTCTTAAAAACAAAAGCTTCTCTTGAAAATGATCAATATTTTATAGAGGGTGAAAAAACATTAGTCATTTTAGGAGATTTGGCTGATGTGTTCTTGGTGAGTGCGGACTTTAATGGCAAGCCGGATGTATTTGTAGTACAAGCTGGCGATACCATTTCTATTAAAAGTACCCCTGCTATGGGTCTCAAAGCAACAGAGACAGCTACTTTAAAATTCAGCCATACACCCGCTCTACGACTAGGTGCAACAGATTTTGATTACACCGCCTTTTTAGATTTAGGCAACTTAATGTGGTGTGCAATGGCTGTAGGAACCTGTGAAGCAGTAAAAGCCTACTGTATTAAATATGCCAATGAGCGAACTGCTTTCGGAGAACCAATTTCACATCGTCAAAGTGTCGCGTTCATGATTGCAGACATGGCAATTGAAATTGATGCTATGCGTATGCTGATTTTAAATGCTGCAAGTCTTGCCGAAGCAGGTAAACCATTCCATCGTGAAGCATATTTAGCTCGTCTTCTTTGCGCAGAAAAATCCATGAAAATAGGAACAGATGGCGTACAAATTTTAGGTGGTCATGGGTTTACAAAAGAACACCCTGTTGAACGCTGGTATCGTGATTTACGTGCAACCGCAATTTTACATTCTGGCCTACATGCTTAAGATCAATCAGAGGATATTTTCATGAATTTACAAAATCCCAAAAAATTCAAAATGATGATTGATCAGGCACATGATGTTGCGATCAATGTTTTACGCCCTATTTCCCGTAAATACGATAAAGCAGAACATGCTTATCCGAAAGAGCTGGATATGCTTGCTTCACTCATTGATGGCATGAATGAAGGTGGTGAAGGAATTAATGCAGGGGCTGCCGGTGCAGGAAAACGTGGTGAAACTGATAATGAAGGAATCCGTAATGGAACCAACATGTCAACAGCGTTAGGCATCATTGAAATGTGTTATGGCGATACTGGGCTATTACTCAGCATGCCACGTCAAGGTTTAGGAAACTCTGCAATTGCCGCGGTCGCAAATGATGAGCAACTAGAACGTTTTAAAGGTACTTGGGCGGCTATGGCCATTACCGAGCCGGGTTGTGGTTCTGATTCTGCTGCGATCCGTACTACGGCAACTAAAGATGGCAATGACTATATTTTAAATGGTGAAAAGATTTTCGTAACCTCTGGTGAACGTGCGGACTCGGTGGTTGTGTGGGCTACACTTGACCGAAAACTTGGACGCGCAGCAATCAAATCATTTGTGGTGCCTAAGGGTACACCCGGAATGAAGGTTGAACGACTTGAACATAAGTTAGGAATTAAAGCCTCTGACACAGCCGTTATTAGTTTTACTGACTGTCGTGTTCCGGCTGAAAATTTGCTCGGTAATCCTGAAATTGATGTTGCAAAAGGTTTTGCCGGTGTAATGGAAACTTTTGATAATACACGTCCATTAGTCGCAGCAATGGCAATTGGCTGTGCCAAAGCCTCTTTAGAGCGTATTAAAGAAATTTTTAAAGAGCAGTTAGACCCCAATTACTCGACTCCATATTTGCAAACTTCCAACCTTGCTGCACAAATTTACCGAATGGAAGCCGAATGGGAAGCTGCACGGTTACTTATGCTGAAAGCCACCTGGATGGCCGACAACAAAAAACCAAACTCAAAAGAAGCTTCCATCGCTAAAGCAAAAGCAGGTCGTATAGGCAATGAAATCACTTTGAAGTGTGTCGAGTTAGCAGCAAGTGTTGGCTATAACGAAGATGAACTACTTGAGAAGTGGGCACGTGATTCAAAAATTCTTGATATTTTTGAAGGTACTCAACAAATCCAGCAACTTATTATTGCTCGACGTGAGCTTGGAAAATCTTCAAGTGAACTAAAATAGAAATATTGCAAGGGAGTTTTTTAACTTCCTTGCTTTTTAGCACTATGATTTATCGGCAAAAATAAAACCCTCTAATCACATGATTAGAGGGTTCGGTATTTCAGGAATATATTTTTTAATTATTCAGCCTGTGTAGCTTCTAAGGACTTATCGACTACACCAAATTTTTTGAAGATTTTTGCACGACGTTTTGGTGAAATATTTGCTTTATTTAAATCCCCTTTGTAGTGATCAAATACACGCTTATCCATCATTTTAAACCACCATGAAGGAATCATGGCTGGTAGCAGCATACTTGCATAGCCACTTGGCAACTCTGGTGCTTCATCAAAATGACGTAACGCTTGGAATGGACGAGTTGGATAAGCATGATGATCTGAGTGACGCTGTAACTGATATAAGAATAAGTTGGTCACTACATTGTTATTATTCCAGCTATGCTCTGGCATTGTACGTTCATATTGGCCATTTTCTTTTTTCTGACGCAATAAGCCATAATGTTCAATATAGTTAATAATTTCGAATAGACTAATCCCGTAAAATGCTTGTGTTGCCAAATAAGGCATCGTACCTTTACCAAAAATTCCTACCATAGAAGCATGGAAAGCAGCACTCATACCCCAGCCTTGCAGCAATTCGTTATCGAGTGACCAAAACTCTTTACCTTTACGTTTTAAACGATTTTTCTCAATTTCAATTGCTGATTTAAAAGAACCGATAACAGTACGTGGCCAAAATTCATAGAATGTTTCACCCATACGTGAAGATGCCGGATCTTCAGGAGTCGCTGCACGTTTATGATGGCCATATGGATGCTCAATACGGAAATGGTTGTAACCTGTAGGCACCAAAGCAAGATGAGATAAAATATGGTCTATACGATCATGTTTATGGCTTAATTCATGGGCTGTATTAATTGCAATACCATTAATGGCACCCATCGAAATACCAAGCAAAATTTTGTCAATAAATGAAGTATCTTTACGGCTTGTTAAATAACATGCATAAATATTTGCCGCATACTGCAATGGAATAAAACTTTTTACCAAACGCGAATAATATGGATCTTTCTCAAGAAGTTTAATTTCTTCATCGGTTGGATTACGTGCATCTTTACCAATAATTGTATCAATTGCAGGAATCACAACGTGTAATAAAAGTGGGCCACCTAAAGCAAATACTTTCTTTAATGGGCGTGGACCAAAATGGTATCCAGCTAAAATACCTAAACCAATTACAGGTAGAGCCGGACTAATCATCCATAAATAGCGCTTACGATCTATCTCACGCATAGACGCTGGCACTGGCATAAGTTCTTGCTGAACATTTACTGGTGCATTCATAGTCATATTTCCTTTTTCTATATATCTATATAGTTAAAGAAATACTATTTTCTTAACAGTTGTAACCGTCCAAAAAACCTATTTCAAAGTCTTTGGCATTTTCTTCCACTTTTTTGTCCTAAAAACACATGTTGATCTATTCTTATAGCTCACTATAATTTTATTAAAATAATGATTGATCACGTAAACATGGATGCACTAAGTAAATTTTTTGATGATATCCACTTAAATAAGTCTGAATATATTTATATAAAAGCACAAGGTGAATGGGCTTTTAAAACACAAGATCAATCTGCTTTACTGGCTTATATTGTTTTAACGGGTTCTGTATATATCCAATTAAATGTGTCAGAGAAAATAACAGCAAGAGCTGGAGATATTATTTTAATTCCTTCTGGAAAAGCGCATCATGCTACAGACTCAAAAGCTACTGCAAGTAAACTTGTAGATCCAGTCGATATTACTCCATTATTTAATGGACATCGCCACGATCCAATTGAGTTAGGCTCATCAACATCTGAAAATACCCTATTACTCTGCTTGCGCTGTCAAGTCGATACTTATATGGCAGGGCCACTTATTAATGCATTACCCTCTATTATGCATATTCAACATGAGAACCAGGCCACTCCTCCTGAATGGTTGCAAATAGGTCTCTACTTTTTAGCGGTCGAAACACAAAAAATCCAACCAGGTCATGACAAAATTATTGATCACTTAGTCAGTATTCTTTTAATAGAATGTATTCGTGATCATATTCAACAAATGTCAGATCAACAAAATTGGTTAGGTGCCCTCACACATCCTGAATTAAGTAATGCTTTATCCGCAATTCATAGTCAACCTGAAATAAGCTGGACTGTTGAATCATTAGCTGAGCAATGCTGCATGTCACGATCTAAGTTTGCCAATCTTTTTAATAGTATTATTGGTGAACCACCTCTTACTTATTTGCAGCATTATCGCTTCCGCTTAGCTAGCCAATATCTACGCACAAGTAATTTATCAATACAACAAATTTCAAATAAAGTGGGCTATTCTTCCGAAACCGCATTTAGTCAGGCATTTAAAAGAGTATTTGATTTATCACCTAAACAATATAGACAAAATTATATTGGTACTAATCTCGATGAATAATAAAAAAAGCGCCGAAGCGCTTTTTTTATTACATAGATTTTATTTGATTTTAGCGTGTGACTTTAAGTATTCGCTGTAATCTTCAAGTATCTGTTGACCACGAGATTGGCGGTAAAGCTGTTTTAATTGTTGCAACTGATCAGCAGGCATAGCGTTAACAGCAGCTGAATTTACATTAGAAACAGCCACAACCACTAACTCATTTGGTAAGTTCGCGGTAGTTACAGACCACATACCTGGTTTTGGCGCAGGAACACTAAATGCTGCACGCTCAATTGCACGTTTTAAACCTTGTGAACGAGTAAATACACCCGCTGATTCAAAAGCAACTTTATTTTTCGCGACAACTTGTTCAGCTGGCTGAGTTTTGAATTCTGTCAGCATTGTAGCGATTTTCGCTTGAGCTGCTTTACGTGCTTTCTCATCAATTACTTTAGCTTTTACTTCATTCATTGCTTGGGCAAGTGGTTTAACACCAGCCGCATGATAGTCACGTACTTTAACCCAAACAGTATCTCCGTTCGCTAATTGAATATTAGATGAAGCATTACGATCGCCATTTTTCACATCATCATTAAACAATTTAATTTTTACGTTAGGATCACTTAAATATGGATTTTGAGTAGCTAAAGTTACACCATTTAATGATTCGATTTTTGTACCTTTAACCTGCTGTACAACAGCATCTAAAGAATCATTACCAACAATCGTTTCGTTCAAACTATTTACGGTATCTGAATAAACAGAAGCAACTTTATTCTTTTCAACTTCTGCAATTAAACGTGGTTTCTCAGCTTCAAATGAAGGAATTTGGTTCGCCTGAGTCTCCGCTTCAATAATATGATAGCCATATTGTGTTTTTACTGGCTGAGAAATTTGACCATTTTTCAAGCTTAGAACAGTTTTATCAAATGCATCAGAGAAAACACCAGGTGCATATGCTTCAACTAATCCACCTTTCGTTTTAGAAGTTGGATCTTCAGAGAACTGAGCTGCTGCTTGAGCAAATGAAAGTCCACCCTGAATTTTTGCATATACATCTTTAGCAAGTTTTTGAGCTGCGGCATCATCACGAGCGTCTGTCGTAATAAGGATATGTTTCACTATGCGTTTAGCATCTTTTTGCTGAGTTTCTACAAACTTTGCATAAGCTTGTTTAAGCTCGGCATCTGTTGCTGGAGCTGGCTTAGCCATTAAAGACGGAGATAAAACAACATAATCTACATCAACAGAAGCAGGCTGTTTAAACTCATTCTGATGTTTGTTGTAGTAATCAGTAGCCTCTTGGTTCGATGCAGTTAAACCAGCTTTATAAGGGTCTAACTTAATACTAGCCAAATGCAATGTACGCTGTTCAGTTTGCAAATTCGCAATTTGCATTAAATCAACTTTACTCACTAAAGAATAATCTGCAAAAGTTGAAGTCAACATTTTTAAAGCGTGATCTTGACGTAAGCTAGCAATTAAGCCTTCGCTTGTCATACCAATCGAACGCAAATAATTTTCATATAATTTTTGTGAAAACTGGCCATTTTCTTGCAAACTTGGCTGCTGAGCTAACATTTGCTCGATTTGAGCATCGCTTAAAGAAATACCTAATTTTTCAGCTTGTTGAATGAGCAAATTACGGGATACCAATATATCAAGAGCTTTGGCTTGAATTACCGGTAAATTAAGTAAACTTTCATCACCCTTTACAGCAGCTAAATATTGTTCTTTATACCTTTGCGTTAAAGTTTCAAGGTCTTTTTTTGATATGTCCTGTCCATTTACAGTTTTTGCGACATCTGCCTTGTTTCCCCTATTAAAATATCCTTCAATACCTACAAGCGCTAAAGGGGTCAAAAACAAAACTAAAAGGACTTTGCCGAGCCAACCCTTAATGACTGTACGAAACGATTCCATAAGTATTCCAATATTTTATTTCGAGGAGAATTTTAACTGAAAAACCACAATGAATGAATGAGCAATATTGGTCAATTCAGATTTTTAATAAAAAACGCGCCTATATTGGCGCGTTTAATCATCTTAAAAGATTAAGCAACTGAATCTTTAAGACCTTTACCAGCTTTAAAGCTAGGTACTTTTGTTGCTTTAATTTGAAGCTCTTCACCAGTTTTAGGGTTACGACCAGTACGTGCAGCACGTTCTTTAACACTGAAAGTACCAAAACCAACTAAAGTTACTGTGTCACCTTTTTTAAGTGCTTCAGTAATTGACGCAATTGTCGCATCGAGTGCCTTGCCTGCATCAGTCTTAGATACTCCCCCTTTTTCAGCAATTGCATCGATTAATTCTGATTTATTCATGAATAAAACATCCTCTTAATATCGTTTGTTTAAGGTCCAAGGCTATAGTTTAAAAGGCCATGACGCCTTTATAGCAATGCTTTGGGGGAAAACGCAATACTAGAGCAGAGCTTTTAGCAAAAATAAATGCTAAAAAACTGTTATATATTTGCTAAATCCCTACATTTTTTTACTTTTCATTCAATTTTGCCTTCAATTTCTGATTTTCTTCAATTAAAGCATCTACCTTTATATGCAGTTGAACTAGGAGTTGTTCAATGTGCTGTAAATCCTTCGGAGTGACCAAGCCAATTCTATTTAAAGAGTGGTTTACACTCGTATCTAAAATTTTCTCGACCTTGTCTTTTGTATCAGAAACCGACTCTTTTGCTTTTTCGGTTACTTTACCAACAGTTGTATCTGCTAAATCACCTGTTTTGGATTCTAACTCTTCCCCTACTTTGACTAATGAGTCAAATAGTTTGTTCCCTTCTTCTTCGGCACGTGAAAAAGCACCCAAACCTGCCAACCAGATTTGTTTAGTATACTTTCTAAAATCTAATGCAGATTTTCTAGAACTTTTTGATTTTGATTTATTTTTTTCTCCTTGCTCTTCTGCTTGTGTTTCTATGTTTGCATTATCCATTGATCTAAGCTCCTGATCGGATGAGAGAGACGAAGTGTTATTTAACCACAAAATATTCTTATAATAACAAAGTCAAGACTTGATACATTTATGAAACTGTTCTACAAAACAATCATGTCATGTAAATATATTTAACAGGACATTGTGTTAAGTTTGAGATAGGATGTCTCATTCTCTCAATTAATCTCTAATATTTAAGGATAAACTTTTATGAGTGAAACGCAACAAAGACAAAAACATCCACGTCTGTTGCTGAATATTGTTCTAATTATTTTAGAAACTTTTTTCTCATTTATTCTCACCCACGATGGTGTTCTTCGCTTGCAAGCGAAAAAGTTTATCGCCAATAAAATAACAATCCGTATTAATAGCTATTTGCCATTTTTCGACTTCTATGTGCAGTTTACGGAAAAAGGATTGCTATTTGATATTCACTCATATGACCGTCGGATTGATTTAGAAATTAATAGTACTCTCGTTGACCTTATCAAAATTTTTGTTTTTTCAAATCAACGTAGCCTGAATAACATGCGAATTGATGGGGATGCAGAGACTAAAAAAGAACTCATCGATTTAATTTCGCATCTCACTTTACCTAAGCTTCTAGCAGACTGGAAGCAGTGGTTCAACGCACCAGATGATGAAGCCGAAGCACTAGCCTCTCGCAAAAAAATTGCTCCATTACTTGAAAAAATCGACCAACAACGCTCAGAAATAAATTCGTTGCATGTCGAAATTAAACAGTATCAAAACCGAATTGCACGTTTACAACAGCGCCAACGGAACATTAACTTCTGCTTTGGTATAATTAGCCTAATATTTATTGTTTATTTCATATATAATTTGTGGGTAGCTTAACTTATTTTTTCTAATTTGATCCTGCACTTGAATTAAAAATAAAAAAACTTGACTATTTTAGTCGGGATTCATAAAATCCTATTATCTAGTCTTAACATGTGTATCGAATCATGCGCCTTACAACTCGCGGTCGCTACGCAGTGACTGCTCTACTTGATTTAGCTTTGCAGCCAACTGAACAAACGATCACGCTCGCCGAAATTGCCGCACGTCAATCTATTTCAGTTGCTTATTTAGAGCAGTTGTTCGCAAAACTTAAGCGTCATGGGTTAGTTTCTAGTGTTCGCGGTGCAAATGGTGGTTACCATTTGGCTCGAAACGCTGATGAAATTACTGTGTTAGAAATCATTGAAGCCGTAAATGAAACCGTTGATGCAACGCGTTGTGACCATAAAGGCAACTGCCAAAATGGTGCAATGTGTCTTACTCACGATTTATGGCAAGAACTCTCTCATCATATTGCCGACTATTTAGCTAAAATCACTCTTGCCAACCTCATTAGCCGAGACAACGTTCAAACTGTTGCATTACGCCAAAATGTAACTGGCACAGATTCAGCTCTTTTATCGGGTACAGGTATTTGATATGAAACGTCCAATTTATCTTGATTACGCAGCAACCACTCCAGTAGATCCGCAAGTTGCAGAACGTATGATGGAGTGTTTAACTTTCGACGGTACCTTTGGTAATGCTGCATCTCGTTCCCACGCTTATGGCTGGCAGGCAGAAGAAAAAGTTGAATATGCACGTGAGCAAGTCGCAAACTTAATTAAAGCTGACCCACGTGAAATCGTTTGGACTTCTGGTGCAACTGAATCAGACAACCTTGCTCTTAAAGGTGTTGCTCAATTCTATGCATCTAAAGGCAAACATATCATTACAAGTAAAATTGAACATAAAGCTGTTCTAGATCCTTGCCGTGAATTGGAAGAACAAGGTTTTGAAATCACTTATTTAGAGCCAGAACCACAAACAGGTTTAATTACTCCTGAGATGGTTAAGGCTGCCCTTCGCCCAGATACTATTCTTGTTTCACTTATGATGGTAAACAATGAAATTGGTACAGTTACAGATGTAGCAGCGATCGGTGAATTAACACGTGCAAATAAAACGTTTTTCCATGTAGATGCAGCACAAGCAGCTGGTAAAGTCGATATCGACTTATCTACTATGAAAATTGACCTAATGAGTTTCTCTGCTCATAAAATTTATGGTCCAAAAGGTATCGGCGCATTATATGTACGTCGTAGCCCACGTGTTCGTCTAAAAGCACAGATTCATGGCGGTGGACATGAACGTGGTATGCGTTCTGGTACTTTAGCGACTCACCAAATTGTTGGTATGGGTGAAGCTTTTGAACTTGCAGGCAAAACAATGCATGCAGAACAAGAACGTATTCGTAAACTTCGTGACAAACTTTGGAACGGTTTACAAGACCTTGAACAAGTATTCTTAAATGGCCACCCAACTCAAAACGTTGCTAACTATTTAAACGTCAGCTTCAACTTTGTTGAAGGTGAATCTTTAATGATGTCGCTTAAAGACGCTGCTGTATCAAGTGGTTCTGCTTGTACTTCTGCTACTTTAGAGCCTTCATATGTTCTTCGCGCATTAGGTTTATCTGATGAGCTAGCACACAGCTCAATTCGCTTTAGTTTTGGTAAATACACAACTGAAGAAGATATTGACCACGTGCTTACAATTACCAAAGCCGCTGTTGAGAAATTACGTGAACTTTCTCCGCTTTGGGATATGTACAAAGAAGGTATCGATCTTTCTACAGTTGAATGGGCAGAACACTAATTATTGAAATTAGTGTTTTAACCCTCATATTAATATTAGGCTGACCCCGAGGTTTGGAGAAGCGAAATGGCTTATAGCGAAAAGGTAATTGATCATTACGAAAACCCACGTAATGTTGGTGTTTTAGACAAAAACTCTGAGAATGTTGGTACAGGTATGGTGGGTGCACCTGCATGTGGCGACGTAATGCGTTTACAGATTCAAGTAAATGACAACGGTGTAATCGAAGAAGCACGTTTCAAGACTTATGGTTGCGGTTCTGCAATTGCATCAAGTTCACTTGTAACAGAATGGTTAAAAGGTAAGACTCTTGATGAAGCTCAAGCAATCAAAAACATTGATATTGCAACTGAGCTAGCTCTTCCACCAGTAAAAGTTCACTGTTCTGTATTAGCTGAAGATGCAATTAAAGCTGCGATTGAAGATTATCGTAGTAAAAAATCAAAAGCTTAATTTGTTACCATTATAAACGTTGGAGTTTTCATGATTCATTTAACTGAAAATGCTGCGACTCATATTAGCAATTACCTTAAAAACCGAGGTAAGGGTGAAGGCATTCGCGTTGGTGTGAAAACTTCTGGTTGTTCTGGGTTGGCTTATGTTCTCGAATTTGTAGATGATATCGATGAACATGATCAAATTTTCGAACAATTCGGCGTTAAGGTTTTTGTAGATCCTAAAAGCTTAGTTTACTTAGACGGCTTAGAAATGGACTATGTTAAAAATGGCCTTAATGAAGGGTTCGAATTTAACAATCCTAATAAAAAGGGTGAATGTGGTTGTGGTGAGTCATTCACTGTTTAATCCTCTCCTTTCCTTTTCTCATTAAAACAGTGCCTTTTAACAGCACTGTTTTAATGTATTTAATTAATGTGGACCTCATTTCTAATGAATCATTTTGAGTTGTTCAATTTACCTGTGGCACTCGATATCGATTTAGCAAGCTTGAAATCAAATTTCTTAAGTTTGCAACAACAATATCATCCAGATAAAGCCGCAGATAAAGATCAAGCATTGATCAAATCAAGTGAAATCAATCAAGCTTTTAAAACGCTTTCTCAAGTTGATAGCCGCGCTGCTTATCTTTTAGCTCTTAAAAAGCAAGATCATCATCTTGATCAATCTATTAGTGATTTCGAATTTCTACAATCCGCTTTAGAACTTCGTGAACAACTTGATGAAGCGACATCATCTGAACATTTACGTACTTTAAGATTAGAAGTACAACAATGGATTGATGGTTTGGTCCGTGAATTCAAAATTGATTACAGTGAAGAAGATTGGGCAGAAGCACGCGATACCGTACGTAAGTTACGTTTCTTTCAACGTGTTTTAAACGATATTGATAAAGCAGAAGATCAACTGTTAGATGATGAAGACAGTTTTGATTTAGACGACGATTTTTAATTTTGCTTTCTCTACTTTATTTTCAAGGGATTTAACTCATGGCACTTTTGCAAATTGCTGAACCGGGTCAATCCAGTACCCCACACCAACATCGCATTGCGATTGGTATTGACCTAGGAACAACACACTCATTAGTTGCGACAGTGTTATCAGGCAAACCTAAAGTACTCAATGATGTTCAAAATAGAAGATTACTTCCTTCTATCGTTCATTATGGGGACAATACAACTCATTATGGTGAAGAAGCTAAACCGTTTATCATTGCAGATCCAAAAAATACAATTGTTTCTGTTAAACGATTTATGGGCCGTTCAAAGGCAGATATTAAATTTCAACACCCTTATGAGTTAGTAGGCTCAGAAAATGAAATGCCTGCTTTTGAAACCCGTGCTGGACGCAAAACACCAGTAGAAATCTCAGCTGAAATTTTAAAACAATTAAAAGATCGCGCTGAAGACAGCTTACAAAATCCTGTTAATGGAGCAGTAATTACCGTTCCTGCATATTTCGATGAAGCTCAGCGTCAAGCAACTCGCGATGCAGCTCAACTTGCAGGTTTAAATGTATTACGTTTATTAAATGAGCCTACAGCTGCCGCTGTAGCTTATGGATTAGATCAAGAAAGTAATTTAGCGACCGACCGTAATTATGTAATTTATGACTTGGGTGGCGGTACTTTTGACGTATCTATCTTACGTTTTTCACAAGGCGTATTTGAAGTTTTAGCGACTGGTGGTCACACTGCTTTAGGTGGTGATGACTTAGACCGTCTAATCGTAAAATGGGCTAAAAAACAGCTTAATATTGATGTATTAAGCGATGAAGATTATGCCGTATTTATTGTGGCAGCACGTCAAGCTAAAGAACAATTATCAACTCAAGATTCAGTTGAATTAAAGTTACTCGAAGCAACTCTCACACTAGATCGCCCTACATTTGAAAGCATTATTCAAGTAGCATTAGATAAAACGATTAGTGTTTGTAAGCGTGTACTGCGTGATGCAAAACTTGAGTTAACCGATATTCAAAATGTTGTTTTGGTAGGTGGTTCTACTCGCTCTTATGCTGTTCAAAAAGCAGTACAGGAAGTTTTTGCCCAAGAACCTCTTTGCACGATCAACCCGGATGAAGTGGTGGCAATTGGCGCTTCTATTACAGCCAACCAGTTAATCGGTAATAGCCAAGATGGCTCTCTTCTTTTAGATGTAACCCCTCTTTCTCTTGGTCTAGAGACTATGGGAGGACTCGTTGAGCGTCTGATATCTCGTAATACAGCGATTCCTGTTGCACGTCGTCAAGAGTTCACCACCTATCAAGATGGCCAAACTGCTATGTTAATTCATGTAGTTCAGGGCGAACGTGATTTAGTTGAACATTGCCGTTCATTAGGTAGATTTGTACTTCATGGCATTCCACCAATGACTGCAGGCCAAGCTCGTATTGAAGTCACTTTCCAAGTTGATGCAGATGGCTTACTCACCGTTTCTGCTCGTGAAGCAACTTCTGGCGTGCAAGCTCATATCGATATCAAACCATCTTATGGTTTATCTGAGGCAGATACGGAACGCTTATTAATTGAAGGTTTCCAACATGCCGAAGAGGACAAAAATCTTCGTCATTTAAAAGAAACTAAAGTTGAAGCAGAACGTGAGCTTGAGGCTCTTGAGCAAGCATTAAAAGTAGATGCAGATTTACTTGATGAAAAGCAGCTTGAAGCACTCAACTCTGCTAAGGAATCATTAAAAGCTCAGCTTGAAGGCAGTGATATTCAAGCAATTGAGCAAGCAGTTCAACAACTTAAAGTACATAGTGATGCTTTTGCAGCACTACGGATGAATCGACATATTGACCATGCCTTAAAAGGCACGAAGCTCGATGATTGGTCAAAATCAAATTAAAAGGTATAGGTGATCAATATGCCACGTATTAAAGTACTTCCTCACGCTCAATTTTGCCCAGAAGGAGCAGAATTTGAGGTTGAACAAAATGCAAATCTTTGCCAAAGTTTGCTCAACAAAGGAATCAAAATTGAACATGCTTGTGATATGTCTTGCGCATGCACAACTTGTCATGTGATCGTTCGTAAAGGCTTTGATAGCTTAGAAGAAATGAATGATGTTGAAGCCGATCTTCTAGACCGTGCTTGGGGGTTGGAGCCTGACTCACGTCTTTCATGTCAGGTTAAAGTTGTAGATGAAGATCTTGAAATTGAGATTCCGAAATACACAATTAACCACGCTTCGGAAAATCATTAATAAATAATAAAAAAGCTGCTTAGGCAGCTTTTTTTATTTATATAATTTATACCTGATCTTGTTCTTCATCGATATTTATAGGCTTAACTTCATCCTCAAGTCTAAGCTGAGCAACACCTTGAGTATTAACCAAAGTTTGTTGAACTTTAATGCGCTGAATCATTTTTTCAAGCACCTCAACCAACTCAGGGTATTCGTAGTTTTGTACTTCTTCTAAATTTAAAACTAAATGGAAACCTTTATATTCATAATCAAACCATTGTTGATGGTCTGATTTATTTCCTGTGTATTTTTCCATGACTTGCCATGTTTTTACTGCCCCTTGAATACCCTTTAAATAAATTGGGGTCTTAGGCGCACATAGAAAATCACTTTTGATCAATTGATAAGTATCATCAGAAATGAGTATTTCATCAATTTCAGCAGCATACTGTAAACGTGCCGCTAAATTTACGTCGCGACCTACAATCGTATAAGCCATACGATGGGTTGCACCATAATTCCCTACGTGGCAATAACCTGTACTAATACCCATACGGATATGTAAGGCCGAATATCCCATTTTCTTCCATCGTTCGCGCAGCAGCTTCATTTGCTGACGCATAGCAATTGCCATTTCTACACACGATTTGGCATCTTGCTCAACTCCTTGTGAATTCGGATCTCCAAAAAATATGAGAATCGCATCTCCCATAAATTTGTCGACTGTCGCTTCATATTGCTTTGCAATTTCAGTCATATGACTTAAATAATCGTTAAGCAAGAAAGCTAAGTCATCAGGAATTAAAGTTTCTGATAGTTCAGTGAACCCCTGAATATCAGAAAAGAATACGGTCATTTTTTTACGTTTATATTCGATTTTTGCTTCAGCTTCCCCACGCATAATCGACTGCCATAATTGTAATGGAGCATAGCGGCTTAACTGATTAGCAAAAGCAATATAACGTGTCATCTGGTCATAATAATGCTGACGTTGCTGACTAATTTTTTTAACCCAGCGGTGTTGGTAATAATTTCCGATAGTGATAAACATTACCAAACCAAGTAAGGTAATTACTGTTAATTCTTGGCTTGTGGCTTCGAAATATGGATGAAAACCAAATAAGAAAAATGTACTTAAATAAAAAATAATCGCCCCAAGCAGACTCGTTAAACAAATAACTGCAAAGGAAATACGACTATTAATTGCTGAGTAAAATAATGCAAAAAGTGCAATAAATGTTGGAACGAGATTAAGGTGCACTCCTGCCAGAGTAACAGCCACTACAATCGCATCTATTGCAAAAAAAACACTTTTTTGAGTTTTCTTATCAAACTGGTACTGCAACCAGTGTTCTAGTTTAGAACTGACAAAAAGTAAAAAAAGGAAAAAAGGAGGAATATAGATTTGATAATTAGTATTCGGTGAGGTAAAGGCATAGATCACTAAAATTAATGACAGAATTGAATATCCCATCAAACGATGAAAATATGCAAACTGCTTAGGTTCCCGATCTATAAACCTCTCTAATTGCACCCTATCCTCCACATTTCAATGTTGCCACATTGATATGTGGCATTACATTGATTTAATCCATGCGCCAATCAAAAGGCATATCACCTTGGCCACGTAGAGCAAGCATAAGAGTCTGACGCATATGAGCTAAAACATCACTTGTATATGGCACCGCTGGTGTACCCCATACAGGTTTCGGCCAAGCTACATCATTTTGATAGCGGACAACATGATGGAAATGCAATTGAGGCACCATATTACCTAAAGCTGCTACATTCATTTTATCAGCACGGAAAACACGAGATAACTGGCTAGATAACCAGCTTGATTCACGTAAAAACTGTTCTTGGTCAGCTTGACTCAATTCATATAGTTCCGTGATTCCTGGTACGCGTGGTACTAAAATCAACCAAGGAAATTGCATATCATTCATTAAACGACATGTTGAAAGCGGGAAATCGCCTACAAAAAAAGTATCTTGAGCAAGTTGTGGATGCAAACTAAACATATCTTTTATAAATGACAATAAACAATAATGGCTAATACTATCACATCAGTTTTGATGTGAATATTATTAGTAGCCCGTTTGCTTACAAATAACAATGATTTTATGCACTTATTCATATCTCAAGGTATAAATAGTGCATAAAATCCGATTACATCAAAACAAATGTCCTAATTAGCTAGCGCTGGTTAGAAAAACAGGTCTCAGGCATGTAGTTCACTCATCAATTTTTGCAATAAATCATTGATAAATTGAATTCGTTTTTCATACTCTTCAAGCTGCACCATCACCTTCAAACGTTGTCCGCCTTCCATACGGTAATAAGTCGGATTTTTTTGCATTAACTGAATAATACTAATGGCCTGAACTGGCGTATCTGGTGAAAACTCAATATTTCCACCTTGAGTATTAATATCAATTTTCGTAATACCTAAATGTTCTGCTTTCAAACGGATTTGATGCACGCTAAATAAGTGCTTAACCGACTGCGGTGGAATACCGAAACGGTCAATAAGCTCCATACGGATGTTATCTAGTTTTTCCTGTGTATCGGTATTACTAATACGTTTATAGAATAATAGACGCTGATGAACATCACCTAGGTAATCATCTGGAATAAGTGCAGGAATATGTAAGTTAATTTCGGCAGTTAACGACAATGGAGCATCAAAATTCGGGGTTTTACCTTGTTGAATTGCTTTAGTCGCTTTCTCAAGCATTTCCATATACAAGCTATATCCTATCGCCTGCATTGAGCCACTTTGTTGCTCGCCTAACAATTCGCCTGCCCCACGAATTTCCAAATCTTCCGTAGCGAGCATAAAGCCTGCACCTAATGTCGAAGCACGTTGAATCGCATCAAGGCGTTTTTCGGCATCACCTTTTAAGTGTTTAATCGAAGGTACTAATAAATACGCGTATGCTTGGTGATGCGAACGACCTACACGGCCACGTAACTGGTGTAATTGCGCTAAACCAAGTTTATCCGCACGTTCAATCAAAATTGTATTGGCATTTGGAACATCGATACCTGTCTCAATAATGGTTGAGCACACCAGCACATTATATTCTTTGTGATAGAACTGCTGCATAACTTGCTCAAGTTCGCGTTCACGCATTTGTCCATGTGCTACCGCTACACGTGCTTCGGGTACAAGCACACGAATATTTTCGGCAGCTCGCTCAATGCTCTCTACTTCATTATGTAAGAAATAAACTTGTCCACCACGAAGTAACTCACGCAAAATCGCTTCCTTGATTGAAGCATCTGTATGCTCTTGCACAAAGGTTTTTACTGCTAATCGACGGGCTGGCGGAGTCGCAATAATCGACAAATCACGCATACCCGAAAAAGCCATATTAAGCGTACGAGGAATTGGCGTTGCTGTAAGTGTCAACATATCAACATCGGCACGTAAAGCTTTGATACGCTCCTTATCACGCACACCAAAGCGATGCTCCTCGTCTACAACCATTAAGCCTAAATCTTTAAACTGAACATTCTCTTGTAGAAGCTTATGTGTACCTACCACAATGTCGACTTTACCATTTGCCAAGTCTTCAATATTTTTCAAATGTGTTTTGTTTGAACCAAAACGTGAGAGCACTTCAATACGTACTGGCCAATCAGCAAAACGGTCTTTAAAAGACTCATAATGTTGTTGAGCTAGTAAAGTTGTAGGAACTAAAACAGCAACCTGTTTCCCATTTTGTACCGCTACAAATGCTGCACGCATGGCCACTTCGGTTTTACCAAAACCTACGTCACCACACACCAACCTATCCATTGGTTTTGCTTGCTGCATATCATAGAGCGTGGCTTCAATTGCATTAGCCTGATCAAGGGTTTCTTCATACGCAAAACCGCTTGCAAATTGCATATAGAGCGACTGATCCAGTTCAAAAGCAAAGCCAGGTTTTGACTGACGACGTGCCTGAATATGTAAAAGCTCAGCTGCAACGTCATGAATTTGTTCTAATGCTTTACGCTTAGCTTTACTCCAAGCATCAGTTCCGATTTTATGTAACGGTGCTAAATCCGGGTCGCCACCACTATAACGGCTAATTAGATGCAAGTTCGTTACTGGAACATAGACTTTTGCATCTTCAGCATAATCTAGTTGTAAGAACTCATAGTCTTGTCCTTCAATCGCGAGTGTAATTAAGCCAGCATAACGCCCCACACCATGATCGATATGTACAACAGGAGCACCAATGCTGAGCTCAGTTAAGCTTCGAATCAGAAACTCTTCGGAAACTTCCTGTTGACGCTTGCGACGACGCTGTACAACTCGGTGCTCGTAAAGCTGATTTTCTGAAATAACCGTTAATTGATCAGTTAAAAGTAAGCCACGATCTAGAGGCGCATTAGTAATAGCAATTGCAAACTGACTAATTTGGAATTGCTCAAAATTCTCTACATTCGGAATCTCACCTAAACTTGAACGCAACGCATCTTTTAAACTTTCGCGACGTCCTGCGCTTTCCGCAACCAATAGAACAGGATGATTTGCTACATCAATATATTTTTTTACGGCACTAAATGGTTTTTCTTTTTTCGGATCGACTGGCAACTTGGGTGGTTGTTCAGTTTTAAGATTAAGTGCACCAGCTTTTTCTTCAATAGTTTCTGCGCTTACAAGCATTCGTGGAAACTGGTTTAAAGCACTTAGCAGATGATTTGGAGAAATAAATAGCTCTTCTGGAGCAAGAATAGGTTGATCCATATTATGGCGTCGGTCTTCATAACGACGCATAACTTCTTTCCAGAAGTTCGTTAAATCAGTGTCAATATCATTAGTTGTAATTACAATGCAATTCTTTGGTAAGTATGTTGTAAACATACTTTGTGTCTGCATTTGTTCTTTATCAAAAAATAGCGGTAAATAAAATTCAATACCAGGCGATGCTATACCATCTAAAACGTCCTGATAAATTGGATTTTTCTTAGGATTGGCAGTAGGAAAAAACTCAGAATAACGGTCTCTAAAAACTGAACGTCCTTCTTTTAAAGGGAATTCTTTCGCGGGTAAAACCGTAAAACTTTTTAGCGTGGTTGTTGTTCTTTGAGTTTCTGGGTCAAAGAATTTTAAAGAATCAATTTCATCGTCAAATAAATCTATGCGGATTGGAGATTCTTGCCCAGATGCAAAAATATCCATAATACTGCCGCGTACAGCAAACTCACCATGGTCATAAACTGTATCTACTAAGTGGTAGCCCGCCTGAACTAACCTTAATTTTTGTTGTTCTAAATCAAATTTTTGACCCACTTTTATATCAAAGTGTTCTCCCAATACCCATGAGTAAGGTGCAACCCGTTGAGCCAAGGTACTTGCTGAAATCAGTAATACGCCTTGCTGAGGCATATTAGATAAAATAGCAAGACGTTCTGACACAATATCTTGATGGGGAGATAAACGGTCATAAGGCAAAATTTCCCAATCCGGAAAAATTGTCGGCTTAACTCCATAAAACTCAAGTTCACTTTCTAATTGAGCAACATGTTGGTTGTTTCTAGCAACTAATACCAATAAAGAAGAATGCTGAGTGGCAATTTCTTTAAGCAATAAAGCTGCTGATGAACCTAATAATGACCCCACCCAACGCTTTTCACCGGCCTTGAGCTGTTGCAAATTCAATTGAGAGATTTCTTGTTGAAACATGTATATGGCTTTTATGAGCTAAAAAGATATGAGGTTAATAGTAGCATGATGTTTTTAGTGAATTGAGTTATTTTTCTGCAATCAAGCTACTACTTTGTGATACTTTTTTATAGTTCTTAAACAATCATTTGAAGTTATTTGTCTCGTAAAAACATCACATAATATTGGTTTAATACCTGTATGATTGCTTTAAGCTCAAGTAACTTTTCTTGTGTATTACCTAAACTTTCCACATATCGTTGTGTTGCAATCTCTAAATCAATCTTTTCATTAATTTGTGGTGTAATTTGAAATAGCTTAGGTAAGTTATCAAAATTCTGTAATTTACGATTTGAAAAATACTCAAGGTGCTCTGACCACTTTTCATTAATCACGACATCTTTAATAACCGGACCACGCTCTGAATCAAAACTGAGCTGATTCTCTTGTAAATAAATTTGTTCTGGTGTCTCTTTCGAACCTTGAAAAAGTTGGGTTAATTTTTTAAACATCTCATCACATCATATTAATTTCAATTTATATAGTAGAGGTAATCTACTCACCTCTACCATCTAAGTTTATTTTTAATGCCTACTCGTCACCCAAGCCATCTAGAAAATCTACTGTCGGTACGAAAAATAGAGTACCTGTTTGGGCAGTACTAAAGTCAAGTAATCGGTCAAGATTACCTTGCTCATTTCCTAAGAACATATTTTCAAGCATTTGACGTGTCGTACTAAATTTACGTGAGTAACCAATAAAAAAAGTACCATATTCATTTTTGGATGGATTCGAAAAAGGCATATTTGCACGCATAATTTTTAGTTCATTGCCTTCTGCATCATGCGCTTTACTTACTACATTATGTGCTGTTAAAGGCTTCTCGTCATCATCAAGCTCAATATCGTTGAACTTTTTACGCCCGATAACTTTTTCTTGTTCCTCATCGCTTAATGCACGCCATTTTTCCATATCATGGGTATATTTTTGGATAAATGCATAACTTCCCCCAGTAAAGTCAGGATCTTCGTTACCCACTAATGCCCATTGTGCAGCAATTACAGGTTCAGGATTTTCTGTTCCATCTACAAAGCCAATAATCGCACGCCCATCGAAATAACGAAAACCATGCACTTCATCAATTGGGTAAGTTACTTTACCTAACTGTTCATTGATGATACTTCCTAACTCATAACATAAAGCTTGTCGATCAGCACGAATATGAAAGAATAAATCCCCGGGTGTTGAAACGGCTGTGTATTTTGGGCCTTTGATTTCTTGAAATGTTTCTAATTCTTGAGGCTTTGCTTGCTGTGGAAATAAAATATCCCACGCGTTTGAGCTAAAACCTAATATGGCATTAAATTTAGTTTCAGGATAACGGTTAGACAAACTTCTGGTTAACGCAGAGAATTTACCAGCAAAATCTTTTACTTTTTCTACAACAGAATCACCTTGAGCTAATCCTAATACAATAAATAAAGCATTTTCTCCAGGATGACTCGTTACAGGCTGAATTCTCATACATTCCATAAAACAGGCCTTATTTTGGTAATTTAAGGTAGTAATTTAGCATATTCATGTTTTTATCGTATGATTTCTTATTGTTGTCGCTTCTTAAAAGAGACTGAGTTATCTCAATCTCTAGCGCTCTAGCGCTCTAGCGTGTTTTTCTCATTTATATTTTAACTGCCATATTGTTTTTTTAGGTACTTTACAATTTCCGCAGATTCAAACATTTTAACACCTGTATTTGGGTCCACTAAATAAGGCACTTGCATTTTACCTTGCATGACCGGCAACAATTTTTCTCGCTTTCCCTCTTTTAAAGGTTCATATTTGCCCGGTTTTAACCGAAGAATCGCAGGCCCCATATCTTGCCATCTTTCTTTGGCAACACTATGTAAAATGTAAGGTAGCTCAAGCTCACTTAATACACTTCTTACTACTCTTGAATACGGACTTGCTTCAAAGCTCCATAGTTCAAGTTTATGCTCAGGCGCAGCTCTATTTACTATTTTTTTATTAATCCAGACCCCACGAGCACCATTTAATAATGTTCCGGCAAACGCCAGATATGGCATTTTTGGATAATTTGAAAACTTATCAGGAGTTTGGCCTGTCTTACCATAGTATTTAAATAAATGATGAATAATATCTTGTGATTCGTATAATTTGTCACCTGTATTTTCATCAATAAAAAAAGGAAACTGTAATTTACCGCCAATTTCTTTAACTATGGAGCGATATTTTAATCCACCTTTCGGGCATGGATAAATTTCGACATCCAAATTTAAAAGTGTAATCACTTCACGAACGCGGCGACAAAATGGTGAACCCTCAAATTCATAAAGCTTAAGAGCTCTAACAGGCTGTTTAGGAAATGCTGTACCTGTAACCCCTCTACCACCTTCAGCAATTGCAGACGCTAATGCTTGCAGTACTTTAATTTGATGATTCACCATTATGCATTCCTTTAATTGTGGAGCTAGACTAGTTTTTCTTTAGCAATCACAATTCCATTATTATCTGCATAGATAAAATCACCAGATTGAATTGTGACTCCACCAAAATACAAAGGAATATCTACTTCACCAATGCCCTTACGGTTACTTTTTTGCGGAATTGCAGCCAATGCATGTACACCTAAATCTAAGGTTGCAAGTGCATCAACATCGCGTACACAGCCATAAATAACCACACCATTCCAGTTATTTTTAACTGCTGATTCCGCAATCATATCTCCCATAAGTGCACAGCGCATTGAAGCACCACCATCCACAACCAATACCTTCCCTGTACCATCTGTAGCCAATAACTCTTTTACACGCGAGTTATCTTCAAAACACTTTACAGTCACAACTTGTCCGCCAAAAGTTTGACGTGCGCCATAGCTTTTAAAGAACTTACCGTCCATTGATGGCGTGACCACTTGCAAATCTTTTTCCGGATTGTCATCTAATAAATCACATGTCACAAATGGTACTGTCGACACTTTTATTCTCCCTTATCGAGTTTGTTGTATGCTGAGATTATCATATCGTTTAAAAGCTTCAATTTGCGTTAGTGCCGCTACGACCATGGTATGAGCCAATTGCTCTGCTGTAACTGGTTTATATTTGAAAGGCCTAGTCCATTTATTTTCAATAAGTTTAAATAGACTTTGTCCTAAATCTTCAATAAAACGCACATCGCTACGCTTACCAATCAATAGAGAAGGTCTAAAAATAGATAATTTTTCGATTCCTAAACTTTGAATATAATCTTCTAATTCGCCTTTTACTTTATTGTAGAAAATTGGCGAATTAGCATTTGCCCCAAGTGCACTAACAATTAAAAAATGAATATGCTTATCTTGGATTAAGTCTGCAAAGTGAGCATTTATCTCATAATCAACTGCATAAAAGCCTTGTTTTGAGCCCGCTATTTTTAAAGTTGTACCTAAGCAACTAAATGCATGAGTATGACCATTCACATCTTCATCATTGAGCAATAAAAAATCGTCTATAACGAGCTGAGTAACTTTCTTATATGTATTAAGTAGTTGTGATTCTTTTCTTACTACAACGGTAATGGCCTCAAATTCTGGTGTTTGCTCAAGTTGTTCAACAAGCGCTAAACCAACAAGTCCTGTAGCACCTACTACAATTGCTTTTTTCGTACTTATAGTCATTTTTTATCCAACCCTCTTTAAGTTTGTATCAAATTTAACCTTTTCTTACGGTTTTAGCAGCCCCTAAAACCGCTTAAAATGCTCTCAAGGCTTGACTTCACGGTATTGATTCATCACAATATGGCACTTGTTTACGGGCTGGTGATGGTTACACCAGTTTACTGGATTGACCACAGCCCGCCCAGACCAACTTATTTTCAAGGAGTGCAAGAGTGGCAAACTCTGCTCAAGCTAAAAAACGTGCGCGCCAAAACGTTAAAGCGCGTAAACACAACGCAAGCTTGCGTTCTATGGTTCGTACTTACATCAAACGTACTTTAAGTGCAATCGCTGGTGGTGATTATGCTGTTGCTACAGAAGCTTACAAAAAAGCTGTTCCTGTAATCGACCGCATGGCTGATAAAGGCATCATCCACAAAAATAAAGCTGCTCGTCATAAGAGCCGTTTAAATGCTCAAGTTAAAGCTTTAGCTAACTAATTGAAGCATGTAAAAAAAGCCCAACAGGGCTTTTTTTATTGTCTATGTTTTTGTGTTTACTGTACTTTATGGAACTCAGAAACATCTAACTCGTAAGTTTTGCCTCTCCAAATCCACTTTAATTTACAATTTGGAAATTCATCACCTTCAAACCATACAAACAGCCCTTCCATCATGGCAGGCCAATCTGCTTTTTGTATTTGGTTATTGCCTGAAATTACCGCAACAATCGCTGCAATAATTGTGTCGTGACTTACAGCTAAACTTAGACCACTTTTTGTTTTAGGATGAGTTTGATAGATCAGCTCTAATACATCTAATACGCCAGTAATTGGATGTTTCATACCCGGTAAGGCATTGTTCACAAAGCTATTAATAAAACCAAGTGCCCCTTGTTTACGGAAATAAGGCGCCGCCTGCTGAATATCCAGTACAAAGCTACCAGGTTCAACCAACAAACCATGTTCAACTATTTCAATTGTATGCGTATTCGGTTCAGGGCTCACTCCATCTGCTCCTTCAATCATAAGTGCAGCAGTATCTACACAACGTTGAATTGGACTAGAAATACAGTGTTGAATTACACGATCCGTGTTTTTAATTAAATAGCTACCCCATTCCTGAGCAAGCTCACGTCCTTGCGGTGTAAGCTGGAGGTCGTATCCTGCCAAGCCTTGCCCATCTACCAGCTCTCTTAAGGAGTGACGTGTAAAAAGGGTTACAGGGGTCGAAGCATCAGGCAATAAATCAATTGCTTCAAACATGCTTTTAGGCAATAAATCGAGTGCCATTTTTATCTTGTCATCTTTTCTCAATATTTTGCCACTATAGCATGTCTACAATAACTCTCAATCCAAAACACCTGATTGAGCTAAAGCTTCAAATGCTATTTTTTTGCTTTCCTGATCACGAAATGCGATAAAGCCCCCATTTAATACGGTATCACGTTGGTTATATTCAAAGGGCTTACCTGTTAGAGTGAGTAAACCTCCACCTATACTTTCTAATAATCCTTGACCTGAGCTGGTATCCCATTCTGATGTCGGATGAAATCTAGGATAAATATCGATCTCGCCTTCTAACATCATACAAAACTTATAAGCGCTACCCGCTTCACGACGAATTACGGTACGAATCTTTTCAATAGGTTCAATGAATTTCTGATATTTCGGATTTTTACTACTATGACTTAAACCAATTTGTACAGGAGCTTGTTTTGAATAAGGTGTTTTTTGATATTGATACCATTGTTGTTGGCTAAAGCTATATTTAAAGGGTAAATCCTTTAAATAACCTAAATAAACGACCTGTTCACATGGCACAACAATCACCGAAAAAATCGTTTCACGCCCTTCAATCAAACTCAAGTTTATCGTGAACTCATCTCGCTCATGTATAAACTCTTTCGTACCATCAAGTGGATCTAGCATCCAGCAAGAAGACCAAGCATGGCGAGCACTATAGTCACTTTCTTCTGACAAAACCGGTAACTCAGGTGTAATTTCTGCAAGATGCTTTAATAAAAAACGATTTACCTTTAAATCTGCTTGCGTTACAGGTGAATCGTCATGTTTTTCTTGAATCGTAAATTCATATCCAGCCGAATAGTTCTGATATTCTTGTAATAAGATTTGGCTAGCTTCTTCCAAGATTGGTAGTAGCTGTTCAATTAAAGCATCATTGGGGCGAGTTGTTGTTATAAACATAAATAAGCTCTATTTACTTTCCTTTTCATTATAAGTGAATTATGACAAATTCAATATTCACCAACAGTCTAGTATCCTTACAAAAAGACTTAACTTTTTATTAAGAACACTATTATTCCTTCAACAGCTGAATCTTTATATTTTAACTTGATCAGACGTTTATTACTCAAGAGAAAGCTAAGTTAATTTTTGTATAGAAAATATGCTATAACTTATGAAAAATAAACAACTTAAAGTAAATTCAACCATTTCTTTTTCACGCATTTCTTGCTATGTTCAATAGCACAATAACAAAATGGAAGACTAAATATGATGCTATATGGATATCACTTCTCAACAATTGAAAATAACTGGGAAGACTTAACCCCATTAAATGAGTTTTTACAAACATTTGCAGATGATGATGGTGATGTCTCCCAAAGAGATAAAGAATCGCTTAAAGAAATTATTGCTAAATCCGATACAGCTTTGGCCTTAGCTAAAGAAATGGGTTGGGATGGTAGCTATACAGGCTGTCCTTATTTATTTTGGTTACCAAGTAAAAATACGCAATCTTTTGAATATGGATTTGTTTTTAAACAAACCTCAGATAACTCAACTTTTGTAATCTCACCAATTGAATTGGCTTATCTGGCGCAAGATGAGCAGGTACAAACTTTAAGTAAGAATATTGATTAAATATCAAAGGTTATTGACTTAAAAATTAAGCCAATAACCTAACTCCAATGCAGTTATTCAAACATACTTAATTGAGGTGTAGGTTTTATAATCTTCTCTTTAGGAACATGTAAACATTCAAATTCCTCAACAGGAAAACCTTCAATAAAGCTTGAAATATCTGGTGTTTCTAAACTTAACCATTCATCTAAGCGGTCATGTGGAATCACAATGACTGATCTTTTAACATCACCCGGTTCATGGAAGTCTTTCATCATGGGATGATCAATCGCATCCATAGTTAACATACTCGCAGAACGGACAATCGTTTCATTCATTTTGCAAATTTCATAGATTGCTGCGATAAAAAAAGCCTGCCCATCTTTACGGCGTACGCCCCACCGCTCAGGTTTATCATTTATATATTTACTCTCATAAAACTCCGTGACGGGTATTACACCGAACTTACATTTAAGGGCAGCTTCTTGAAAACTCGGTTTTTGGAAAATCGTTTCATGACGGGCGTTATAAGTATGTTTTGCTATGTTCGTATCTTCTGCCCATTTAGGAACCAAACCGAACTTGACTTCACGCCACTCAAAACCTTGCGGTGATTTGAATAATAATGGCATTGTCCCACCCGGATAAACCTCATCGGCATAGCTAAAGCCGACCACAGGCAACTGAAGTTGCTGCAATTGGGCAAGAGTTAAAGGCTTAAAGTTGGCACACATAGCAGGAATAAAATACTGTACTTTTACATCTCTTATTTTATAAGTATTTATTCTATAAACCAAATAAAAAGGCACTTGAAAGTGCCTTTAACGACATAACTTTACGCTTACGAAACGTGCTGAATTCCTTGTGGAATAGCCTGCAATAGTCGTTTGGTGTAGTCATGTTGCGGATGTGCATAGAGCTCATCCGAGTTGGCGATTTCAACAACTTCACCATGATTCATGACCATAACCTGATCAGAGATATATTTCACAACCGACAAGTCATGTGAAATAAAAATATAACTCAGCCCAAACTCATCTTGTAAGTCTTGTAATAAATTAAGTACTTGTGCCTGAACTGAAACATCTAACGCCGAAACAGATTCATCACAAATTAGAATTTCAGGCTTTAGCGTTAAGCAGCGCGCAATCGCAATACGTTGGCGTTGACCGCCCGAGAACTCATGCGGATATCGATAATAAGCTTGTTCAGGCAGATTCACTCTCTCAAGTAAACCAAGCGCAATTTGCTTACGTTCCGCATCATCTTTACCAATTCCATGAATTTGCATAGGTTCCAATAAGATCTGCCCAATCGTAAAGCGTGGATTTAGTGAAGCATATGGATTTTGAAAGATGATTTGAATCTTCCTTTGATATTTGGCAAACTCTTTTTCAGTTAAAGAAAGAATATCTTTACCTTCAATTAAAGCCTGCCCCCCAGAGGCTTGATGTAAGCGCATGAGTAATAACCCGACAGTCGTTTTACCAGAGCCCGACTCTCCTACCAAACCAAGCGTTTTCCCTTTAGCCAATTTAAAAGAAACGCCTTTTACCGCCTGAAATTCTTCTTTGCCAAACAATCCTTTACGACTATAAAAACTTTTTTTCAGATCTTTTACTTCTAAAATAATTTGCTCATCGCCATTTAAACCACGTTTACGCTCAGGAATTTCTGAAACATCAAAGCTTTGCTCTACCAATATATTGTTTTCTTGTCGCATAAAATCGCTTGTTATAGGCAAACGATAAGGTCGTTGTGACATTTGAGGACGACAGTAAAGTAAGGCTCGGGTATATACATCTTTAGGCTGTTCCAAAACTTGTTCAGCCGTACCTTGCTCTCTAATTTCACCATGACGCATCACAATCACTTGATCTGCAATTTCACCAACCAAAGCCAAATCGTGAGTAATAAAAAGCATCGACATTTGACGGCGCTGACGCAATGATTCAAGTAAATCAATAATCTGTTTTTGAATAGTGACATCAAGTGCCGTAGTCGGTTCATCGGCAATCAGTAGCTTAGGTTCACAAGCAATTGCCATTGCAATCATGACACGTTGTTGCTGACCACCCGAAAGCTGGTTAGGATAAGCATCAATTTTCGTTTCTGGTGAAGGTATACCGACCTCTTTAAGCAACTCTAAAACACGTTGCCGCGCCTGTTTTCGGCTCATATCCATATGTAAACACAAAACTTCTGCAATTTGATTGCCAACCGTAAAAACCGGATTTAATGATGACATCGGTTCCTGAAAAATCATGGCAATATCTTTACCACAGATTTTTCGCATCTCTGTACGCGATAAGCCAAGCAAGTCTTTACCTTCAAAAATAATCTTACTTTTCTCATCAATCTTGCTTTGGCCCACAGGTAATAAACCCATAGTTGCTAAAGAAGTAACAGACTTACCACTACCTGATTCACCAACCAAAGCTACAGTCGTATTGGTCGGAATATCAAAGGAAATTCCTTTCACAGTTTCGATATATTGTTTATCTTCACCTTTAAAGCTTACACGTAAGTTTTCAATGTGAAGTAATGGGGTCTTTTTTTCTTGTTCTGACATTTGGATTTCCTCTTATTTTAGTTTCGGGTCTAATGCATCGCGTAGCGCATCAGTAAACATTGAAAATGCCGTAACCAAAACAGCCATTGCGACAGAGGCTGCGACAAGCTGCCACCACTTACCTAAAAGAAGTTCACTTTGTGCTTCATTTAACATACTGCCCCAAGACACTACACCTACTGGCACACCGAACCCTAAGAAACTCAAAATCACTTCCGATTTAATAAAAGAAACCACCAAAATAGACATTTGGACCAATGCAATATGGCTGACGTTAGGAAAAATATGAATAAACATGCGGCGAAAATGCCCGACACCAATGGCTTTAGCTGCAAGTACATATTCGCGTGCCGTATGTTTCATATATTCAGCACGAATTAACCGATAGACACCTGTCCAGCCCGTTAAGCCTAAAATTAGAACAATAGATAAAATGCCCTTTTGTTGTAGTACAGCAGCAATCGCAAGAACTAATAATAAATATGGAATGGAAGTAAAAATATTATAAAACCAGTTGAGAATATCATCGACCCAACCACCAAAATAACCTGAAATTGCCCCTAAAAGCGTTCCTAATGTGACTGCCAATAAGGCAGAGACAAGCCCTACGATAATTGAAGTTTCAGCGCCTTTAATGGTTTTTTTAAGGACATCTTGTCCCCATTTATCAGCACCAAAAATTAGGGTACTTTTTAGTTCACTTTGCTGATCAAGTAAATGTCCACCGAGTTGCTGATCAATTGCTTTCATATCATCAGCTAATGGATCAACTACACCATAATAATCAATTGCACTTCCAGAGCTCTTTTCTTGTTTGATTTCAGCCTTGAGTTGGTGAATTACATCTTTTAAAGGATCGACTGGGTTTTCCGGTAATTCCTCATCTACAGCGGCTGTACTTTTCAAAGCTTCAGTTGTCTTATCTGCACCTATAAATGTAGGAGGCGCATAACTGACAGCAACTTCTTTATTCCAATCAGATGCAATCACACCCGTTAGAGATAGTATTAATACGATCAAATAGAACAACACAACAATGAGCGATGCCATTGCAATTTTATCGGCCCGAAGGCGACGCATGGCAAGTCGCCATAGCCCCGCTGAAGCAGGAGCTGTCTGGGTTTCTAACTTTCTTTTTGATAAAACACTCAGCATAACCCACCTACTTCAACTGTACACGTGGATCAACCACTTTGTAGACCAAGTCCGCAATCAAATTAAAAATCATAGTTGCAGCTGCAATATATACAGTAATGGCTTTGATGACAGGAAAATCACTACGCTCTACAGCAATAATCACTTCACGACCAATACCGGGAATACCAAAAAAGCGTTCAATTAAAAATGCACCTATCAATAATGCCGGTAAATTTGACATCACATCAGTAATAATCGGAATTGAGGCATTACGTAGAACATGCACACTTAAAATTCGGCTTTCCCCTACACCTTTAGCACGTGCGGTTCTCACATAATCCTGATTTACTTCATCAAGCACAAAGCTACGATATAAACGTAAAGTAGGTGCAATACTCACCACAAGCATGATTAGAATTGGTAGTAAGGAAAACTTAAATAAATTTTCGGTAAAACTATCGCTCCATCCCTGTACTGGAAACCAGCTCAGTTGATAAGCCAGAACATATTGAAAAACAATAATGTAAACCAAAATACTAATCGACATCCCGATGGTACATAACATCATGACCATACGATCAGTTAGAGAGCCACGTACCGCCGCTACAGCCAATGCTAAAATAATTGAAATAACTGTTTGTAAAATGGTGAGTGGAATTAAAAGTGTGAGCGACGGTCCTAATCGGGTTAAGATAATTTGTGAAACGGATTCACCTGTGCTCCAACTTGCGCCATAGTCAAAAGTAAGAATTTGCTTAATAAAAATCCAAAGTTGAACATAATAAGGTTGATCAACACCTAACTGTTTACGGATATTTTCAATCTGCTCAGGGTTAGACATCTTACCTGCCAAAATATAGGCAGGATCTCCACCGACCCAATTAAATAAGATAAAAATAAGCAGCACTACTCCCAACATGGTCGGAATCATCTGCCATAAACGCCGAATAACATATGCCAGCATAGTGATAATTCCTTATTTAACCCGTTGTCCGGTAATTTCGTTAAAGAATGCTTTATTGTCAGGATCACGACCAAGGAAATCTTTAACCAATTCAGCTGCCGGTTTTTGGCTACCCTGCGATAAAATCGTCTGGCGATAACGTTGTCCCACTTGTGGGTTGTTCAGGTTGTCACCATAAGCAGAAAGCATGTCTAGCGCTAAAACCTCAGACCACATATAACCGTAATAACCTGCCTGATAACCACCCATTAAATGCCCGAATTGCCCGGGGAATTCAGTTGTTGGCACATATCCTAAGGCTGTAGCAGCTTCCATTTTTTGCCAAGTTTCTAAAGGTTTTACTTTTAAGGCATCTGCCGTATGAAGTGCCATGTCATATTGTGCATAAAGCGTCTGACGGGCATAACGCAAGCCACGGCCATAATTATGTACTGCTTTTAAACGGGCAATTAATTCATCGTCAACACGTGGACAAGCTGGATCACAATAATCGGCCACTTTAGATAAGGTTTCTTTACGGCGTGCCCACTCTTCATACATTTGAGAAGGTGCTTCTACAAAATCACGCTCTACAGAAGTTCCGGACTGACTGGTATAGCGGGTATTTGATAAGATGCCATGTAAAGCATGACCGAACTCATGTACAAAAGTTTCAAGCTCATCACTATTTAAACCTTTACGGTTAAAGTTGGTCACCAATACTGAAATCGGTAATCGGTTGGTTAAAGTGCTGCCACCATATACTCCCCAAACTGCTGCATGGCCGTATTTCCCTTCACGGGGGAATTTATCCATATATAAGCCACCAAGGAGTTTTCCTGTCTTTTTATCAACTACATCATAATATTCAACTTCATCCTGCCATGCTTTAACTTTGACAGGTTTAAAATCAATACCGTAAAGATCAGATGAAATAGCAAATAACCATTTTTGTGCGGCTAAAGTCGGAAAATAATCACGAAGCTTTTCCTGATCAATTTGATATTTACTCTTACGAAGTTTTTCGCTCCAGTAAGCTTCACTCCAACGCGTTATCTCGGTTTTGTCTAACGGCATCTTTAAGGTTTGTGCTTTAAATGCACGAAGCTCTTCTACTTCTTTACGTTCAAGTGGTGCTACAGTTTTTTGTACTTCTGCCAAGAACTTGTTTACAGCCTCTGGTGTTTTTGCCATTCGGTCTTTTAAAGCCCAATCTGCATAACTCGCTTTTCCAAATAACTGTGCAAGTTCATAACGTAAATCTATTGCCTGTTTGAGTAGTTTTAAATTTTGTTCAGTCCCACGTCGCGTAAAAGCGATTTGATATCTTTTTCGGGCATCATCATTATCCGCTAGCTCCATGAAGGGGCGATACTCCGGATACTCAAAACCTAATAGATAATTTCCTTTCGTATTTTTCTTTAACCCCGAAATATAACTTTCTGGCAGCCCTTTCATTTCTTCAGGAGTAAATTCAAGTTTTTCCGGGTTATCACGAATATTACGGTTATATTCTTGTTCAAGTTTAGTCAACTCATCCAGAATAGCCTTCATTCTTGCGCGTTTTGCTGGTTCTAGCTGAACCCCTGTGTCTTCAAATTGATCCAGAATATCTTGACGGTATTTCTGGTCAATCGGATCAGTCGCTTTTGTATTTTTAATTACGTTATACAGTTTGGAGTTTTGGAATATATCCGTATGAAACTGATTAATTTTGATTTCGCAGTCTTCTGCTGCCTTACGTAATTTCGCATCTGGGTCTACATTACTATATAGACCTATGGGTCCCGAAAAATCTTCAAGATGAGCAAAAATTTTATCCCACTTGGCTAATATCGGAGCAGCGGCAGCATCGTTTTTAACAGGCGTTTTTTCAAAACTAGAAATCTCTTGCTGAATTTTTTTTAAATTAGAATCACACCATGCTGGGAGTTGCTCTGCTTTGAGTAATGGTAATGTCGCACGCGTCGCTTCAGCCGATGCAAATTGACTTATACCTATGGTCAACATACATAATGTAGTCATTTTCAGTGTATTATTTTTCATCGTATCTCCAATTTTTTTCATTTAATGATTAGATTTCGTATTTGTATCAATATCGAAGTACATCCATTCAGCATGTAAAATCGGATGCTTCTTATATCCAATAATTCGTGGTTGGGCCAACATATTGCGATAGCGTGCATAAGACATTTGCACAGGCATATAAACCTCTAATAAACGCGTCATTTTTCGATATAACGCATCTCTTTCTGGGCCTGGCTTCACTTGTTGAGACTGGCGATACAACTCATCAAACTCTGGTATCGAACCACAAGACCAATTCGTCATATGGGTATTTGGGCCATAAAAATTCTGCATAAAATTATCCCCATCCGGATAATCAGCTATCCATGCAGAAGAACCAAACATTCCCTCACATTGTTTTTGTGATCGAAGTAAGTCTGAAAAAAGCATTGGCTTATACACCATGCGAATATGTAGGCTATCGAAGTTTTTCTTCCAAAGTTCAGCACTTTGTTGGCCAATACTGTCATTGCGCGCTTTATATTCGACCACGAGCGGCTTGCCGTTTGGTTGTGTACGCCAACCAGAAGCATCTTTTTTGTAGTGATATCGATCCAACAGCAGATTGGCTGCTTTTACTGAATATGGTGTACTGCTTCTATACTGTTGGTCATATCCCACTACACCAGGTGGAACTGGGAAATGAAGACGTTCTGCATCACTATTCCTTACCAATTTAATCTCTTGATCTATTGAACGGGACATCGCAATAGCACGGCGTAAGGCAATTTTTTCTTTACTCATTCCTCCAACAACGGGATCTTTGAGATTCCAATAGATATAACTAATTTCTGGATCAACAATACGAGATAATTGCACGCCTTCTTTTGCAAGCTCGGGTCTTAATTTACCGTCTTTAATCGCTTTTGAAACTAATTGTCCTTCAAGCTGAATGATATCTACCTCACCACGCTGGAATGCTAACCATCGTGACTGGTTTTCTTCCATGACCTGAATATCAATTGTGCCGATTTGAGGCATTTGTTTACCTTTAAGGCGCTTTACAATTGCTTCATCCCCGGGGCTACTGGCATTAAAGTTCCAGGTAAAACCTCGATATTCAGGATTTGCTTTTAAAACAATACGTGAGGCAGGTATCCACTTACTGAGCATATAAGGTCCGGTTCCTACCGGATGCCCCATAACAAAACCAGCTTTATCTTTATATTTCTCGATGACTTCGCGTGCCACCGCACCTGTCGGATCATGGGCCAGTAATAAAGGAAAGTTATAGTCTGGTTTTACTAACCGAATCACCAAAGTGTACTTATCAGGTGTTTGTAAACCACTTACATTTTGATCGTAATTAAATTTTCCGGATTTATTGGCTGCTTTGACTAAAGCATTCATACCTTCAATTTTATCTTCCAATAACCAACTATTGGGTGAGCGTAAATTCGGGTCTAATAACCGCTTAAAAGAATATGCATAATCGTAAGCTGTTAACTCTCTAGGTTTACCTTTAAACGCTGGGTCGGCTGTAAAGTAAATACCCTTCTTAATATGAATGGTATAAGTCAGACCATCTGCACTCACTTCTGGCATAGCCGTAGCCACGTGTGGGATTAATTTTGCTGGTCTTGCCAAATAGTCATAGGTATATAAAGTTTCAAATATAGATGTGAGTACATGCGCTGAATATAAGTCATGTACATAAGCTGGGTCGAAGCCTGTTTCAGCTGTTGGGAATACATAACGCAAAACTTTATTTGGATCGGCTGGGCTTTTCGCAAAAATAGATATAGAACCCGTTAAAGCCATTCCGGCAAAGAATAGGCCGACACTACAGTGCTTAAGCTTTTGTTTTAAATTTTCGGTCATGATGATCTTTATCTAAAATTATTTTTTAATAGGAGTAATATCAAGATATTGCCAGTTTGTATTCATCATTGGGTGAGCTTTAAACCCCTGAACTTGAGGCTGTATCAACCAATTACGAATTCGTGTTACATGAATAATCCAAGGGTTATCAGCTTCTATCTGACGGTTAAGTTTTTCGTAATATGGGAGCCGTTGTTGAGGTGGTAAATGAATGGCCTGAGTATAAAGAGCATCATAGGTTTTAGACTGATAACAAGCATGGTTTCCCTGCCCAGCATTTGGTCCATATAGTAATTGTGCAAAATTATCTCCTTCAGGATAGTCAGCAATCCATGCACCGCTCCAGATCATATATTTACATTGAGTAGCGGCTTTTAAGTTATCTGCAAAGTTACTTACCTTAAAGTCAGCTCGAATGCCAATCGCATCTAGATTTTTTTTCCAGAGTTCTGAATGAATAACCGATGCTGAGCTATTTTCTGTATTGATTTTTAAAATTAAAGGTTTGCCATTTGGTAAGGTCCGATAGCCATCAGCCGCTTTTTTATAACCATAATAATCAAGTAGTTTATTTGCTAACAGCGGATTATATCCTACGCTACTTTTATATTTAGGGTTATATCCGTTTACACCTTCAGGTATAAACATTTGTGATCTAACAGCCTGACTTTTATAAGCTTGTTGTATGCTTTCTTTTTGATTGTATGACAGAGTAATTGCTCTACGAAGCGCTATTTTTTCTGGGCTAAAACCACCGATCACTGGATCCCGCATATTCATCATAGTATAGGTAATCTCAGGATCCTTATTTGGATAGTGCTTAATCCCTCTCTTCTTAAAAGAAGCTTTAAGCTGATTTCCATCTAAAGCTTGAGGAACAGCATTCGCTGTGAGTTTATCAAAGTCTAGTTGTCCAGACTGAAAAGCTAACCATCGTGACTGCTCTTCTTCAATAATACTGACCACCACCTTGCCAACTTGTGGCATTTTCTTTCCAGACATTTCCTTAACAAGTTGGTTATCCCAAGGTGTTCCTGTTGACTTAAAATTCCAGACAAAACCACGATAATCAGGATTAGCAACTAACTCGACCTTACTTCTCGGTACATATTTACTTAACATATAAGGACCAGTACCTACGGGATGCATACCAATACGGTCACCGTAATAGTCAACAACCTCTTTAGCAACAGCACCAAAAGTAATATAGGCAAGAATATAAGGAAAATTAAAGTCTTGGCGAGTCAAAGTAAATTGTAGAGTATATCGATCAAGAGCTTTAACTCCAGCAATCGGAGCAGCATAATCAAATTTTCCAGTTTTCTTTGCTTGAGCTACAACCGTATCGGCACCTTGTAACTTACCATCAATAAAAGAAACAGAAGGCGCTCTATTTTTAGGGTCTAAAATACGTTTAATTGTATAGACGTAGTCTTCAGCTACCAACTCACGGCGTTTACCTTTAAAAGCTGGATCATTGGTAAAATAGATACCCGGCTTAATCTTAAATATATAAACTTTACCGTCTTGTTCCACTTTGGGCAGGCTTTCTACAGTATTGGGAACTAACTGTAGTGGACGCGCTAGATAGTCATATTTGAGTAAAGGCTCAAAAATTGCCTCAGCAATACTAGCACTATAGAAATTGGTGGTTTTGACCATATCGAAACCATCATCTGGGGCCTCATAGGCAACATGCAAAATTTTGTTTGGTTGCGCTGGCGTAATTGCGTAAGCACAAGGAACTGATGTAATAGCCAGACTTAAAATGGCGAGCTTAAAAAATTTTAATTTCAAGTTCATACCCACGTAATTAGTTTTTTTAAAAGATATTATCCTTTTGAGTAACATCTAAATCTGCATAAGAAAAGTTCTTTTTCAACAGATAGGCCTATTTAGGATTTAAAATTTACTTTCCTTTATCCTCTTTCGATTTGATCAAATGGAAAAAATAAACTCAAATACTTAGTGTTTTGTAACCATTGAATATAAAGCGAATTTCATGCCATTTATTAATATCCATCTTAAAATATTTAAAAACATTAAAAATTCATATTTTTATTAGATACTTAAAAACGTTTGAACTATATAAATAAAAGTAACTTTTTGCCAAATATTATATTCATATAAGTTAATCATCTAATACCTTAAATGCACAAATAAAATACATTAAAAATTAATTATGATCCACATTAGATCAAGCCTAAATTACAGATATTTTTAAAACAATATATTGATTAATAATAAAAATATAATTTAACCATGTAGGGATAAATATTATAACATTACATATTAAAAGGCTCTAAAACGATACATTTTTATTTAATAAGCATGTGAAGAGTCCAGTAATGTATATTTTTTATACAAATAATTTTGAAACTTTTCGCCAACAACAAAAAATTTTCCAAACGGAAAATTTATTTTTATATCAAAAAAGCTAAAGCATCATACTCAAGCATAATAAAATCAATATTTATCAATATTTTGCATAAACTAAAAAAAGAAAAATATATAGTTGGCACTTGCTTTGCTTAAAAACTTTCCAGCAATATCGCTAACGACAACAAAAAGGGATCAAGTCCACGATGAAAAAAAAATACAATGTTCGATCTCAGGCAACCCCCAAGATTGGCAAAACAATTCTTAAATTAAGCACCCTTAGTTTAAGCATGATGTGTCTTACCATGGCACAAGCAGCAGAAACCGAACAATCAAGTACTGATGAAAAACCAACAAAAGTCGTAAAAGTTGCCGTTACAGGTTCTTCAATTAAAGGGGTTGCGGCACAAAGTGCTTCTCCCATTACTGTGGTGAAAGTTGATGAAATTTTAAAACAAGGGGTGACAACAACCGAAGAAGCCTTAGCAAAAATCAGTGCAAATCAATCAAGTTTTGTTACTGCGCAAAATGTAGGCGCTAGCGGAACTGTAGGTTCAGCAGCAGATCTCCGAGGAATTGGTGCCAATAAAACCTTAATCTTACTTAATGGTCGTCGTTTAGCTGCTAATGCTTATGATAGTGGTGTCACTAATTTAAATATTATTCCACTCGCCATGTTAGATCGCATTGAGGTCTTACGAGATGGAGCATCAGCAATTTATGGTACAGATGCGATTGGTGGTGTAATCAACTTCATTACTAAAAAACAATTTACTGGTTTAAACATCAGTGGCGGTTTGACACAACCAGAGCAAAATGGGGGGGATACACAAGATGTAAGTGTATTTGGTGGTTATGGTGATCTTGATGAAAATGGCTTCAATATCTTTGGTGTCGTTGATTATCGACATGGCAACGATGTTATGGCTAAAGATCGTAAAGTTAGTAAACGCGGAGGATTATTACCAGAGTTAGGTATTACAAAAGGTAGCAGTGGTAGTTTTCCTGCTAACTTTTATGACACAAAAACTGGAACCGAAGGAAACCCATATGCAGCAACTGGATGCGGGAATAACCCGCTTGTGTACGCTCAAGGTGGATTCTGCCGTTATAACAGTCAAGCAGTGATTGGAATTGTTCCAAAAACTGAAGATATCTCAGCATTGGGGCGTGCTACTTTTAAGCTAAATGACAATTTAAATGCTGTAGCAGAATATGTTTACGCACGTAATGAAATTACTACTTCTGTCGCTCCAGACGTTTTCTTCGATTTAACATTGAATCCAGATAGTAAATATTATCCAGGTAATGGAATTACACCTGCTATGAATAAAGTTAGTGGCCCACTTGAACTTTATATTCGTTCTCAAGCTGGTAATCGTGTTAGTTCTAGTATTAATGAGTCACATCGAATATTCGGTGGTTTAGAAGGCGAAGCTTATGGTTGGGATATCAATACCGGTATTACTTATGCTCATAGCGAAGCAGAAGACCGGCTAAACAGTGGATATCTTAACTACAAAAAAACTCAAGAAGCTTTAAATAATGGGATTTTAAACCCTTTTGGTCCACAAGCACCAGAAGATGCGGGTTTATGGGATACACTGGGCGTAACTGGTACTTATTTAAAAGCAGATGTTGATTCAACTACTGTTGATTTCACTGCTAGTCGACCTATATTTACATTACCAGCAGGTGACGTTGGTTTTGCAATAGGAGCTAGCTATCGCCATGATGAATGGACCTCAAACGTGGTGTCTGAAGTGGCTAGTCAAGCACCAAGTACAGGGGTCGATCCTGATGAACCTACCAATAAAGGAAAAAGAGATATTAAAGCAGTCTTTACTGAACTGCATATTCCATTACATAAAACATTAGAAGCTCAACTTGCAGCCCGTTACGATGATTATAGTGATTTCGGAGATACGTTTAATCCTAAATTCGCACTTCGCTGGGAACCAATTAAACAATTAATGTTTCGTACCTCTTATAGCACAGGATTTAGAGCACCAACTTTATGGGAAGTAAATGCTCCTAACTCTATAACAAATACTTCAGCTTACTATAATGATCCTGTACTTTGTCCGAATGGCCCTCCTAAAAATCCAGGAGATACTCTTCCATCTGGTGGTGTTGCCAGCCGTGATTGCGAAACCCAATTTGACCGCAAAAATGGAGGAAATAAAGATCTTGATCCTGAGGAATCAAAATCGTTTACAGCTGGTTTGGTTCTAGAACCAATTAAGAATTTAGTTCTAACTCTGGACTACTTTAATATTGAAGTTGAAAACCAAATAGCAGCGTTACCTGAAGGTGATATTTTTAACAATCCAACAAAATATGCTGATAAGTTCGTACGTAATCCAGATGGAACACTTAATCATATCATTACAACTCAAGACAATATGGGTGACTTAAAAACTTCAGGAGTTGATGTAAGTTTAAACTATATAACGCCAATGACAGCAACAGGTCGATTTGGTTTTGGAATTGATGGAACTTATGTCATTAAATATAAATATCAAAATGAAAAAGATGGAGAATGGATTAGTAGTTTAGGAGCATATGTTGGAGATGCTCCAATTATTCGTTGGAAACATACTGCTAATTTATATTGGAATTACCAAAACTGGGGTGTAAATTTCCAACAACAATTCACTCGTGGTTACGATGACCAAAATTCAAGTTCTTCTGTTGCGGAAGGTTATCGTGATCATAAAGTAAGCGACTATACAATTTATAATATTTCAGGCACATACAAAGGCTTTAAAAATCTAGAAGTTACAGCAGGTATTAAGAATATCTTTGATGAAGATCCTCCTGCTTCAAATGTTGGTGACAACTTCCAAATGGGGTATGACCCACGTTACGCAGATCCTTTAGGACGTACTTACTTTGTACGAGGTACATATAAGTTCTAAATGGTAGTTCTGCAAATGTAGCTCACAACAGTTAGTTTGCAGAACAAATACTCATTCTTAGCCAAACAGTCATTTTAAAAATTGTTTGTCTACAGTTTCAGGAGTAACTATGGGCATGACTTTTACAGACATAGAAAATAAATCTGCCAAACGCCTAATTGGTATTGCTGCAGTCATTTTTCTGCATCTTCTTGTTGCCTATATTCTGATGTCAGGTTTAGCAAACAATATTCAAAAACCAGCAGAAAAACCTGTGGAATTACAAATTATTCAGGATATTAAGCCACCTCCTCCACCAAAACCGGAAGAGCCGAAACCAAAGGAAAAACCACCTGAGCCACCAAAAATGGTGGAAAAAGTTGCCAAGGTTCCTGAGCCACCAAAAGAAGTAGAGAAAGTAGCAACACCAGTACAAAAAACGACGCCAGTAGCTCAACCGACTAAAGTCGCTACTCCGGCTCCTGCTGCACCTAGTACTCCTTCTCCGAGCCCTGTTGCTGCACCAGCTCCAGTGGCAGCTGCTGCACCAGCACCTAAACCCGCTGGTGTAACTCGTGGTGTTTCAGAAGGCTCTGCAGGCTGTGAAAAACCAGAATATCCACGCGAAGCACTCATGAACGAAGAGCAAGGAACGGTGCGTATACGTGTTTTGGTTGATACATCCGGCAAAGTCATTGATGCCAAAGTAAAAAAATCGAGTGGCAGCAAAATTTTAGATAAAGCAGCAACTAAAGCCTACAGCTTATGTACGTTCAAACCAGCAATGAAAGATGGCGTGCCTCAGCAAGACTGGTATGAAATTGAATATCCATTCGTAATTGAATAAACAATTGAATTAGCAAGAAATTAAAAAATATTGGAGATATATGATGAAAAAATCAACTCAACCACTAGTACATTTCGCTTCTGCAAGTTTAATTGCAGCTTGCTCGTTACTTCCATTAAGCTCAGTTTTCGCAGAAGAAACGAACAATGCTCCTGTGGCAACAGCAACTACTGAAGCTACTTCAAATACAACTACTCCAACTCCACCACCAAAGCCTGCAACAAGTGAAAATGTTAAAAATCCATATGGTCTAGAAGCCCTTTGGCGTGAAGGTGACTTAGTCGCTAAGTCTACCTTATTTATTTTAGTACTCATGTCGATTGGTACTTGGTACATCATCATCTCTAAATTATTACAACAAGGTAAAGTCAAACGCCAAGGTAAAGAAGCTGAAAAACATTTCTGGGAGGCAACTTCGCTTGATAATGCTGCAGAAGGTTTAGAACAAAGTAGCGCGTACCGTTTTATTGCAGAAAAAGGCATTAACTCGACTAAATCACACGGCGGCTCTCTACTTGAACGCATTGACTTTAATACTTGGGTGAGCATTTCAATACAACGTGCCATCGAAAAAGTACAAAACCATTTAGGTGGCGGTCTCGCTTTTTTAGCAACAGTTGGCTCTACAGCACCTTTCGTAGGTCTTTTCGGAACAGTATGGGGAATTTATCACGCTTTAACTGCAATCGGGATTTCAGGTCAGGCATCTATTGATAAAGTTGCAGGCCCAGTTGGTGAAGCTCTCATTATGACAGCTATTGGTCTTGCAGTCGCAGTACCGGCTGTATTGGGTTACAACTGGTTGACTCGTCGTAATAAAGCAGTGATGGAAAATGTTCGTTCATTTGGTTCAGATCTACATGCAGTTTTATTAAGCGGAGAAATTAATACCAACAATTCAATTAATCGCAGCATTAAATAATCAGGAGCAGACATTATGGGTATGAGTGTTGGTTCTGAAGATGATGAAGAAATGATTGGAACGATTAACACGACACCTCTCGTAGATGTCATGTTGGTTTTACTTATTATTTTTCTTATTACTATTCCGGTAGTTACACATACGGTTCCGGTGAAACTACCAGAAGAAAAAAATACTCCGTACGCGACCACGCCTGAAAATATTCAACTTTCAGTTAATAAGAAAGGCGATATTTTCTGGAACGAGAGTTATGTACCGAATAAAGAAATATTGTTAGCAAAATTACAGGCTGTGGCACAAAAAAGACCGCAGCCGGAGGTACATATTCGAGGAGATCAGCTTACTCATTTTGAAGCGATAGATCAGGTCATTAGTACGACCAAACAAGCTGGTATTGGCAAAATTGCCTTTGTTACTACCCCTCCAGCTTCCCCGTAATGATTTTAAGGAGAATTTTATGGGTATGAATGTTGGCTCAAATAATGATGACGATGTAATGCTAGAGGTGAACATGACACCGCTTATTGATGTCATGCTGGTACTCATTATTATGTTTATTATTACTATACCTGCACCAAACAATGCGATTAATATTAATTTGCCAAATGGCACACCGCCACCAACAAATGAAAAGCCACCTGAAGTCATTGATGTAAGAATTGATGCAGCAGGCAAAGTATTTTGGAATAACCAACAGGTTTCTGACCGCAAGGCACTAGAGACTTTATTTCAAGGTGTTGTCGCCAAAAAAGATCAAGACCAAATCAAACTTAAACCAGACCAAATGGCTGAATATAAAAATGTAGCGATGGTCATGGCTACGGCGCAGCGTTTAGGTGTAACTAAAATTGGGATTGTGAGTAGCAATTAATATCGCTTTTAACTTTAGTTAATTCCATTTCCTTCAACGCTAACTTGAATTCTCAGTTAGCGTTTTTTTAAAGTATTCCTCAACATTAGACTCAGCAATAGAGTATACATTTGGTGCGACATAGTCCTTTTGAGAATTATCTAATGATAATTTTGCGCATAGAAGCCAATTCTCACGATCGAGATTGTTTAAGTTAATCAAATTTGAAATCCTTTATTTATAAATTCACGTCTTATCTATAAGCACAAAATATACCTAAAATAAAAAAGCCTCCGAAGAGGCTTTTTTTATAACAGGTTAAAATTAGTCACCTGTATAACCTTTTAATTTTAAACGAGCCGCATGTAGTAATGGCTCAGTATAACCAGAAGGCTGTTCACAACCTTTAAAGATAAGATCTGAAGCCGCTTGGAAAGCAATACTAGTTTCAAAGTTAGCTGCCATTGGTTTATACAATGGATCATTCGCATTTTGTTCATCAACAATTTTTGCCATGCGTTTAAGCACTTCTTCAACTTGTTCACGAGTCACGATACCGTGACGTAACCAGTTGGCAACATGTTGAGAAGAAATACGTAATGTTGCACGGTCTTCCATTAAGCCCACATTGTTAATATCAGGAACTTTTGAACAACCTACACCTAAGTCAACCCAACGAACAACGTAACCTAAAATACCTTGGCAGTTATTTTCAAGTTCGTTATTAATTTCTTCTGCTGACCAGTTTGTATCAGTTGCAAATGGAGGAGTTAACAAGTCATCTAATGACAACATTTCTTCAGCTTTTAACTGATCTTGACGTGCTTTTACATTTACTTGATGGTAATGCATCGCATGAAGTACAGCACCTGTTGGTGATGGAACCCAAGCACATGAAGCACCAGCATTTGGATGAGCAGCTTTAGTTGCCAACATATCTTTCATGCTATCTGGTTTTGGCCACATGCCTTTACCAATTTGAGCTTTACCTTGTAAACCACATTTCAAACCAATTGCAACGTTACGGTTTTCGTAAGCAGCAATCCATTTTTGTGTTTTAACCGCTTCTTTACGAACAACTGGAGCAGCTTCCATAGAAGTATGAATTTCATCACCAGTACGGTCCATGAACCCAGTGTTAATAAAGATTGTGCGATCTTTAGCAGCAGCAATACAGTTTTTCAAGTTTACAGATGTACGGCGTTCTTCATCCATAATACCGATTTTTAAAGACTTCGCTGGTAATCCTAAGGCTTGCTCAGCACGCTCAAATAACTCAACAGCAAAAGCAACTTCTTCAGGACCATGCATTTTTGGTTTAACAATATACATAGACCCTTTACGAGAGTTTTTATTTTCGTTTTCACTACGGATGTCAGCAATTGATAACAATGGCGTTACCAACGCATCCATAATACCTTCGAAAATTTCTTCACCATCAACTAAAATCGCTGGATTCGTCATTAAATGACCTACGTTACGAAGTAACATAAGTGAACGACCATGAAGTTTTGTTGTGCCACCGATCAAATTTTTAATTTCACGGTCTTTATTCAAAGCGCGAACAATTGTTTTACCATTTTTTTCGATAGATTCTTGAAGAGTACCCTTCATCAAACCTAACCAGTTACGATAACCTTCAACTTTTTCTTCTGCATCAACAGCTGCTACAGAGTCTTCAAGATCCTGAATTGTTGTAACCGCAGCTTCAAGTGTTAGATCTTTAACACCCGCTAAATCAGTTTGGCCAATTGGGCTATTCGCATCAATTTCAATAATGACATGTAGGCCATTACTCAAAAGAACAACTTCTGAAGGGTTCGCTTCTTCACCATTGAAACCCACAAACTGAGCTTCATGAGCTAAGCCAGTTTTAGTACCATCTTTTAAAGTCACAACCAGTTTATTCTGCTCGATTGCATATTTAGTTGCATCAGCATGTGAGCCTTGCGCAAGCGGGAAAATTTCATTTAAGAAGTTTTTAGCAAACTCAATAACTTTCGCACCACGTACAGGGTTATATCCTTTTCCTTTTTCTGCACCGCCTTCTTCTGAAATTACATCAAAACCGTAAAGTGCATCATATAAAGAACCCCAACGCGCATTTGCTGCATTTAAACAATAACGTGCATTACGTACAGGCACTACTAATTGTGGCCCTGCTAACAATGCAATTTCTTCATCTACGTTTTCAGTAGTAATTTGGAAGTCTTCAACTTCTGGTAATAAATAACCAATTTCAGTTAAAAATGCTTTGTAAGCACCTAATTCAAATTTATTGTTGCGGTGCCATTCATCAATTTTTGCTTGTAATTCATCACGCTTAGCCAATAATGCTTTATTCTTTGGACTAAGGTCGACAACAACTTGCTCAAAGTTCTTCCAGTAAGTTTCACTATCTAAACCAGAACCTGGTAAAGCTTCATTTTCGATAAAATCGTAAAGTTCTTTAGCAATCGCTAACTTGCCTTTTTGAATACGTGCAGTCATTGTCTTTCCTGAAGTTGCTACTTTTTATACCAAGAGAATCCTAGTATACCGATTTAAATTAAGCTGAATACTAATATCACATTCCTAAATAGTAAGCATTTTCCCTTGCATGCCTATTGACAAAGATAAATTTTTCTATATAGGAAAATATTAAAATTCTAACTAGGATTCCCAACAATTTATTCAATATTTAAAGATACTGAAACTAGACTTTTTGTTAACAGACAAAAAATTTCACTATCTTTTTTTTTCTAAAGCGTATTTAGTTATATCAAACTTTGCACAATGAAAAAGTACTATTTCGCTAAATTTATCTTTTTTTGTTGTAAAAAAAGCGCTCAATTTAGAGCGCTCTTCATATCTGATTTCTTAAGAAGTTTTAGTCGCATCAATATGTCGATGTTCAGAATGCAAATACTCATCTGACTGCATTTCTAATAAACGTGAACGAGTACGCTCAATTTCAAAAGCCAATTTCTCGCCTTGATAGATATCAATAATACTATCTTGAGAGGTTAAAAGTAGTTTCACTCCACGATCATAAAATTCATCGACTAGATAAATAAAACGACGTGTGCCTTCAGACAGGAAGTCTGTTAAGTGAGGAACATTACTGACTAAAACCGTATTATAAATATTGGCAATTTCAATAAAGTCTGCTGGACTACGCGGCTTTAAGCAAAGTTCAGAAAACTCACACCATAAAACATCTTCCGTATGCCCTAGTGTTTCAACAACACGGTTATTGATCACAATCGGTTCATGAGAATTGGTTTGAGTATGAGTTAAAGCAGTATAACGCTCTGATATCCAGCTTTGAGCTTCATTACCTAATGGTGATTTAAACAATTGAGCCTGTTTTAAAACACGTAAACGGTAATCCACCCCTGCATCTACATTTAAAACGACACAGTTCTTTTTAACCATTTCAATTGTAGGAATAAAACGATCACGGTGAATCCCGTTTTTATATAAACCGTCTGGTGCAATGTTTGAAGTTGCAATGAGTGTTACACCACGAACAAATAACTTTTGGAATAAGTCACTCAAAATCATTGCATCAGTTACGTTCGAGACAAAAAACTCATCGAAACAAATAACGACAGCATCTTTATAAATTTGATCAGCTACGATATCGAGTGGATTACGTTGACCCGAAAGTTTATTTAACTCTTTATGAACATGTTGCATAAAGTGATGAAAATGCATACGTGTTTTACGGCGAAATGGTACAGACTCATAAAATTGGTCCATAAGCCAAGTTTTGCCACGTCCTACACCGCCCCACATATATACACCTTTTGGAGAAGTTTGGCGGCGGAAACGACGGAAAGCTTTTTTAGAAGCCTTATAACGATTTAAAAGTTCTTTCCATACACGATCTAATTCTTGCACTGCCTGTGCTTGTGCCTCATCTGCCATAAACTGGCCTGAAGCCAATGCCTCAGCATAGCGCTCTGCTGGGGAAGACGGAGTAAATGCAGTACTATGAGAAGATTTTAAATTTAACATATCATTTTATTTCAATTTTAACTGAAGAGAGTATAGCGAACATTTTGTCCGACCACATTAGCTTTTAGCATCAAGAGTTACACTCAGTAAAACTCTTTTCCATATTGCCGAGGACTCTGTCCAAACCATCTTTTAAATGCATGATTAAAAGCGGCAGGTTCAGAATAACCAAGTGCTTCTGCAATAACTTCTATTGAATACTCTTTATATTCCATAAGTTTAAGCGCCTTATTCTTAATAATCTGTTCACGAATTTGTTTATAACTCGTATTAAGCTGCTGCAATTGATGCCTTAATGTCCTTTCAGGCATTTTCAAAGCAAAAGCGGTTTCCGCCATGCTCGGGATAATTCCTTGTTGTAGCTCTAAATAATCTTGCACATATTGAATAATAGGCGGTATTTGATGATCTTGTTCATTTAATCTTTCTATTTCTTTAATACATTTAGCCTCATAGATACGATGAGTAATAATATCTGCTGAAGGAATTTTTATTTCCAGTACATTCTTACTTAGGCTAAATGCTGCATGTGTAGAATTAAAATGTAGATCATCTCCATAATATGCGTAATATTGAGCAACGGTATCTGGATCAGAGGGTTCCGGAAATGGTAAATCTATACGCATATCAGGCATTTTTAAGCCCATCATGGTATAAATATCCTGAATAAACTTATAAGTGCCCGAAATTTCGCATTGGGCACGGAGTAAACCGATTTCTGTTTTTAAATCGACCGGTAAATAGTTCAAAATGATGTGATTTTCAGTTTCTTGTAAGCTCAAAGTACCAAATAAATGCGTAAGCTTTTGATATTGTATACCTTTTTCTAAGGCTGTTTGTATATCATGGCTGGTCACAAGTAACATGAGTAAAGGGCCATAACCTGCCAATGCGTAATGTTGTCCAATAAATAATCCTTTCTCTGGGTCAACATTCTCACTAATAATTTGCTGTATATCCCATTCCAAACTGTCATGAATTGTTGAGCTTGGGTCCAAGGAATCTACTTTAATACCTATATCTGCCAAACGTGAGTCGACATCAATGCCCGCATTGCGCATTCCTTGAATTAAATAGATTAAACCAAGTGCCGATCGTTTCATTCTTTTATCAATTTCCCTAGACTGAAATGTTTTACTATAAAGAAGTGATAAAATTAATTGCCGAATCTATCAATTTTCACGTCGATACAATCATGTTTAAACTGTTTAAAAAACGTTAGTCTTGCCTGCAATCCTCTTTACCGCATATGCAGGGTTTCCAATGCTAAACGCAAAACAACATGCTATTCAAAAAACTAAAATCGCAATTATTGGTGCTGGATTCGGTGGCCTTGCCATGGCTATTCGTCTGTTACAAAGCCAACAATCAGATTTTTTTATTTTAGAAAAATCTAATGATGTTGGTGGAACTTGGCGTGAAAACCGCTATCCAGGAGCTGCGTGTGATGTTCAATCACATATGTACTCTTTGTCTTTTGCACCTAAAACTGACTGGTCAAAACGTTATGCAGAAGCTCCTGAAATTTTCGATTATATCCAAGATATAACCAATCAATATCAAATTAAAAACTACTGTAAGTTTAACCATGAGGTTACTCATGTACAGTATGATGAAATGCGCCATGTATGGTCACTAGATTTTGCAAACCAACCTTCTCTCGAAGCACAATTTGTAGTTTTTGCATCAGGTCCGCTACATATTCCACAAATCCCTCATATTCAAGGTATTGAAAAGTTCAAGGGTAAAGTTTTTCACTCTTCCCAATGGGAACATGACTACAGTCTAAAAGGTAAATCAGTTGCTTCCATTGGTACTGGTGGTAGTGCAATTCAATATATTCCAGAAATCGCAAAAGACGTTAAGCAATTATATGTATTCCAACGTACAGCAGCTTGGGTTATCCCACGAGATGAGCGTAAATACTCTAATTTGAGCAAAGCTCTATTTAAAAAATCAAACTTATATCGACAAATTCATCGCAGCCGCCTTTATTGGAGTAATGAATCTCGCGTTGTTCCTATAGTTCAGCCGCAAATCATGAAATATGGGCAAAAATTAGCTGAGGCATTTATACGTTTCCAAGTTAAAGATAAAGATTTAGCCAAGAAACTTACACCAGACTTTGTGATGGGCTGTAAACGCATTCTTATTTCAAATAAATACTTCCCTACTTTTAACCGTAAAAATGTTGAATTAGTGACTGAGGGTATTCAAGAAATTAAAGAGAACAGTATTATTACAAAGGATGGAAAAGAAAGACCAATTGACTGTTTAATCTATGGAACTGGTTTTGTTACCGATCCACGTATTTATTTAAAACATTTTACATGTATTGGTCGCAATCAAATTGAATTGAAACAGGCCTGGAAAAATGGTGCAGAAAGTTATTATGGAATTATGACCAAGAATTTTCCTAACCTATTTCAACTGGTCGGGCCAAATACCGTTTTAGGTCATAACTCGATTATATTTATGATTGAGTCACAAGTTAATTATATTTTACAGCTTATTGATCTAGTTAAAAAATCTGGACAGCACGCTATAGAAGTTAAACCGGAAATCCAGGATTCCTTCAATGAAAGAATACAAACACAACTTCAAGGTACTGTATGGCAAGCTGGCGGGTGTAGCAGCTGGTATCAAGCTGCTGATGGAAAAAACTTTTCTTTATGGCCAACTTATACATGGAAATATTGGCTAGACACTCGTAAAGTTAATCCTAAAGATTATTTGTTATTAAATAAATGCTCACAGAGCTATGCAGCATAATATGTTCAATACATAATAGATAGGTTGATAACAATCTATCTATTATTATATGCAGTCCATTAGTCTCATTATTCAAATTTTTCTTGTATTAGCATTTGGTTATTTTCTAGGTCCTAAACTCTCACTAAATATTCGGCATTTTATTTTTAAAATCCTACCTTATTTTTCTTATATTTTACTAACCAGTGTAGCTTTAGAACTAACACTCGCCCTTGATCAAATTGATAATCCTTCTACTATACTTCCACCTGCTCTATTAATTGCATTAACCACTTCTCTTGGTTCTTTTTTTACTTGCTTATTCGCCTATACAATTTTTGATAAAGAAAGTGTTAAAGGGAAAATTTCACTTCAACTTTTTATGAATGCATTAAAAAATATTGCCAAGGCATTTTTAGCTTTAACAATAGGCGTGATTTTAGGAATTCTTCTTACCCAATTACATACCCATATTCCCTTTAATAGTTGGTATTTACTATTACTTTTTATTTTTTTAATCGGAATCGAACTTGCTTTTACTCATTTTAATCGCACATGGTTAAGCTGGAAAATTCTTATTGTACCTTTGGCCGCCTTTATAGGCTCGTGCTTAGCTGGGTTTCTCAACTATTCCTTACTTGGTCATGAGTTTACACTTAATGAAATATTAGCTTTGGGCCAAGGCTATGGTTGGTATTCAATGTCAGGTATTTTATTTACACAGCTACATTCAGCTGAGTTAGGTGGGATTGCCTTGCTCACAGATCTATTTAGAGAGATAGTTGCAATTTTACTCATGTATACCATGGGTTGGCGGTTTCCACGTCCAGCAATTTCAAGTGCTGGCGCTACCTCAATGGATGTAACATTAGCAATGGTAAAACAGTCATGTGGTACACATTATGTACCACATGCCATGATGAGCGGCTTACTCTTAAGTCTACTCGCTCCACTTTTAATTACTGTGTTTTTAAACTTTTAAGCAATTGAAGCAAGAATTGACTTCAACATTTCAGTTGGATTTTCTGCTTTAGTAATCGGACGACCAATAACTAAATGTGTAGACCCATCAAGCATTGCCTGTTTCGGAGTTACAATACGTTTTTGGTCATCTGCATTACTACCTTCAGGACGTATTCCCGGAGTAACTAAAAAGAAATCTTGTCCGATTAACTCACGAAGAATTTTAGCTTCTTGAGCAGAACAAACTACACCATCTAAACCACTTTCTTTAGTAAGTTTCGCCAATCTTTTAACTTGTTCTACAGGTTCAATATCTAACCCGATATCTTTTAAATCTTCACGGCCCATTGAAGTTAAAACTGTTACCGCAATTAATTGTGTTTGATAATTACCTGCTTTTAAACGCTCTACACAGGTTTCCATCATTTTACGGCCACCTGATGCATGTACGTTAACCATCCATACACCTAAGTCTGCGGCAGCACATACAGCTTGAGCCGTCGTATTTGGAATATCATGGAATTTTAAATCTAGGAAAACTTCGAAATTTTCTTCTTGAAGTTTTTTTACAACAGATGGGCCTTCATGAGTAAAAAGCTCTTTACCTACTTTTACGCGACATAAAGTAGGATCAAGTTGTTCAACAATTTTTAAAGCGTCATATTGGCTTTTAGCGTCCAACGCAACAATGATACTCAAGAGACTTTCTTCCATCACATAAAATCAGCGCTATTATAATAGACAAGTCAGCCAGTAATAAAGAAATCTATTGAACCAAGTTCTTAAATGAGGAAATAGTGATTTTAAACTAGAAGGATAATGAGGAATATAGAAGGGAAAATACTACTCTTTATGACTAGATAAAGAGTAGTACCAAAATTATAAAGGAGTAGAATTTTTATCTTGCGGATAAATATCTACAACAGTTTTTTCGTGTCTTACATTTGCAGCTGCTTCTGCTGCAGCCAATTGAGCACTTTGAATTTGTTCTTTTCTCAAATGATCAATATCTTTGCGAAGACGTTTGATTTCCCAGCTTTTTTGGAAAACTCGGAAAACTTGTACACCTAATAAAAGCCCAACTACAATTCCAAGCGCTAAGGTAAGCAACAATAATAAACCTAAACGCATTGCAGGAACTTGAGTAAATAATAAATCAACAGGAAGTTCTGTTGGGTTCTGCAAAACAAGTGCTAAAGAATAGCCAAATACAATAATGAGTAATGCAATTAGAATATAACGCATAGGCACCCCACTTATGAGTTTTATTTATTTTCCAGATTCATTCACTGCATCACGGAGTGCTTTACCTGGTTTAAAATGTGGAACAGCCTTCGCTGCAACATCTACTGACTTACCTGTTTTAGGGTTACGACCAACTCTAGGTTCACGGTGGTGTAATGCAAAGCTACCAAAACCACGGATTTCAATACGATTGTCAGACGAAAGAGCTTCGATCATTTGGTCAATCATAATCTTAACCGCTTCTTCCACTAATGGTTCAGCCAAGTGTGGATTTTTTAGCGCAATGCGTTCAATCAAATCAGACTTATTAAGAGCTTCAGTAGTCATCTACGACCTCGTTATTTATTACTACTCTAAGTCGTTTGATAATAACCTGTTTAAATACAAAACGGTAGCGCAGTATGTTGAATACTACGCTACCGTTTACAGTAATTTGTATAAAAAGTACAATTTCGTTACATGAAACTGTACTTTGTTAACTTATTACTTCATTTGTGCCTTGATCAAGTCACCAATAGTCTTAGGACCATTGTCTTGAGAAGCTGATGCTGTACGCAAGTTAGCAACTGCTTCTTTCTCTTCAGCTTCGTCTTTCGCTTTGATAGACAAGTTGATAGAGCGAGATTTACGGTCAACGTTGATGATTTTCGCTTCAACTTCTTGACCAACTTCCAAGAATTTAGTTGCGTCTTCAACGCGGTCACGGTTGATTTCAGAAGCTTTAAGAGTAGCTTCTACTTCGTCAGCTAACTTAACAGTTGCGCCACGAGCATCAACTGCAGTTACAGTACCTTTAACTAAAGCACCACGTTCGTTAGCAGCTAAGAAATCATTGAACGGATCGCTGTTCAATTGCTTGATACCAAGGCTGATACGGTTACCTTCAGCGTCTACAGACAAGATAACTGCTTCAACAGTGTCACCTTTCTTGTAACGACGGATAGCTTCTTCGCCTTGTTCGTTCCAAGAAATATCAGACAAGTGAACTAGACCGTCGATACCGCCATTTAAACCAATGAAGATACCAAAATCAGTGATAGACTTGATTGTACCTGAAACTTTTTCGCCTTTCTCATGAGACTTAGCAAACTCTTCCCATGGGTTAGCACGAGTTTGTTTGATACCAAGGCTGATACGACGACGTTCTTCGTCAACTTCAAGAACCATAACGTCAACTTCGTCACCGATCTGAACAACTTTAGATGGGTGGATGTTTTTGTTAGTGTGGTCCATTTCAGAAACGTGTACTAAACCTTCAACGCCTTCAGCGATTTCAGCGAAACAACCGTAGTCAGTTAAGTTAGTAACACGTGCTTTAACGATAGAACCTTTAGGGTAACGGCTCATGATCGCTAACCATGGATCTTCGCCTAATTGTTTAAGGCCTAAAGATACGCGGTTACGTTCACGGTCAAACTTAAGTACTTTAACAGTAACTTCTTGACCAACTTCAACAACTTCTGAAGGGTGCTTGATACGCTTCCAAGCCATATCTGTGATATGAAGAAGACCATCAATACCGCCAAGATCAACGAATGCACCGTAATCAGTAAGGTTTTTGATAGTACCTGTAACTGTTTGACCTTCTTCAAGTTGAGCAAGTAATGCTTCACGGTCAGCAGAAGATTCAGCTTCCATAACAGCACGACGAGATACAACAACGTTGTTACGTTTAGCATCAAGCTTGATTACTTTAAACTCTAACTCTTTACCTTCAAGGTGAGTTGTGTCACGGATAGGACGAGTGTCAACTAATGAGCCTGGTAAGAACGCACGAACAGGACCGATGTCAACAGTGAAACCGCCTTTAACTTTACCAGAGATAACACCAGTAACGATTTCGCCATCTTCAAAGATTTTTTCAAGTTTAGTCCAAGTTTCAGCACGTTTAGCTTTTTCACGTGATAAAACTGTTTGACCCATACCGTTGTCAAGAGCTTCAACAACTACGTCAACAGTATCGCCAACCTGAACTTCAAGTTCACGTTGTTCATTTAAAAATTCAGCACGGTCAACAATGCCTTCAGATTTAAGGCCAGTGTCAACAGTAACCCAGTCACTATCGATGTTTACAACAACACCTTGGATGACTGCACCCTTTTCAACGTTGAGGTTTAATTCACTTTCTTCAAAGAGGGCTGCAAAAGATTCGGTCATGATATACCTGATAAAGTCAGCGGTCTTGGATCAGACAAGGCCGGTTTAGTTAAGTATCAACATAGTCTTTATAGACTGATCAAGCTATGCGTCAACTGATAATCTTAGTTGCTAACAGTACGGCTATTGACGTAATCAACCATCAACTTAAATACTTGATCGATCGTTAATTCCGAACTATCAATAATATAAGCATCTGCGGCTGGCTTGAGAGGAGCTACTTCTCGCTCCATGTCTCTTTTGTCACGCGCTTGTATATTAGCTAAAATGTCGTTTATTTTAGCATCTAGCCCCATACCCTGCAACTGTTTTACTCTTCGCTCAGCACGCGACTCAGCTGAAGCAGTCAAATAAATTTTAGCATTAGCTTCCGGGAAAATTGATGTTGCCATATCTCGGCCATCTGCAACTAATCCCGGAGTTTGTGCAAATGCTCTTTGGCGCTCAAAAAGTGCTTGTCTGAGCTCTGGTATTGCTGCAACTTTAGATGCATATTCTCCAACTCGCTCTGTACGGATAGTTTGGGTTACATCTTCCCCATCGAGGAAAACTAATGTTCCCTCTGCCGAGGTTTCAAACTTAATATTAAGCTGACGAGCATAGTTAACACACTCATCTAAATGGCTATCTAATTTTTCCAATAAATCATGTTTATGTAATGACAACCCTAACAAACGATATAAGGCACCCGAATCAAGTAAATGAAATTGATAATACGCAGCAAGTTTCGCCGCTAATGTTCCTTTACCCGAACCACTCGGACCATCAATAGTAATAATTTGAACTGTCATTGAACTCTCACGAAGAAGCAAATGCTTTAGCTAATCTCGAAAAGCCTAGTGTAATCGCTAGTTTTAGCTGTGCAAGAATTAATTTACTTACAACAGGAGCTTTTGCGGTTAATTCGATACGATACGTAACCAAAGTAATATAAGGAGTAATTTCTGAGAACTCGATTCGACCTAAATGGTGTTTCACTAGAGGATTATCAATCAGTTTATATTCAATACGTTTGTTTTCTTCGAGATGCGTGATTTCTTCTTTAAGTGGTTTAATCACGCCAAACCCCATACGACGAACAGAACCCACTCCATCAGGTCTTTCAGGATCTGCCGAATCTTTAACACGCACAACTTGTAGTGGAGCAAATGCAGTGTTGTAAGCTGCATGTTTAGAAAGCAGGTTAAAGACATCACTAAGAGGAGCATTAAATTCTTTTTGTATAGTAATTACATTACGCATGAAAGTTCCTTATTTAAATAAATCATGTCAATGAAACGGCGTTAGTGTGCCATAACCTCATGACATTTTTTAATCATTTAAGGACGTTTTTTTGTTGTTTCTCTTGTTTCTTTTGTTCACGTCTTTGCTTAAAAAAAAGACTTAACTGTTGAGCACATTTTTCATGTAAACATCCATGCTCAAAAGTAAATTTATGGTTGTAATAACCATTTTCTAATAATTGACGTGCACTCACGAGTGAGCCAGCTTTAGGTTCTGTTGTTCCAAATACGACATGTTTAATTCTTGCATGTACTAATGCTCCCACACACATTGTGCACGGCTCAAGCGTAACGTACAAAGTCGCATCTTCAGGTAAACGATAATTTTTCAATGACTCACAAGCCGCACGAATAGCTTGAATTTCTGCATGAGCCGTAGGATCAGATAAACCAATTGGAGCATTAAAACCAGCTCCAATTAACTTGTTTTGACTCACGATTACAGCTCCTACAGGAATTTCCCCCTGCTTGGCTGCTAATTCAGCTTGCTCGTAAGCAAGCTGCATCCAATACTCATCACTAAATTTAGACATTATTGATTATGACACTACACCATATTGTCTAAGTAATGCATTCCAGCTATCAATCGTCGTGATCGGTGGATCATCGGCCAAAATACCTCGTAATGTAAGGTCTTCACATGCTTTCCATTCTGGCGATAAATCTTTATCGACTAAACGAGCACGTACGCCTTCCACAAAGTCAGGATGGCGAATTTTCCATTCAGAGATTTGCGCTTCTAAATCAAAAACTTCATCCCAAGAATGAACTTGTTTACCCCATTGCCATAACAACCAAGTAATTGCTGCTGTACTAGGCGAACCCTTTTGTAAGTTTTCACTCGCTTGACGCAACCAGTCACTGCTTGCATCTCGCAAGCTGACGATCGCTTGATAGTCTTGTTCAAAGCTTGAACCACGGCAAACACTATGTATAACGTCTAACGAATTTTGTAATGGCCCTGCTGCAACCGGTCGATGCAAACTATTTAAAGTATCATCGATCGCACGGAAATCACCTGCCGGATAGTGAGCCCAATTAATATTGAGTACTTTCTGTAGAACATTATCACGTTGTGCTTCACAAATATGCGTCGCCCAACCAATACTATATGCCCCAGCAGCCGTCATAATAGAACCTGTCAAACCAGTAAATAATCCAATTTGTCCACGGTCAGCAAGGAAACGGCTTGCTCCAACATCAGGGTATAAACCAATATTAATTTCAGGCATAGCCAAACGTGAATATGGTGTGACCAAACGGAAAGGTGCCGCCATAAACAAGCCTAAACCACCACCCATTACATAGCCTTCGCCCCAAACAACAACCGGTTTAGCATAGTTATGTAACAATAAATCCAAAGCATATTCTTGCTGGAAAAATTTATTTGCGGTTTCTACTTCCTGATTAATTACCAACTGACGTAATTTGCGTACATCTCCACCCGCACAAAATGCTTTTGGTGTAGTCGAGTCCAACCAAATTGCTTTTACTTGCTCATCATCACGGAAGTCTTCAAATACTCGTAATAGAGCCGTTACGATTGATTCATCTAAAGCGTGTAATGATTTAGGTCGATTCAAACGTACGATACGCCAACCATTTTTCGCTTCTTCAACTACCAAATCCGGATGATAGCTATTTACATTGGGAGAGTTCATCATGCGTCCAATTGCCAGTCTATGGGCTCAATGCCATGTTGTTTCAAATATTGATTTGTTTTGGAAAACACTTTACATCCAAAGAAACCACCACGATTAGCCGCAAGTGGCGATGGATGTGCAGCAGTTAAAACCAAGTGTTTTTCTCTATTTATACGTTGTCCTTTACGTTGTGCATAAGCACCCCATAAAATAAAAACAATGTGTTCACGTTGTTCATTTAAAACATCAATTACTGCGTCAGTAAACTCTTCCCAACCTTGTTTTTGATGTGATGTGGGTTGCCCTGCTTCTACAGTAAGTACACTGTTTAATAAAAGTACGCCTTGCTCAGCCCATTTGGTTAAATCACCATGACGAGAAACCGGCACACCTAAATCTGTATGTAGTTCATGAAAAATATTACGTAAAGATGGTGGTAATGCAACCCCTCTTTGAACCGAGAAACTTAAGCCATTTGCCTGATTTGGACCATGATATGGATCTTGCCCTAATATAACGACTTTCACATGATTTAATGGCGTAATATTTAAAGCATTAAATATTTGTTTACTTGGTGGATATATGGTTTTTTGAGCCTGTTTTTGTTGAAACAAAAAGTCTCTTAAACTATCCATATAAGGACTCAGTAAAAATGGAGTTAATGATCTTTTCCAGCTTTCTTCTAATTGAACTTTACTGAGTTTGTCTTGCTGTTGCTCAGTTAATTGCATTAATGTCATCCTAGATCAATTTTCATTTCTACAAACAAAAGGAAGTTAACTTACACTTCTACTTGTAAGTTAACATGCGGATTATGAAACTTAATCCCTTGTTTTAAATTTTCATACATATTTGGATCAGCCCATTCGGATTGGACTTGTTCTGAAAAAATAATTCCCTCAAGGTTTAACAGCCCCATTTGTTCATTTTGAATATCTTCAAGAAAACTTTGGGCATAACCTGTATCGGTTTCATGAACAATCACTGAATAGACTTCAACATCACCTTCCCCATTTTGGGTAACAGTAGATTGTAATACTTGCTGAGCTAAATAGAAAAAGATTCGAGAAAATTGCTCAGCAGATGGCGAAACTGGTAAAGAGATCCAACGCGCGCTAAAAGTCTTACAAGCATCAATATATTGAGGATCATCTTTTTCCCAGAAACAAATCGCATGATCAAAGCTATCGAAAAGGTCCTTAATTACGCCTTTTAACAGCCCAAAATCATATACCATTTGTCCATGATCTAATTTCGAAGCTTTAAGTAATAACTCGACTTTATAACTATGCCCATGAATGGATCGCTTACAACGATCCGATGTACAGTTACGTACAACGTGTGCATTTTCAAACTTAAATAACTTACGAATTAACATGTGCCAAATCGATCATTCCTTCTAAGAACATTATTATAAAGCAAAAGATAAAAACTTCGCACCACTTTTCAAATAGAAACAATTAGCAAAAAGTATGATAAGAGATGTGAAGAAATTTTGAAGATATTGATTTTTTACTTTAAATACTGTCTATACAGAAGTATGACCTCATCCCTTTTATTAATAAGTTTCAAGTATTACAGACTCAGAAAAAATATCAATAAATTTATTTAGTTAAATGGAGCCATGCTTCTTGAATAAACATATACTTGCTTATCTTTTCTCATTAAAGCACTAGTAAACTGTCGCTTCCTATTATTTAGAACAACTTCAATCTGAGCTTGAAAGAAGCTGGATTTAACATCAATAAGGCTATTTACTTGATTTTTCTTTTGACTATCAACCGCTGAAAAAGCATTCAATTGCCATAATTCATCTACATTTTGGAAGAACTTTAAATTTTGTTGGCGTGTTTGCAATTCTTTTTCGATAGCCCCTATATCTAATTTTTCATCCATACTTGCTAAAACCAATGGCGAAGCAGTATTAATATTTAACTTCGAATTTTCTGGTAAAGCAGAAATATATGGAGCAATTAGATCAAATTTTTTTCCATCAAAGCCTCTCACTAACTTTAACTCTTCAATACGGTGGAATTTAGTATTCGCAGCCATGTAACCTGGATCCAAACCTTCATAATAACTACTTTCTGCCCCCATTGGCCCAGTTGGCTCATCATTTGGATCTTGCCAATCAATCACAGCTTGGCTTAATTCGGCTGGCAATCCCACACGTACCAATAAACGTTCAAACCAACTTTTAGCATCTTCATTTACAATGCCTTCCCCGTTAGTTAGATTATTTAAATTAAATTTACCAGACTCATCAAGCAAACGTCCGGATACCAAACCATCTTCAATAGGAAACGGAGGCATAGGTTGTGCCCATGTCTCTTTTAAATGATCTACTCCACCTGCATTATTTGCATCTTGAATTAATAATTCTGAAAAAAAGGCTTCTGCACTTTTTGCATAAAGCAAAGATTGATTTTGGCGCATTAAGTAGGCTGTATTTTCCATAGTATTATTTTGATGCTTGGCAATAGAAGCCGCTAAAATTGTAGCCAAGGCAACCATAATAAGTATTGTCAGTAAAGCGACACCCTGTTGGTGTTTGTAACTAAGGGCCATTATGAATTACCTTCCTGCGAAAGCGATAAGTCACCCTGATTTAAGCTATAAATCCACTCATAATTTACACCAGCGACTGTAAGTTGGATTTTTATCCCTTTCGGTAATTTTTTTAACTCATTAGGTTTCGTTGGATCAATATTAACCTCGGGCCATTTTGTGACTTCTTGCGGAGTCAAAACCATAATCTGATATTGGTCGACTTGACTTAACAAAGTACTCGATAAAGGTTGCTCTCTGTTCGAAGTATTCAAATTTGTATATTTAAGACGATATAATTTTTTTTGGTCTGCATCATAACGATATTCAATTCGTTCAAATGGTGATAAGCCTTGTTTTAAAGGATCTGTTACGCCTGCTTTGCTAAAACGTAAAATTTGATTATCGATTTCTAAAGCTGGATGAAGTTGACCACCTTGGTTTGCGGATAAAGGGATAATCTGCAAAGTATCACGAAGAATTTGTTGATAAGCATCTTGTAATTCAAATAAATGCACTTCATGTTCGGCATTACGATCACGAACTTTGAGCAAGTAATCGAAAATTTTCCACCCCAATAAAGATAAAACCGCAAAGATAGCGATCGCGACTAACAATTCAACCAAAGTAAATCCTGAGGCGCGAGTTAATCGAGCACTGCTCGATCGTGCTGCAAGGCGAGAATCAATGCTTCGGATGTGAATATATTTATTTTTTATCATTATTTTGCTTTCACTGGATAATTAAAAAAGACCATATGAGTAATGCCATTTTGTACTTTTCCCTTATCCGGATCATACAAACTCACTTGTAAATCAATTTTTTGAACATTCGGGCTAATAGTAGATTGAGCTGACTTATCAATTTGCCAAGTTTCACCTTGGGAAGTTACTTGCTTACTTTGAGTTCCTTGCAACCATTCTTGATTAATCTCCATCATAGCAACTTCATTCATTGCTACAAACTGAGCTTTAGTTCGCAAAATTGCATTTGAAGTGGACTGAGTGTACTGCATTGCCACTTTAGTTAAAGCGACAGCTGCGACAGCAAAGATTGCCAAAGCAACCATAACTTCTAAAAGGGTAAAGCCTTTAGATTTCATTTATTTTACCCAAGTGATCTATTTGTATTTCTGAACCAATCGGTTTTTGTTCTAAATAAAATTGTATTTTAACGGTTTTAGCTTCTCCATTGCCAAACCAGATGAGTTGAGGCGTTTGTCCTCCAATCAAATCTGTATTTTTAGCTTTAGAATAATTCTGATCATCCAAGGGTTGTACTGAAAAAGACACATGGGCAGGAAGTTGCCGTGTTTTAAACTCAGTATATTTCTGCCAACGGTTTTTTATATCTTGTACTTGTAAAGTGCTTTGATCGTGATATTCATAAAGTTCATAAGAAAATGGTGAGACATCTGTCTCACCATGAGTTTCTAAAGCCAATACACGTGATTGATCGATCGATTCTTTATTAATTTTCTGCAAATCGAGTAAAAATAACTCTCTCGCCTGCATTGCTTTTTTTTGGTCGACGCCACCTATATTTAATACAACCAGAGAAGTCATAATTGTCATAATCACAATGACTACCATCACTTCTATGAGGGTAAAGCCTTTTTGTGATTGAAATGGTAGATTCGATTTCATATCGACCTATTAAGCGTACTGCTCAACTGCTTGTTTGGGTAAGGCTAATGCCTGGTCAATATAGGCTACTCGTAAAGTATCTCTTGAACCCAAATAACGTTGATAAAAGCTTGAATTCAGAATTGCAGCAGCTCCATGAGTGAGTGACCAAATTGAAGCCAAGTAATCTCGTGTAGTCATATGACTCTGGATTGACTCTAAATAGTGATCAGTCATACGAATAATAATACGTAAGCGTTGCTTTCTCACTTGGTAGAGTTCATTAAAAAGATGGTGCACACCTTGGGCAGTAATTGAAAGCTTTTCTTCAATTTGGTGAAACAGTACTGTTCTTTCCGGATGGTGCAGATGATGCAACATAAAGAAAGCTAAATGTTCTGGAAAAGCCTTTTCAGTATCTTGAACCATTTCCAGTAACATGCGCTCATTACGAATAATTAATAGCATGTACAATTCATCTTTACTTTGAAAATGCTTGTACAAAGTACCTTTTGCCAAATCAAGCTCAGCAGCCAGCACATCAAGTGTCATTCCGGCTTCGCCATTTTCTAACAACAACTGTTCCGCAACTTGAAATATTAATGCTTCTCTTGCTCGGAACTGAGCTTGACGGTCCATCTTCACGCAATTACTCTCTTTATATAGTTTCTATAAGTTAAATCGCTTTAAGTAAATTTTCAAAATTCTGCGAGGTGATTCTTGCAATTTCCTCAACTGGCTTATCATATACCTCACTTAGTGCTTTCGCTACATAAGGTACATATTTTGGTTCATTCGTTTTACCACGATATGGTACGGGAGCCAAATAAGGGCTATCTGTCTCAATCAAAAGCCGATCTAAAGGAACTTGCTTGGCTACATCTCGTAGATCTTGAGCATTTTTAAATGAAACAATTCCTGAAAAGGAAATATAGTAACCACAGTCCAATACAGCTTTTGCTGTCTCCCAGTCCTCAGTAAAACAGTGCAAAATACCATGTGTAGATTGTTCAGCTCGAATAATATCCACCGTATCATGTTTTGCTGAACGTGTATGAACAACTACTGGTTTTTTAACATTTTTAGAGGCTTGAATATGACGAGCAAAACAATCTTTTTGCTCGTTAATAAAGTCAGTGCTGTGGTAATAGTCTAAACCTGTTTCACCTAAAGCCCACACCTTTTCTGATTGAGCCAATTCAGTCAAATACTCAGTCGTTGCTCGAGCCATAGTATCAACATCCTCACACGGATGTACGCCTACCGTATACCCCACATCTTCATGACGCTTTGCGATTTCAGCTAAAGCAATATAATCATCAAGGTCAACTGAAATTGCCATAAACTTAGAAACACCATCTGCTCGCGCAGCAGCAAGTGCGAGATCTAAATCACCGTTATAAGGCGTTAAATCTAACATTGTTAAATGGCAATGGGTATCAACAAACACTGTTCTTTCCTATCTGCTTACATGGTATAACTTGGGCGATCTAAAGACATACTACCAGCTAAAATCCGCTCAGCTTCAGCTTTATAGTAAATTCCTTTATCACCACTCAATTGAATTGCGAAACCTTGCGGTTTAAATCCACTTTGCTTATGTGAAATCCAAACTACTTTACCAGTTAAAGGAATTTTTTGTGATTGTTCTGGTAACGTAGCTAAAATAAAAATTTCCTGACCCATCTTCACTTTTTGCTTCGATGGTACAAACAAGCCCCCGCCTTGTACATATCCCATATAACTTGCTTGCAATGTTGCTCTATCTGGAATATTGACCTGAATAATTCCACCCATTTGCGGTTGCATTAGTGTTCCCCTTAAACGTTCATTAATTTTATAAAAAGTTGATCTATGATGAGTTGTGTTTGTACATTCTGTTCAACCAATCTTTTAGATTGCTGCAATTCCTCATAAAGACTGAATAAGCTTTCTAAATTATAGTTTTGCGCCAGTTGATCGAACTGTAAATCTATATTTTTCTGTGGTTGATTGAGCTTGACACAAATTAAATCCCCTAACAAGTATTCAAGAAGCATCATAAAATCACTAAAGTTGAGTTCTTTTTGCCATTTAGCCGAATAAAATAAAGGCATATTTTTTTGATTTACAACTTTAGTCCAGTCTTCTAAAAAAGACTGTCTTTTAGCAAACCAATCACTAGTCGCAATTTCAACTGCTTGCAAAGGCATATCATTAGAAAGGCCTAGCAATAATTCAGGTGGTACAGATGCTATTTCAGCTAAATGTTCATTTAGATAAGATGTGGCTTCTGTATATGAAATACGGTCTAAAGCAAAATGCTGTAAGCGACTTCGAATGGTTGCCGGTAATTTCAAATAATGATCGGCCAACAAGATTAAAACGACGCGTTCACCTGGCTCTTCTAAGGTTTTTAGCAGCGCATTTGATGACGCAAGATTTAAAGCTTCAGCTGGCTCAATAACAACGACACGCCATCCCTCACCAGTTTGTTGTACAAATGGCAATAAATCTCGAATTTTTTCTATTTTAATTTTTGCATTCTGTTTTTTATTTTCTTCATCTGTCGTGATATGAACATAGTTTGGATGCGTATCTGATTTTAACCATTGACAGCTACTACATTCACCACAAGCACCTTGAGGTTGTTTATTTAAACAAAGTACCCACGCTAAGAAATGCTTAGCAAAAGCATGTTTACCACAACCTTGTTTACCATAAAATAATAAGCCATGCCCAATATTAGGAAAACGTGTTGTTAACGTTTCCCACATTGTCTGTTGCCACGGATAAACCTTAGAAGTCACATTCTGATTCATTAAATTAACGCTTACTCAAAAGACTCAACAGGCATATTATTTAAACGATCAAGATCTGCTTGAGTGTCAACACCTGGTGGTAAATTCGCTTCTGCTACAGCAATAGCAATACGGTGTCCATTTTCTAAAACACGCAATTGCTCAAGACTCTCGAGCTTTTCAAGTTTACCCATTTCCCATGTAACATATTCTTGTAATAAGCTCACACGATAAGCATATAAACCTAAATGACGAAATGCTTGAGTATGTAAAGTTGGTTCGTCTCGCTTAGCGCCATCTCGATCATAAGGGATCGTTGCACGGCTAAAATATAATGCTTCATTTTGTTTAGACATGACTACTTTTACGATACTATCACGCTGAAATTCATCCAACGCATGAATAGGCTCACATAATGTAGACATTGAACAGTTTGGCTTATCAACCAAAAGCTTTGCAACTTGCTGAACAAGCTGGGCTGGCAGTAATGGCTCATCGCCTTGTACGTTTACAATAATGTCATCAGCATCCCATCCTTTAATACGAGCAACTTCACTTAAACGATCTGTTCCCGATGGATGGTCTGCACTTGTTAAAACAACATCAACGCCCTCTGCACGACATATTTCAGCAATACGTTCATCGTCCGTTGCTACACATAGGTCATCGAAACCTTCAACTTTTTTGGCTTGATCTACTACTCGTAAAATCATAGGACGATCATGAATAAGTAACAATGGCTTACCTGGCAAACGCGAACTTGAGAAGCGTGCTGGAATGACGATATGTTTCATTTTTTCTTCCTAAGATATTTGAATATCAAGCTTTTGCAATTGTTGATTTAAAATCTGATAGCACTCTGTAGACAAAACAGCTTTAACAGGTACAACCCAGATAGAACGTTTAAAGTCTGGATGTTTTTCAAATAATGGCAAAAATTTAACCGCATCTTTTTCAGTCGTAATGATAGGTTGATCATCATTAAAAATGAGATCATCAATACTGTAATTATGATGATCACGAAAAGCATGCTCTTGAAATTGTTTCACCCCTAAACCTTTAAGTGTTTGGTAAAAGCGCTGAGGAAAACCAATACCGACTACTGCATGGTAATTATTTTGAATATTGAATGATAATTCAGTTCCCGAAGAAGGATTCAACAAGTAAGGCTGCCCTGCATCAAGATGCATATGCAATGTAGTTGTTGGTGTGAAAGTATGCTCGATTACCGTACCAGTTTTTAAACGTTCCGCAGGTTCACGTAAATATCCTTCAGGTAATAACTTTCTATTTCCAAGGCCACGATTTTGATCAAGTACGATCCATTCTATTTGACGGCCTAATGCCCAATGTTGCAACCCATCATCACTAATAATTAAATCTAGTTTAGTCGATGCTAATAATAACTCGATTGCCACTTGTCTATTGGGTCCTACTGCCATAGGTACGCCAGTTGACTGTACAATCAAAGCAGGTTCATCTCCTGCTTCAGCTGCTTGACTGGCCGATGTCACCAACATAGGAAAAGGGCCAGCTCCACCATAGCCTCTACTAATTACCCCTACCTTTACATTATGCTGCTTTAGATAATTGACGAGCTCTATTAATAATGGCGTTTTTCCACTTCCTCCCACCGTAATATTGCCAATTACCATGACCGGCACAGGTGCGGTATAAACTTTTTTAAAGCCTGAACTATAAAGATAACGATTTAGTAAAAACCCAGCACGATACAAGCAAGACAAAGGACGTAAAACAATCAACCAACTTGATTGCTTATTCCATGCATTTTGGATCAGCTGGGCTAACGACATACTTAATGGTCCTCAAAATTACGCTGATGTAATTGATAATAAGCACCGTGCTTAGCAAGTAATTCTTGATGAGTACCTTGTTCAACAATTTGTCCGCGGTCCATCACAACAATACGATCCGCATTTTCAATGGTTGATAGACGGTGAGCAATCACAATCGTTGTACGATCTTGCATAGCTTCATCAAATGCTTGTTGAATAAAGTGTTCAGATTCATTATCAAGCGCACTTGTCGCCTCATCCAAAATGAGAATTGGGGCATTTTTCAAAATTGCACGAGCAATTGCAATACGTTGACGTTGACCACCCGATAAATTTAGACCTTGAGCACCCAAAACAGTATCGTAGCCATTTGGTAAGTTCATAATAAAGTCGTGGGCATAAGCAGCCTTTGCTGCAGCTATTACGTCTTCATCACTTGCATTATGTAACTGACCATAAGCAATGTTTTCACGTACAGTTCGGTTAAACAAAACAACTTGCTGATTTACCATTGCAATTTGTGTACGCAAACTTGAAAGCTCAATATCACGTATTGGCAAATCATCTAAATAAATTTGACCACTTGAGACTTCTTGGAAACGTACCAACATGTTCACTAAAGAAGTTTTACCAGCACCAGAGCGCCCTACCAATGCAACAGTTTCGCCTGGACGAATATCTAAAGAAAAGTCTTTAATCGCTTGCGTACCGTCAGCATAGTTAAGTACAACATGGTCAAAACGAATTGCACCTTGCAACTGCGGTTTAAGTTCACCACTATTTTGCTCTTCAGGTAAATCTAATAATTCAAAAACTGAGTGTGCTGCAGCCAAACCACGTTGTAACTTTTCATTCACATCTGTCAAGTTTTTAACAGGCTTTGAAAGTAATCCTGCTGCCGTAATATATGCAACAAACTCACCAGCAGTTGTATTCCCTAAAATTTGTGGTCTTAATGCTAACCATACAATTAGAGCCATTGCACAAGCCATTACCACTTGAACAACAGGACTATTTAGGTTTTGCACAATCACCATTTTTAAACCACGTTTTAAGTTTTCTTCCGATGACTTATAGAAACGCTCTTGTTCTGACTCTTCACCAGCGAAACTTTTAACAACTGCATTACCATTAATACTTTCTTGCACTACATGGTTAACATCACCCATAGTGTCCTGAACTTGCATCGAGAGTTTGCGCATTCTTTTTGAAGCTTTACGCACCAAAATCCCAATTACAGGTAAGAACACCATAATACAAATTGTTAAACGCCAATTGGTATAGAACAAATAACCTAACAACCCCAACGTAATCATGCCATCTCGAACAATGGTTTTTAATGATTCAGATGAAGCAGCTGTAAGTTGCTCGACGTTATACATAATTTTGGCAGTAATATGACCCGAAGAGTTATCGAGATAATATTGAGCCGGCAGTCTTAGAAGTTTTGCATAAACTTCTTGGCGAATACTAAAAACCAAACTACGCGAGATCACAGCCGTATAGTACCCCCCCATAAATAGGCCAAGGCCACGGAAGAATACCAATAAAATGATTAATAAAGGGAACCAATCCAGATCCGCTCTACTCGCATTTTGAATTGCATCAATAATAAATTTAATGAGCTTAGCAACAGAAACCTCCGTTGCTGAGTTCATACCGAACCCGATAAGAACTAATAAGGCCACGCCCCAATAAGGTTTTAAATAGGATATGAGACGCAAATAAACCTTAAAATCTTGATTCACTCAGAAAAACCTCTAGAAGGAACTTTGGTACTAATATTGATGTTAACAAAACCGAGTTGTCCTGCTACATCCATAACACGAATAACATCCTGATGGGATGCTTTTGCATCAGCAGCAATGATAAACATAAAGTCACGTCGCTCTTGAGCAATTTGCTTAATTGCAGTGCTCAAATCAGCCATATCTTTGGTAGATAGCGCCTGACCATTCACGGCGTAATGTCCGCTAGAGTCTACCACGACTTCAATTTTATGATCGTACTGTTTTGGTGGAACACCTTGTGCATCTGGTAAAGTTAAATTGATGCGACTTGGCTGATTAAAAGTGGTAGATAACAATAAAAACACTAGAATGAACAATAAACAGTCAATCATAGGTGTTAAATTGATATGAATGTCTTCAACTTGAGAACGTTTAAACTTCATATTGCGATCTATCCATCAACCAACGCGGCGATGTTCTTGCATGACTGAAGAACGTTTGTAAAACAATGAGGCATGAAATAGCGTAGATTGTTGCTCTAACTCAGCAATATAATCTTGCACTACTCTTTGAAAATATCGATAGGAAATAAGTGCAGGAATTGCAATGAGCATACCAACTGCTGTTGTGATCAAAGCCTTGGAAATACCGGGAATCATTAAACTAGGACTACCTGCCGAACCAAAATCAATAACCAAAAAAGACTCAATAATTCCCACAACTGTTCCAAGCAGCCCTAGTAGAGGCGCTATAGCACTTAAAGTCCCTAAGAAGTTAATATTTTTTTCTAAATAAGAAATTTCTTGAGAAGCCATAGCTTCCATTTGTGCTCGAGCAAATTGTTCGCCATGTTCCTGATGCTCAAAACCAGCTTTTAGAATATTGCCCAATGCCGTGCTTTGCGCATTATTATCCTGTTTCAAATTTGTTATGACAACAGAAATATCTGCACTGCCATCATTCATTAGTACTTTAGGTAAAACTTGTGAACGTCTTAAACGTACAAAACGCTCAATACTAATTGCGACGGTTAAAATTGAACACAAAATTAAAGGCAGCATTAACCAGCCGCCCGCTTTCACAAGTTCCCACATATTTTCTTCCCCAAGAATATAAATTAGAAATATATGACCTAACTTAGAATTAATCTGGTAAACAAATATTCAAAATACCATCTAACTCATCGAGTGAATGATAGTGAATAACAAGCTTACCTTTACCTTTCTGGTTATGATCAATTTTAACATTGGCACCAAAACGTTCTGATAATTTCTGAGTTAGTTGCTCAATGTCTGGTGCAACAGGAGCTTTTTCCTTTTCCTGTTTAGGCTCGTTCCAATCGCGTACTAACTGCTCAGTCTGACGAACAGATAATCCTTTTTCAATTACAATTTTTGCAACTTCAAGTTGTTCTTTGCCCTTTAAAGTTAAGATGGCACGAGCATGCCCCATATCAAGCTGGCCTTGCTGCATAAATTCTTTAATGTCATCAGCCAAGCTCAACAGACGTAATAGATTACTTACCGTTGTTCTTGCTTTACCGACTGTATCAGCAATTTCTTGATGGCTTAAACCGAATTCATCATGGAATCGTTGTAGCGCCAATGCTTGATCAATCGGGTTTAAATCTTGACGTTGAATATTTTCAATAAGTGCTAAAGCAATAGCAACCTGATCATTTAAATCACGAACAATTGCAGGGATTTCCGTTAAGCCAGCAATTTGAGCTGCGCGCCAACGACGCTCACCTGCAATAATTTCGTAAGGATGAGCTTCATCATCTACAGGACGAATAACAATTGGTTGCATTACCCCATGTTTTTCAATAGAGGATGCCAACTCTTGCAAATCATGCTCATGGATAAAACGACGTGGTTGATATTCACCTCGTTTCAACAACTTCACATCAATTTGCTTTAACTGACCATGATCAAGCGCTTGAGCTTCTAGTTGTAATTTTTCTTTTTGAATTGAACCAAGTAATGCATCTAAACCACGACCTTTCGCCAATCCGCGTTTTTTGATGCTCATACTTTACTTCCTTTCTTCACTTTACTTTTCTTTAACATCTCAGCCGCAAGATTTAAGTATGCAACTGCACCTTTCGAACTTTTTTCAAAATAAATTACTGGCAAACCATGTGCTGGAGCTTCAGCCAAACGAACATTACGTGGAATCACAGTGTCGTAGAGTTTCTTACCAAAATATTGTTCCAACTCAGCAGATACATCGCGAGTTAAGGCATTACGCGCATCATACATGGTGCGTAAAACACCAATAATTTCCAAATCTGGATTTAACGCTTTTTGAATACGATCGATCGTTTGAGTTAAATCCGCCAAACCTTCTAATGCATAGTACTCGCATTGCATTGGAATGATTACACCATCTACTGCAGCTAAAGCATTCACGGTAATTAAACTTAAGCTAGGCGCGCAATCAACAATAATGTAATCGAATGAGTCCCGGATTTCATTCAAAGCATTCTTTAAAATGAACTCACGACCTTCTTGCTCTGCAATGGCAAGCTCGACACCAGAAAGTTCACGGTTTGAACCCAAAACTTTATATCCAACCTCAGCTTTTTGAATTGCCGTTTCGATTGGCACTTCACCCAATAACACATCCGTAATTGAGTAAAGTAGATCATTCTTTTGAATACCAGACCCCATCGTAGCATTACCTTGCGAATCTATATCGACAAGTAGCACACGTTTTTTCAATACAGCTAGTGACGCTGCAAGATTTACTGCAGTCGTTGTTTTACCAACACCACCCTTTTGGTTTGCAATCGCAATAATTTGAGCCATGGTAACCCTAATACTTTTTATTTAAATTCGTTGAAGTAAAAGTAAATGACGTTGTTCATCAAGTCTCGGTACATGCAGTTCAATCACTTTACATGAAAATTCCTGCTTAAGCTCTTCCATTTCTTCAACTGGAATCAGTCCTTTCATCGCGGCAATTATACTCTGCTCATGTAAATATGGACGCGCAGCCTCAACAAAATCTGTTAATGATGCAAATGCACGACTTGTTATTACATCAAATTGGCCAAGTTCATCAATTGTATCTTGATTTTCAACACGCGTTTGCACAGCTATTACGTTTTTAAGCTTAAGGTCAGCAATAAACTGTTTCAAAAAACGAATTTTCTTACCATTTGAATCAAGCAATACACAAGAGCGTTCTGGCTGACATAAAGCAATGATCATGCCCGGCATGCCACCACCTGTACCTACATCGAGCAAACGACCTGCTGGCAAATCTTTCAAAATACTTAGGCTATCCAACAAATGCTTCACTAACATTTCTTTCGGATCACGAATCGCTGTTAGATTATAAGCTTTGTTCCAAAGTACCAAAGCATCTTGATACTTCAACAATAATGTCAAAGCTTCATCGCTAAGCGATAAACCTAATTTTTGACTACCCTGTTGTAACTCTTGAAAAAACGGATGCATAAACAGATAACATCTAAGTAAAATTTAAAACAAAGTATACCCATTTATGCATCGTGGAACACTAGTTAACGATTAGCGATTACGCAGTTAATCGTAGAAGCCTTCACGAATTTGCAAATCTAGCTCCATTAAACGCTCAGGCGTTCCCACATCCACCCATGCACCTTTAAGCTTTTCACCAGATATTTTTTGATTGTGCATGGCTTGCTTCAACAGTGGGGCTAAAGGACGTTTACCAGCTTCCAATCCATCAAAAAGCTTAGGATGGATAACAGATACACCACTAAACGTGAGGTTCTCGCCCTTCACATCTTGATCAAACGCAAAAGCGCGTCCATTTAATAATGTAAAGTCGCCTTCGGGATGCTGTTTAGGATTATCAACTAATACAAGATGTGCCAAATCATCATTTAACTTAATATGGCGTAGAGCTTCAAAATCCATTGTAGTCCATACATCTCCATTCACCAGAATGAAAGGATCTGTTCCAAGCAGTGGCAAAGCATTAATAATTCCGCCAGCTGTTTCCAGCCCTTCTTCTTCTCGTGTCCAACGGATATCCACACCAAATTGAGAGCCATCTCCCAAGCTACTGATGAGTTTGTCGGCTAACCACGCAGAATTGATGACTATTTCGGTCACACCGATTTTCTTAAGTTTTTCAATATGCCACACAATAAGTGGCTTACCCCCTACCTCAAGCAGAGGCTTTGGTGTATATAGCGTGAGTGGACGCATACGATTGCCCAAGCCAGCAGCTAAAATCATTGCTTTCATTATGCTGCAACCTCATAAGGGCCATATTTTTCAATAAATTTAGGCATTACTGAACTGTGAATAAATGCCATGAAGTCATCAAGCTCATGATAGCCACGGCTCTCTTCAAGTAAATACCACATGACTCGTGGTAAATCCTTCAAATAACCAGACTTACCATCTCGCTCGAACAAACGGACAAAGATACCTAAAATTTTGATATGGCGTTGAATTGCCATTAAATCAGCATCACGTTTAAATTGGTCAAAGCTTCGGTTTTGTCTAGCAGATGCTGGTAAAAGCTCATAGAACACTTTAAACCATTGATAAACACGCTCAGCATTCCACTGCACGTATGCATCACGTGTAATCGAGATTAAATCATACGTATCAGCACCAATAACCGCGTCTTGGAAGTCAATTACTCCCAACTCTTCTTCATTAGCAATTTTCATTAAATTACGGCTATGAAAATCACGATGTACAATAACTTGCGGTTGAGCTAATGCTGCCTGAGCCAAGAAATCAAATGCATCATCAATAGTTTTCTTTTGCTCAGCTGTTGGATGGATATCGAGTGACGGTAACAACCAATCTGTTAACAACTGCATTTCCGATAAGAGCTTTTCATAAGAATAAACCGGGAAGTGTTCAGCGCCATTAATCGATTGCAAATGAATAAGCTGTTTAAAGCTCTGCTCATAATATTGATCAACTGTGTCATCGTTTAACAATGTAGACAGCAGCACATCACCAAAGTCTTCTAACAATAAAAAACCTTGATTTAAATCTTTTGCAACGATCTGAGGTACCCGAACCCCATGCCCTGCAAAAAACTCGTCAATGGTCACAAACGGAACACAGTCTTCTTTTTCAGGAGGCGCATCCATAAGCATATACGTTTTATTTTGTAACTGGATGCGAGCATAACGTCGAAAGCTTGCATCCCCTGCTAAATAAGCGATCTGAAATTGATCATTTTCAAGAACAGATGTAAGCCATGTATGTATCAATTGTTCACGTTGTGTATTCATTTGCAATAAAATCTAAAACAAGCTGAGATTTTTGAAGGGTTAAGTGTAGCCACTTATAAACTTTTTCTCTATGATGCGACAATAATTAATTGTGAATTAGCATACTTGGTTAATGAGACAATGAAGCATCAGTTTAAATTTAATCCTTTAGCGACCGCTATTTTTACGCTCTTATGTAGTGGCTCCATACAATCAAGTTATGCTGAGTCAGCTGGTGTTGTCTCCAACATAGACAATAATCAACTTAAGGCGAGTATTAAGGAATACTATCCAGGGCAGGAATTCTTTCAACAATATTATGTTGATAAATCTGCTCCTGAGGCGCAATTGCGCAATAATAAATATTTGAGTTCAGCATTCTGCCAAGGAACTTGGATTACACCAATTAATCCTGAAACTAAAGCGTTAGATGCAGATAAGGCTACTTCAGTTGTAACAGCTGATTATGGGCACTACAACCCTGCTGGCGACTCTGTGTTGGAAGGAAACGTGGTGATAGATCAGGAAGGCCGTACAGTTCGTGCCGATAAAGTCACCATCGATAAAACTCAAACATTTGCACATGCACAAGGCCGAGTACAGTTAGCTCAAGGCGGCTTACTCTCTCAAAGTGATGAAATTAATTACAATTTAAAGACTCAAACCGGTGATTTAAATAATAGTTTTTATATTTCTGAACAACAACATGCCCATGGCCAAGCTGGAAAAATCGAGAGAACCTCTCCGAATGTAATGGTTCTCAATGATGCGACTTATACCACTTGTCCTCCGGGACAAAAACCTGCTTGGAAAATTCAAGCCAACAAAATTGAGTTGAATCAAGAAACTGGGCGCGGTGTTACGCGCGGAACAAAACTATATGTAAAAGATGTTCCAGTTCTAGCAGTTCCCTACTTTAACTTCCCAATTGATGACCGCCGTACTACAGGTATTCTCAACCCTCAGTTTGGTTTCTCTGGTTTTTCAAACAACGGTGGCGGTGGCGAACTATCCGTTCCAATTTATTTAAACCTTGCGCCTAATTATGATGCGACGATTACACCACGTTACTTAGCTGAACGTGGTCCTATGCTTAAAGGTGAATTTCGCTATCTAACAGATGGTTTCGGGGCTGGAGAAATTTGGGGCGGCATTTTGCCATCTGATAAAGAATATGATGACAAAGACCGTAAAGATTTCAATTTCCTCCATAATTGGAATATAAACGATCAATGGTCTACCAACCTTGAATATCACTATGCATCTGATAAAGACTATTACGCAGATTTAGATAGTAGTCCTAACTCTAAAACAGACCTTAACTTGCGTAGAGCTTGGGAACTTAACTACCAGCATGGTATACCAGGTTTAAAAGCTCAGCTTAAAGTCGAAGACTTCCAGACTCTTGACCCAGATGTAAAAGATGTCAACAAACCATACGCCCGCTTACCTCAATTTTTATTAAATTATGTCACTGGTAATCCACTAGGACTACAATACGAATTTAATAACGATACTGCTTACTTTAAGAAATCAATTAATGACGGTTCTGCACAAGAAAGCAGCGGTACGCGTATTTATAACCAGTTTGCAACACGTTATAACTATCGAACACCAGCAGCCTTTGTAATCCCTGAGCTTTCCGTACGTTCTATTCAGACCTTCTATGACAAGGACAGTATCGCCTCTCAAGGTTTAGATGGCGGTTCTGAAAACAAATCAGTCATTGTTCCACAATTTACGTTAGACACTGGTTTGAATTTTGAACGTGAAGGTAAATATTTACAAACACTGACACCACGTGCCTTCTATGCCTATGCACCATACAAAAACCAAGAAGGCTACCCTAACTTTGACTCAACCACTGCGTCAATTAGTTACGATCAGTTATTTAACCCTTACCGCTTCTATGGACATGACCGCCTTGAAGACAATAACTTTTTATCGTTAGGCGTAAGTTATAGCCTGTTTGACACAGTAGGCTTAGAGCGTTTACGTGCAAGTGTAGGTCAAAGTTATTATTTTGAAGATCGCCGTGTCACCTTGAAACAACAAGATGAAATTGATACTGAACGTAATACGGGTCCTATTGTTAGCTTATCTAGCCAACTTAATCAAAATTTCACCATTGCTGCAAACTCGGCATGGATGTCAAATGGCGATAATGCACAGCGTGATTTTCAACTTTACTATACTGGCGATAAAGGAAATCTCTATAACTTAGGCTATTTCTACCGTAAAGATATCCCTGGCCGTCAAGATACATACGATCAAGTTGTTGCATCGTTTATACAACCAATTAAAGACAACTGGCGTATTATGGGTCTTGTTCAATATGACATGGACAATGATGTGGCTCGTGAGCTGTTATTAGGTGTTAACTATGAATCATGCTGCTGGGGTATCTCAGTCTATGGCCGTTCTTATTATAACGATCTAGATGATCCAAAATCTCCTAATGTGAACGAGAAACGCGCGATTATGGCTGAAATTACGCTCAAAGGTTTAGGTAGTTTAAATAACAAACTCGCGTCTATACTTGAAAATCGCGTTTTAGGTTTTAACAAAATTAATCAATCTTGGACACAACGTTAATGAAGACAAAACATCTTAAACAGTTTTTTAAAGCGACGACCCTTGCTGTATTAATATCTTCATCAATGCATAGTTTTGCCCAACCTACTGATGAAGTTGTGGCAATTGTGGACAATAGCGTAATTTTAAAAAGTGACCTTGAACAAGGAATGGCTGAAGCAGCTCACGAATTGCAAGCACAAAAAAAAGAAGTTCCACCTCAACAATACTTACAATTTCAAGTATTAGACCAACTCATCTTACGTCAAGCACAACTTGAACAAGTTAAAAAATATGGCATCAAACCTGATGAGAAAAGTCTAAATGAGGCTGTACTTAAAGTTGCAAGTCAATCGGGTAGCAAAAGCCTAGAAGCCTTTCAACAAAAATTAGATGCGATTGCACCTGGAACTTATGAAAACTTACGTAGCCGTATTGCTGAAGATTTAGCAATTAATCGTCTGCGTCAACAGCAAGTTATGTCTCGCATTAAAATCAGTGATCAAGATGTAGATAACTTCTTGAAGTCACCACAAGGGCAAGCTGCTTTAGGTAATCAAGCTCATGTGATTCATATGCGAATTTCTGGAGACAACCCTCAAGAAGTTCAAAATGTAGCAAAAGAAGTTCGTTCACAACTTGCTCAAAGCAATGATTTAAACGCTCTTAAAAAGCTTTCAACTGCGACTGTAAAAGTTGAAGGTGCAGATATGGGATTCCGCCCTCTTTCTGACATACCGGCTGAACTTGCTGCTCGTATTACTCCACTGCAAGATGGTCAAACAACTGACTTAATCTCTGTACGCGATGGCGTACATGTTCTAAAACTTTTAGAACGTAAGCAAAATGAACAGAAAGCATTAGTACCGCAATATCAAACACGCCATATTCTTATTCAACCTTCCGAAGTGGTAAGTCCTGAAAATGCGAAACAAATTATTGATAGCATTTACAAGCGATTAAAAGCGGGTGAAGATTTCGCTACTCTTGCTGCAACTTATTCAAATGATACAGGTTCAGCACGTGATGGCGGCAGCCTAGGTTGGGTTACGCCTGGCATGATGGTTCCTGAGTTTGATAAAAAAATGCAGGAAATTCCTGTAGGTGAAATTAGTGAACCTTTCCAAACTCAATTCGGCTGGCACATCTTACAAGTGACAGACAAACGCGAAAAAGATATGACGCATGAATATCAAGAGCGTATGGCACGTCAAATTTTAGGTGAGCGTCAATTTAACACTGAAATTGATAGCTGGTTACGTGAAGTCCGTGCAAATGCTTATGTAGAAATTAAAGATCCAAGCCTCGACAAAAAGAACTTACAAAAATAAGTTAATCTTTTGTCGTTAAAACCTGTGTTGATCACAGGTTTTTTTGTAAACAAAACCCAGCCATTAAAAAACCGGTTATATGAATAACCGGTTTCTATAAATCAGACCCTAAAGGGAATTATTTATAACGATCAACCATTTTCTCTAAAGAAATTGGACGAATCTTGTCAGCATTACCAGCTGTACCGAAAGCTTCATAACGATCGATACAAATTTGTTTCATTGAATCGACAGTTTTAGCGAAATACTTACGTGGGTCAAATTCAGCTGGGTTTTCCGCCATGAAACGACGAATTGCACCTGTTGAAGCTAAACGCAAGTCAGTATCGATATTGATTTTACGTACACCATGTTTAATCGCTTCTACAAGCTGCTCAACTGGTACACCATAAGTCTCACCAATATTACCACCAAACTCGTTAATTACTTTTAACCATTCTTGTGGTACAGAGCTTGAACCGTGCATTACAAGGTGAGTATTTGGCAATGCCGCATGAATTTCTTTAATACGGTCAATTGCTAAAATATCCCCTGTAGGTGGACGTGTAAATTTATAAGCACCGTGTGAAGTACCTACAGCAATTGCTAAAGCATCAACATTTGTATCAGCAACGAATTGTTTTGCTTCTTCAACAGAGGTTAAAAGCTGAGAATGGTCAAGTACACCTTCTGCACCCACACCGTCTTCTTCTCCAGCCATACCTGTTTCAAGGCTACCTAAGCAACCGATCTCACCTTCAACAGATACACCACAAGCATGAGCCATTGATACCACTTGACGAGTTACATCTACGTTGTAATCGTAAGTTGTAGGAGTTTTACCATCAGCGCCTAATGAACCGTCCATCATCACTGAGCTAAAACCAAGTTGAATAGAACGTTGGCATACATCAGGGCTTGTACCATGGTCTTGGTGCATTACCACTGGAATGTGTGGCCATTCTTCAATTGCAGCCAAAATAAGATGGCGTAAGAATGGAGCGCCTGCATATTTGCGAGCTCCAGCAGATGCCTGAACAATTACAGGTGAATTGGTAGCATCTGCGGCAAGCATAATTGCACGCATTTGTTCTAAGTTATTTACGTTAAATGCTGGTACGCCGTAGTTATGTTCCGCAGCGTGATCCAAGAGCTGGCGCATTGAAATGAGTGCCATAATATCCTCCCAGGTAGTGCGGCTTATTCTACCTTGTCATTTATTTCAATTCAGCAACAAATCACAGTATTTCAAAAAAAATCCCTGCATTTGCAGGGAATTTTTAACAAAAAACAACAAATTAATGCGTTTCTGAAGCAGCCGTCTCGCTAGATGCACTACCTTCAACTACATCTGTATTCTTTTCATCTAAAACTGGCTTATCAAGCGCATCGATTGCAGCTTGTTGTTCAGGAGTTACTTTGTCAGCAACAGCTGTAGATGCCGCATCTTGGCCTGCTTGAGTCGCCTCTTCTTTTTTCGCACAAGCAGTCAACATCATTGGGACAATTAACAAAGCAGCAAAGGTAAGTTTTAAATTCATCACTATTTTCCACAATTGGTGATTTAGTACTCATTATATTATTTCAGGAATATGACAATTTAATGACTTATCAATGAAAAAGGGATTGATAACTCAATCCCTTCTTATTTCAATATAACAGTTTTTAAGCACGTTCAAGTAAAACGGCAACTGCTGGCAATGTTTTTCCTTCAACAAATTCAAGGAATGCACCACCACCTGTTGAAATATAACCAATTTGATCAGCTACATTATATTTATCGATCGCAGCTAAAGTATCACCACCACCAGCAATTGAGAATGCATCAGATTGTGCAACTGCAAGAGAAAGTGCTTTAGTACCCTCACCAAATTGATCAACTTCAAATACACCAACAGGACCATTCCAAAGAATCGTTTTTGAAGTTGTTAAAATATTTGCAAATGCTTTAGCTGTTTCAGGGCCAACATCCAAAATCATATCATTTGCTGTTACATCTTCAACTTTCTTAATTACTGCTTGCGCTGCTGCCAAAGAACCTAAGAAATCTTCGAAGTTAATTTGTGAAGCATCAGCTACAACTACATCTGTAGGAAGTGGAACACTTACTTTAGCAGCAATTTGTTTTGCAGTTTCAACCAAGTCAGCTTCATATAAAGATTTACCAACATTGTAACCAGCAGCGGCCAAGAAAGTATTTGCAATACCACCGCCCACAATCAGTTGGTCACAAATACCAGATAATGAATTTAACACATCAAGTTTTGTTGAAACTTTAGAACCAGCGACAATTGCCACCATTGGTTTTTCAGGTGTTTGCATTGCACGGCCAAGTGCATCTAATTCAGCAGCCAATAATGGGCCTGCCGCTGCAACAGGTGCAAAACGTGCTACACCTTCTGTAGAAGCTTCTGCACGGTGAGCAGTACCAAAAGCATCCATTACAAACACATCACATAGAGCTGCATATTTTTGTGCAAGTTCAGGATTATTTTTCTTTTCACCCGGATTAAAACGAACATTTTCAAGCAAAACAACTTGTCCTGCTTCAACTTCAACACCATCTAAATAATCAGTAAATAATTTAACTTCTTGACCTAATGCTTCAGTTAAATATGCAGCCACTGGTGCAAGTGATTGTTCAGGCTTTGGCTCACCTTCCACAGGACGACCTAAATGTGAAAATACCATTACAGCAGCGCCTTTTTCTAAAGCAGCTTTTATTGTTGGAAGTGCGGCACGTAAACGAGCATCGCTGGTAATCACACCATTCTTAACAGGAACGTTTAAATCTTCACGAATAAGGACACGTTTACCTGCTAAATTAAGGTCAGTCATGCGCTGAAAATTCATGTAAAGCTCTCTTTATGATTTTAAAAACGCGCCAATTTTAAATGATTACATCAAAAAAGGTTAGTTTTTTTGCATAAAAGCTGTAGAAAGCCAAAGTTTTGATTATGATAGAGGTAGTCATCTAATATTTCATCCATTATGTCTATTCATCCAGATCCACAAATTAATCGTTTAAATGTTTTAGGTGAACCCTTAGCAAGCTGTTGTTTTGACCCTATTACTGGCTACTTCCGGAATGGTTTTTGCCATACAGCCGTAACAGATCTTGGTCAACATACGGTGTGCGCCCAAATGACTTCTGAGTTTTTAAATTTTTCACAAAAAGTCGGAAACGATCTGATCACTCCTCTACCAGAAGCAGGCTTCCCTGGCCTACAGCCGGGAGACTTCTGGTGCATTTGTGTAACTCGTTGGGTAGAAGCTTATCAAGCTGGTCAAGCACCCCCTGTTAAACTTCATGCTTGTCATCAAGCTGTATTGAGCTATGTTCCATTAGATGTATTAATGGAATTTGCAGTGTAATGAAACAACCCAAAATTATTTTGGCAACAAGCAGTCAGACACGTAAAGATTTAATGAATCGTTTAGGAATCGAATATATCTGCATTAGTCCAGATATTGACGAGAGTCCTTGTGGTGAAACGCATGCCGATGATTTAGCAAAAAGACTGGCATTTACTAAAGCACAAGTAATTGCACAAAAAAATCGTGAAGCAATTGTAATTGGATCAGATCAGGTTGCATGGCGAGAGCATGCTCCTCATGATTTTATTGGCAAACCCTTAACAATTGAAAATGCCAAAGCTCAATTAGCAGCAAACTCTGGCCGAACAGTCTTTTTTAGTACTGCTTTAAGTGTGCAGTGCCTTGAAAAAAGTTTTGAACATACGCTTGTTGAGCATTATCAAGTTAAGTTTCGCAATTTAAGCGCGCCTGAAATCGAAAGATACGTCGACTTAGATCTGCCCTTACAATGCGCAGGAAGTTTTAAGTGTGAAAGTCTCGGCATTAGTTTATTTGAAAAAATGATAGGCCAAGACCAAACCACGCTGATGGGTTTACCCATGATTCATCTTTGTCAGATTTTAAGACAACTCAATCTCCAAATTCCTTAATATTTATTAGCTTATTTATAGGTTATTTCCATGACAGAAGCTTTAACCGTTTTAGGCGGTATTACTGCTGAACAGTTTTTAACAGAGTATTGGCAGAAAAAACCATTACTTGTACGTAATGCTATGCCTGAAATTGTGGGTATGTTAGAGCCGAATGATGTAAAAGAACTCGCTTTAGAAGACCATGTAACTGCTCGTCTTATCCGTCAAAAAGATAAAAATCCAAATGAATGGCATGTAAAATCGTCTCCCTTAACTAAAGGTGATTTTCAAAAACTACCAAAGTTATGGACACTTTTGGTTCAAGCAGTAGACCATTATTCATTTGATATAGCTGAATTGTGGAAGAAATTTCCTTTTATTCCGCAATGGCGCCGTGATGACATTATGGTGTCTTATGCCCCCAAAGGTGGTTCAGTAGGAAAACATTTTGACTTTTATGATGTTTTTCTTGTTCAAGGATATGGTCATCGTCGCTGGCAACTCGGCCAAATGTGTGATGCAAACACTGAATTTGTACCTAATCAACCTTTAAAGTTGCTACCAGAAATAGATGTTCATTTTGATGAAGTATTAGCTCCTGGCGACTTATTATATGTTCCACCTGGATTATCACATTATGGCGTTGCCGAAGATGATTGTTTAACTTTCTCCTTTGGTTTCCGTATGCCTAATATTTCAGGCATGATCGATAGAATTAGCGATCAATTTGCTACTGATGAATTACTTCAAAATCCTGTTGTCGATATTACCCGTAAGAATCCTCCTCAAATTGGGGAAATAAACACGGAAGAGTTGGCTTATTTAAGAGATTTAGTGCTAGCTCAATTGAAAAATTCAACAGTACTTGATGCTGCCCTCATGTCGTACATGAGCGAACCTAAATATCCAGACAATATTCCAGAACCAGATGAAATAGAGGTTGAAGACCTAAATGCTATTTTGTCAGAAGGCTATGAGCTGCTACTCGAACCTGCTTCGCGTCTACTTTATACAGAACAAAATAGCGTTTTAAAGTTTTGGGGTAATGGGGAAGAATTACCGATTGTGGAATCTTTTGCCACCCAACTCAAATCGATTGCCGATGGGAAAAGCATTCCTTTCAATAGTGAGCTTAACAATACAGATATTTTAGAAAACATTGTTCAATTATTGAATAATTCAATTCTTATGTTGTTACCTCCTGCAGAGTAATACTAACTAAACTAAATATATAAAAAGGAGAAATTATAAAATTTCTCCTTTTTTCTTTTATAAATACATGTTTAAATATACCAATCTTTAAATCAAAGTTATAAAGGCCCACTTATAGTAAAAACCACCTTGCCAAATCAAAAAATTAACTACTAAACATAGCTATTCAATTATAAAAAAATTAATGCTTAGCATTGAGTTTTGTTCTTTTATTATTTTTAAAAAACCTATTTTTTTCTATCAATAAAAGTCAATACAATGTAAAATTTCGCGTTCGTGCTTTTTATTTGTACACTCGACCTTTAGGCTAATAGCAAAATATTTGTGTGAGGCTACTAAAATATGTCAAAAAAAGATGACATTATTACCACTGCTTTAAGACTTTTTAATTCATATAGTTATAATTCTATAGGGGTAGATCGTATCATCAGTGAATCTGGTGTAGCGAAAATGACATTTTATAAATACTTTCCTTCAAAAGAGAAACTTATTGAAGAGTGTTTATTATTAAGAAACTCACTTTTACAAAATTCTCTTACTGCGGCAATCTCTAAAGAAGACGAAACCAATCCACTAGCTCGTATTAAGGCCATCTTTTTATGGTATTCAGATTGGTTTAATAGTGAAGACTTTAATGGTTGCATGTTCCAAAAAGCCTTAGAAGAAGTATTAAAACAATACCCTTCAACACATCAACCAGCAACTTTATACAAAATCTGGTTAACACAATTAATGCAAGATCTTCTTATTCAATATGAAATTGAAGAGTCTCGACCTTTGGCATTGCTTTTAGTCAATATTTTAGAGGGTATGACCATTCAAGCTCAAGTTGAGCATGGCTCAGTAAAAATTGATGACTATTGGAAGCGTGTAGAGAAACTCATTGAATTTGAAAAAATTGCACATTAAAAAATAAAGCGTGATATTATTCTTCTTATCTTGTTGAATCTTCTTCTTATTCATCACGCTGCGTCTGAAAGTCATTCTAGCTTAGAGTTTGACATTTTTTTAAATTATCATCCCAAACTAGAATATACAGACCTGTCTGTACATGATCGATTATAACTTTAGAAAATAAAAACACAATCTTTTTTTCTTGCCCTTTTATATATAAATCAGATTTAACTATTGATAGAGAGAAAAATAGAATTTATTTTCTTTGACTTTGTTTCATTTATACTTAACAATTACGCTTCTCACACAAAGCAACACTTTTGACACAAAACAAATACAAATTCTTGTTTTACCTTAATAATGTTATATATTTATCAATTACACTTATAAACCTTTTCAACAAAAACAATTGGATTGATTAGTTTTGCTACATTCATTTTCTTAAGATCAATCTATACTATGCCGGCCATATTGATATAGGTATAAAGTATGAAAGATGGACTCCAAATTGAAGAAATGAAAAATGCGGCGGATTCAGTCGTAGGAACATTAAAATCTTTAGCTAACACTGACCGTTTATTAATTTTATGTCACTTAGCCCATGAGGAGTTAAATGTCTCTCAAATTGAAGAGAAAACACAAATCACCCAACCCACCCTTTCACAACAATTGATGATGCTACGTAAAAGTGATGTCGTTTCAACACGTCGTGATGGCAAGCAAATCTTCTATTCGATCAAGGATGATAAGATGCATTCAATTTTAAATATGCTTTACCAGTTATACTGCATAGAATAACTGCTCTAAACTTATAAAATTATAATAATATTAATGTATTCCTGAAATATGCGATTTTTCAACTTGGTAGCTGGTAATTATCCGAGCAAAGAGGATTGAAAATTCGCGTAGTTTTTCTAGCATTCCAATCTATTAAAAAACAAAAATAACCTCTCCTATTTCTTTTTATATCTTTTCTCCCTCTTCACTAATTTTTATGGCAAATAATAAGAACTTAAGCGTTACTGGCTGTAATATAAGCAAAACATCAGATACCAAACTTTAACCAATCAATTTTCTTTATTTAAAAACAAATATTTAATATTACCAAACCTTATAAAACTGATGACTTGATATAAAAAAGCTTAAGATTCACATCACTTACGTATAAAATACTCAGCTTGTTCAACCTTTAGCCATGAATAGGTTAATAAGGCCTTTATATGCTTGAATTCTTTTCTCGATTAAGCTTAGTCACTAAAATTATTATCGCCATTATTTTAGGGATAGGCGTCGCACTATTATTTCCAACCGTTACGCCGTACTTAAGCTTGTTTGGTGAACTATTTATTAAAGCATTAAAATCGGTTGCTCCTATTTTAGTCTTTGTACTGGTTCTCTCATCTATTGCCAACTTCCAAGTCGGTCATAGTGCAAATTTACGCCCAGTATTACTACTCTATGTAGTAGGTATGTTATTAGCTGCTTTTAGTGCTGTGATCGCTAGCTTATCTTTTCCTAGTACGCTTTATCTCAACACTGTTTCTCATAATAATTTGCAAGCGCCTGGTAGTCTCGCTGATATATTAAAAAATCTGCTTTTAAGTTTTATTGCAAACCCTGTTCAAGCAATCAGTGAAGCGAACTTTATTGGTATTCTTGCGTGGGCAATTGGTCTTGGCTTAGCAATGCGTCATAGCTCGGATACAACCAAACAAGTAATGCAGGATGTTTCACATGCTGTAAGCGCTATTATTCATAAAGTTATTGCGTTTGCACCTGTTGGTATTTTCGGTCTAGTTGCAGTAACTTTTGCAGATGCTGGACTAGCAACACTTGAAAGTTATGCACAATTACTTGCTGTTCTATTAGGAACAATGCTGTTTGTTGCTCTAGTGATTAACCCAATTCTGGTAGGTTTAACAATTCGCGGTAATCCCTACCCATTAGTATTTAAATGCTTAAAAGAAAGTGGTATCACAGCGTTCTTTACACGCAGCTCAGCAGCTAATATTCCTGTAAACCTTGATTTAGCTGAACGTTTAGGCGTAAATCCTTCAACTGCGAGCGTTTCAATTCCTTTAGGTGCTACTGTTAACATGGCTGGTGCAGCAGTTACGATTACTGTACTTACTTTAGCAACTGTGCATACGTTAGGAATTCATGTTGATTTGGCAACAATGATTATTTTATCTGTAGTTGCGACTGTTTCAGCATGTGGTGCATCTGGTGTTGCAGGTGGTTCCCTACTTCTAATTCCAGTCGCATGTAGCTTATTTGGTATTTCATCAGAAATTGCAATGCAAGTTGTTGCAGTGGGTATGATTATTAGTGTATTACAAGATTCAACAGAAACGGCGCTTAACTCATCTACTGATGTTTTATTTACAGCCGCAGTTGATATTCGCTCAAGACAAAACTCATAGAGAACATGCCATTTCAAAGTTTACCAAACTGGTTCCAACTTGGCGCCTTTTTACTGGCAATAAATGCCGGAATGATTAATGTATTAGGGCTTATCACCCTTTTACATCAATCGGTGTCGCATATGACTGGTAATGTCAGTATGCTAGCCATGAGTTTGGTAAACTGGCAGTTTGAACACATCATATATTTAGTACTAGTTATATTATGTTATGTATGTGGATCATTTTACAGTGGTTTTATTCTAGGCAATAGCCATTTCAAATTAGGCCGCCGGTATGGCCTTCCTTTAAGTCTAGTTTCACTATTTATTTTTCTCTGTTGGTTACTGCTGCCTTATTTTCCAAAATATGGACTATTATGGGCTTGTGTCGCCATGGGGCTACAAAATGCAATGGTAAGTCACTATAAAGGAACCATTATTAGGACTACTCACTTATCGGGTGTCTTAACAGATCTTGGGCTTGCACTTGGTTATATAGCACGAGGTTTAAAAGTAGAGAATCGCCGCATTATTTTGCATCTACTTATTTTTATAGGTTTTCTATCTGGCGGTATAATTGCTGCTTTAGTTCACCCTTATTTAAAATTGCAATCATTTTTGCTTCCAGCAATTTTAAGCTTAACTCTCAGTATTTCGTATTGGGCAGTTTACTTTCATAGTTCTTCCTCTTCAAATTCGGATTAAGTCATGGTTAAAAATGCCTTACAAGCTCAGTTACTCAAAGCTGGTTTAGTTGACAATAAAAAAGCGAAAAAACTTACCAAACAAGCTCAGCATGAGCAGCGTACTGGTCAAAGCAATGAAGCAGAAATTAAAGCTAATATTGAAAAAGCTCAAAAAGAGAAACAAGCAAAAGATCAAGCTTTGAATCTAGAAAAGCAGCAGCAACTCGAAGAAAAAGCATTAAAGGCTTCAATCATTCAAATGATCAAGCAACACAAAATTGTAGATTTTGCCGGAGATGTGGCTTATCAATTTATTGACGAGAATAAGATTAAAAAGGTTTACCTATCTCAGCAAGTTTATAATGCACTTGTTACAGGCAGTTTAGTGATTGCTAAAGATCAAGATCAATATGCTTACCTTCCTAAAGCCTTAGCTGAAAAAATTAATCAAAAAATGAAAGGATTTATTTTAATCAATAATGCTGAGAAAAATGAACAAACTACTGATGAAGAAGATCCATATGCAGCATACGTGATTCCGGATGACTTAATGTGGTAACGGTTATGAGCCTTTATCAATACTCGGATAAAGGCTCATACTGCTTAAAATAAATATTAATATTTTATCATTTATTAAAAAAATTTATAAAAATTACATTCAAGCCAAATTCATTCACCACTTCATCTATTATTATCGATATAATGAATAAAACATTTTTTGTCTTTACGATGCCTTTTAGGCTTCTTCCCGATTCCAAATTTATGTCTTGACTAAATCATGTCAGTTTTAGCCAAAGATATACAACATAAACTTTGACGTGTATCCACACACCCAACAGATCAATACCTTAATTAAGTTTGATCTAACTGACTTTATTGCAAATTAAATTGCGAAATTTTACTAAAGTAGCTGATGTATAAAGGTAGTCATTCATGCTGAAGTGGTTTGAAAAACTTGTAGATCCTTATCCAACCAAAGGTTTGGATGAGCCCTTACCAACACGCTTTTTCCCATTTGTTTGGCAAGCTACTGAAGGTGTACGTCCATATTTATTGCTACTTATTATATGTACAGCTGGTGCAGCTAGCTTTGAAGCCCTGCTCTTTTCAAAAATTGGGCAACTTGTAGATTGGCTTAGTAATAGTCAACCTGAAAGTTTCTTAAGCCAACATGCGTCAAACATTCTTATTCTCATTAGCGTGTTATTTGCCAATATTTTATTTGTTAATATTCAATCTATTATAAAACATCAAATTTTATATAGTACTTTTCCAATGCGCTTGCGTTGGCGCTTCCATAACCTTTTATTGAAACAAAGCCTAGACTTTTTCCATAATGATTTTGCTGGTCGACTTTCTGCAAAGGTCATGCAAACAGCTTTAGCAGTCCGTGAATTCTGGATTATTTTAGGCGACATGTTGGCTTACGTCAGCATTTACTTTATTACTGTAAGTATTGTTCTTGGTGCAATCTCACCCACATTACTTATTCCACTTATGGTTTGGTTAGGGTTATTTTTATTAAGCGCATGGTTCTTTATTCCACGTTTAAGCAAAGTATCACAACAACAAGCCGATGCACGCGCTGTAATGACTGGTCGTGTAACTGACGCCTACACTAATATTCAAACTGTAAAACTCTTTGCGCATGCTGGGCGTGAAAGCCAATATGCAAAAGCGTCAATGAAAGAGTTTATGACCACAGTCTATGCGCAAATGCGTCTAGGTACTCTTTTTGAAGTTAGCATTAATTTACTGTCTGCTGTTTTATTTGTTGGGGTAATTGGTACCGCAGTTTGGTTATGGACTCAAGGTTTAGCAGCGTTAGGCGTAATTGCAGCCACTACTGCCATGATTTTAAAACTTAATAGCATGGCTGAGTTTATGATGTGGCATATGTCAGCATTATTTGAAAATGTTGGTACCATTCAAGATGGCATGCAAACACTTGGTAAGAAAATCAATATTCAAGACAAGCCAGATGCAAAACCACTTACAGTCACACAAGGTGAAATTGTATTTAAAGATGTGACCTTTGCTTATAACAATAAAAATGTCATCGATCACTTTAATCTACACATTAAAGCAGGTGAAAAGATTGGTATCGTTGGCCGTTCAGGTGCGGGTAAATCTACCCTCATCCAATTACTTCTACACTTTTACCATCTTAAAGAAGGTGCAATTTTAATTGATGGGCAGAATATTGAAGATGTTACACAAGATAGTTTGAGAGCAAATATTGCTTTAGTTACTCAAGACACTTCTCTACTCCATCGTTCAGTTGCCGAAAATATTAAATATGGCCGTCCAGATGCAACTGATCAAGATATGCAAAGTGCCGTGCATAAAGCAAAAGCAGCTGAATTTATTCCTCAACTTGTCGACTTAAAAGGACGTTCAGGTTATGAAGCACAAGTGGGTGAACGTGGTGTCAAACTGTCAGGTGGTCAAAGACAACGTATCGCTATTGCGCGTGTTTTCTTAAAAGATGCACCAATTTTAATCTTAGATGAAGCAACTAGCGCTTTAGACTCAGAAGTTGAAGCAGCTATTCAGTCTAGTTTAAATGACCTGATGGTAGATAAAACAGTTATTGCAATTGCTCACCGTTTGTCTACCATTGCTCAAATGGACCGTTTAATTGTTCTTGATGAAGGTAAAATTGCAGAGCAAGGTACTCATGAAGAATTAATTGCTAAAAATGGTATATATGCACAATTATGGAAACGTCAAACGGGCGGTTTTCTTATTGAGCAAAAAGTAGTACAGGGTCAAGATTAATGCTTTATTTAGAAGATTTAAAAATTGGTGATCGTTTTATCAGTCGTGAGTATGAAATTACACTTGATGAAATTAAACAATTTGCAAGCCACTATGACCCTCAACCTTTCCATACAGATGAAGAGTTAGCCAAAGAAGATCCAATCTTTAAAGGTATTGCCGCTAGCGGGTGGCATACCTCGGCAATTACTATGCGCTTATGGACTGAATGCATGCCGATTCATGGTGGACTAGTAGGCTCAGAATCTAGTCTACGTTGGCCACGCCCTACTCGGCCTGGTGACCGTATTCATGTTGAAGCTGAAATTTCCGCCATTACGCCATCCAAAACAAAATTGGATCGTGGTATTGTAAGCTACGTTACGCAAGCCTTAAATCAGCATGGGGATGTTTTACTTATTTCAACGACAAAAATCGTTGTCTTTAAAAAGAATGTTTAATGAATCGTTGATATGATTGTCTAACAGTTTTTATAAACTCAAATTATATTTCATGACAAGATGTGTAAGAAATGCACGTAGAAAATTGATGAGAGCAACGGAACGCATATGAAAATTACCTCAGCTCGTCAAGATCAAGGTATTCCAGGAGTCTATGGCTTATTGCTATTAGATGTAGTTTCACGTTGGGGATACAACGATGAAACATTATTTGCTCCTTTTCATCTTACTAGTGAGCAATTGGCCGATCCTGAATATCGTATTTCAACACCCGTAGCAAATGAGCTGGTCAAACATGCCTTAAATCTTACCGGTGAAAGTACACTGGGTTACCACATTGGCACTCAAATGCGTATTTCCATTCACGGATTTATTGGCTACGCGATAATGACAGCCAAAGATATTACAGAAGCGATTGCTCTCGCTGCCCGCTTTATCCAATTACGCTTACCTTTTTTACAATTATATTTTTCTACTTTCGGACCAAAAGCCACATTACAATTGCAATGTGATATTGAGTTAGAGCCTCTTCGTACTGAGATCGTTTTAGGTTTAACTATTGGTATTATGACCATGGCTAAAGCGATTACGGGTATTGAAGATTTAGCAGGCGATGTTGATTTAGACTTTCCAGAACCAGAAGGTTTTGATAAGTATAGAAGCAAGCTAAGCAGCACCATCCGCTTTAACCAGCCTCATCTAATCTCTAGTTTTGATAAAAAATATTTAGGTTTTAAGTTAGTTAATGCCGATCCAATCGCAAGTCAAATCGCTATTAACCAATGTGAAGCGGAACTATCTGCTTTAGGCGAACGCCGCCGTCTAGCCATGCGTGTACGTGATATTTTAAGTAATTCTGAACAACATTACTTAAGCATAGAAAATGTAGCAGAATATTTACATATGTCAGATCGTACCTTAAAGCGACAATTGGCAGCCGAAGGTACTTCATTTTCTACTTTAGTAGATGAAGTTCGATATCGTCATGCGACCTCTCTGCTTTCGCGTACAGATTATAGTCTTGAACAAATTGCAGATGAACTTGGTTACTCGGATGTCGCAAATTTCAGTCGCGCTTTTAAACGCTGGAGCGGTCGCAGTCCGAGCAACTGGCGCAAAGACCCCTATTTATAATGTTATTAAAATATTGGACACAAGCTTAAGGAGTTGTCATGAACCATCCTTCAGAATTGAAGTATGCACGTACACATGAGTGGGTAAAAATTGAAGGAGACCTTGTTATTACAGGGATTACCGACCATGCACAAGATGAGCTTGGAGATTTGGTCTATGTTGAAACTCCTGAAGTGGGTAGCCAAGTAACAGCTGGCGAACAAGCCGGAGTTGTTGAATCAGTTAAAACTGCTTCTGATATTCATGCCCCTGTCTCTGGTACAGTAGTAGAAGTTAATACTGATCTTGAAGATGATCCGGATTTTGTAAATGAAGATCCATATGGCAAAGGCTGGATTTATAAAATCAAACCAGACAATATTGCAGATGTTGAAAAACTTTTAACAAATGCAGAGTATGAAGCTGGTCTATAATATAGATATAGTTTTAATAAAAAAACCAGTTTAGATTTAACTGGTTTTTTTATATATGTATAGATCAGATTTAAAAACCAAATTCATGAATGGATCATTCATATGACAAAACTTGTGGTATTTTCCGGCGCCGGTATGAGTGCAGAAAGTGGAATTAGTACTTTCCGCGATAGTAATGGCCTCTGGGAAAATTATGATATACAACAAGTTGCCACTCCCGAAGCGTGGGAAAGAAATCCAGCTTTAGTTCAACGCTTTTACAACGAACGTCGTAAAAATATTTTAGAAGCCCAGCCGAACGAAGCTCATCAATATATTGCTAAACTACAAGACCATTATGATGTACAAGTCATTACACAAAATATTGATGATCTACATGAGCGTGCTGGAAGCCAAAATGTCTTACATTTACATGGCAATATTCGACTAGCGAAAAGTTCTGGGCCAGATGCACAATATACAACTCAATTTTATGAAGTTAATGGTTGGAAGCTCGATTTAGAACAGGACTTTTGTCCAAATGGTTACCCGCTTCGCCCTCATGTCGTTTGGTTTGGTGAAGCTGTACCTGCTTATGAAGAAGCAATTCGTTTAGTACAAAGTGCTGATATTTTTATTGTAATCGGTTCGACATTAAGCGTATATCCAGTTGCCGCCTTGGTCCATGAGATTCCTCATTATACCAAAGCGTATTATATAGATCTCCAAGCAGATCATTCTCGTGTTCCACCTCAATATAAATTATTAAATATGACGGCTACAGAAGGTATGCACGAGTTATTTCATCAATTGACCAGTTAATATTTCCTCTTTTGATATTCTTTTTTCTTATTAAAACCATTTTTTCGCGTAAAATTGATGAGAAATTATTCATCTAAATAATAACTTTTCTTAGAAGGCACCCTGTCATTACTATTTTTGTAACTAAAAAACTGAATTTAGCTCTTAGTTTTTTATATTATTAGTTTTTTAATAAGTTTTGATATTATCTTTAAACTGATAATCAATTGATTTTATTAAACTAAATTTAAAATGTAATCAAAGTTACACTTGTTTACACAAAGATACATAAAATACATCACAAAGATAACAGAGCAAAAAAATTCTTTTATGGTTGAATCTCAACCTCTTGAAATGCCGTACAAGAAAACAGCGACCTGGATTAGGTTACAATCACGGATTATGGATATAAGGACACACATCCATTATGAGTTATTTTGATCCCACCCTCATCATGTTTATGGTGTACATCGTAGCAATGGTACTTATCGGCTTATTTGCCTACCGTGCTACAAGCGACTTCTCTGATTATATTCTTGGTGGTCGTAGTTTAGGCAGTTTCGTTACTGCATTATCCGCAGGCGCATCGGACATGAGTGGTTGGTTACTCATGGGCTTACCAGGAGCGATTTATCTTTCTGGTTTATCTGAAGCGTGGATTGCAATTGGTCTAATTATCGGTGCTTGGCTTAACTGGTTACTGGTTGCTGGTCGATTACGCGTTCATACTGAAATCCAAAATAATGCACTCACTCTGCCAGACTATTTTACAAGTCGATTTGATGACCAGAAAAAGATACTTCGTATTTTCTCTGCCGTTATTATCTTGGTTTTCTTCGCTATTTACTGTGCTTCAGGCATGGTAGCTGGTGCCCGTTTATTTGAAAATTTATTCGGTATGTCATATACCACCGCCATCTGGTTAAGTGCTATTGCAACAATCAGTTATGTTTGTATTGGTGGTTTCTTAGCAATTAGCTGGACTGATACTTTCCAAGCGGGCTTAATGATTTTTGCCCTCTTGCTCACTCCAATCGTGACTTACCTCGCAATTGGTGACACAACTCAGTTTGTGACGCTTATTGAAACTGCTCGTCCACATGCATTTAACATCATTTCTGATTTAAGTGTGGTGGCCGTTTTATCATCCATGGCTTGGGGCTTAGGCTATTTTGGCCAACCGCATATCCTTGTACGTTTCATGGCTGCTGACTCTGTAAAATCAATTCCTGCTGCTCGCCGTATCGGTATGACCTGGATGATTTTATGTTTAGTCGGTGCTGTCGGTGCTGGTTTCTTTGGTATTGCTTACTTCCAGCAACACCCTGAACTTGCAGGTGTGGTAAGTAAAAACCCTGAAACTGTATTTATGGAATTGACTAAAATTTTATTCAATCCATGGATTGTCGGTATCATTCTAGCTGCTATTTTAGCTGCGGTTATGAGTACATTAAGCTGTCAGCTTTTAGTATGTTCAAGTGCACTAACTGAAGATTTGTACAAAGGCTTCATTCGTAAAAATGCATCTCAAAAAGAGCTTGTATGGGTTGGGCGTATCATGGTTCTTGCAATTGCCGTTCTAGCAATTGTGCTTGCGGGTAACCCTGACAGTAAAGTTCTTGGCCTTGTTGCTTATGCTTGGGCTGGTTTTGGTGCTGCATTTGGACCACTCATCATCTTGTCATTGTTCTGGAAACGTATGACTTTAGAAGGTGCTTTAGCAGGTATGATCGTAGGTGCTGTTGTTGTGATCGGTTGGAAAAACCTTTTCGCAAGCACTGGTGTTTACGAAATTATTCCAGGCTTTATCTGCGCATTTATCAGCATCATCGTAGTAAGCTTGATCAGCAAAGCGCCAAACTCTGATGTGACTGGTCGCTTTGAGCAAGCAGATAAACTCTATAAAGAAAGTACATAACTCATTGAAATAAATAAAGGGGCTTCGGCCCCTTATTTATTTTTAGTTTTGATTTTAATTTTTGAACTATCTTTCACAACTTGCATCACGGGATAACTACGAGTCTCTTTTACACCGGGTAATTGCCATAGCACTTGCCCTGCGATACGTCGAAACTCCTCCATACTTCCACTGCGTAATTTAATTAAAAAATCAAATCCCCCACTGACCATATGGCATTCAACGATTTCTGGATAATGCACGACTGCGTCAATAAACTCATCTAAAACATTAGGTGTGGTTTTATCTAGTAAGACTTCAACAAAAACCAAAAAATTTGCATTTAACTTAACCGGATTTAATTTAGCTTCATAACCTAAGATGAATTCATCTTTGGTGAGCTTCTGCACTCGTGCCATAACTGCTGTTGGAGACAAATTGACGAGTTCAGCTAATTTGCTGTTGGAAATACGCCCATCTGTTTGAAGAATATCCAAAATTTTTAAATCGGTGCGATCAAGGCTTAATAATGGGCCATTCATCTGAATTTTCCTCTAAAAAATGGGCAAAATATAGTGAGTTATTCGGTGTTTCTTCTGTAATGATAAATTATCTAAACCTCTCTACTCAAGATGAGTTTACGAGAGCTGGTTGGCGGAAATAGATATGAACACAATGGATACTTTTCATCAAATGGATAAATCTCACCAAGGCTATATCACCGAATTCAACGATAAAAGTGAGTTTGAACAACGCATTAATACAGCTTGGCGACGTGCCGAACCTGAAGCTGTAGAAGAGCTATTACAAGCTGCTGCGGTATCTGATGATTTAGATCATAAAATTTATGACCTTGCATTTAACCTTGCCCATAATTTACGTGAACGTAAGACCTCTTCAGGTAAAGCAGGTATTGTTCAAGGGTTATTACAAGAATTCTCTCTTTCTTCACAAGAAGGCGTGGCTTTAATGTGTCTTGCTGAAGCTTTGCTTCGTATTCCAGACACAGCAACACGTGATTTGCTCATTCGCGATAAAATCAATCAAGGTAACTGGAAAGAACATGTTGGTCAAAGCAGCTTAATGTTTGTGAATGCTGCTGCATGGGGTCTCATGTTAACTGGTAAGCTTATGGAAACACCAAAGCAAACCAGTCTTTCAAGTGTACTTACTGGCCTTTTAGCACGTAGTGGCCGTGGCATTATCCGTAAAGCAGTTGACGTTGCAATGCGTATGATGGGTGAACAGTTTGTGACTGGTGAAACCATCGAAGAAGCTGTCGACCACGCAAAAGTACTTGAGGATAAAGGTTTCCGCTATTCTTATGACATGTTAGGTGAAGCTGCCTTAACCGACCATGACGCTGAACGCTACTTTAATGATTACACACAAGCTATTCATGCAATTGGTAAAGCGTCTAATGGTAAAGGCGTATATGATGGCCCAGGTATCTCAATTAAGCTTTCTGCTTTGCATCCACGTTACCAACGTGCGCAAATTGAACGTGTTCACAAAGAACTCTACGGCAAAGTATTTGAGCTCGCTCGTTTAGCTAAACAGTACAATATTGGTTTAAATATCGATGCAGAAGAATCAGAGCGTTTAGAAATTTCTCTTGAGTTACTTGAGCGTCTCTGTTTTGAGCCAGAACTTGCGAACTGGAAAGGCATTGGTTTCGTAATTCAAGCTTACCAAAAACGCTGCTTCTTTGTGGTTGATTATATTATTGACCTTGCTAAGCGTAGCCAAAAGCGTCTGATGATCCGTCTTGTAAAAGGCGCATATTGGGATAGCGAAATTAAGAAAGCACAAATCGAAGGTATGGATGACTACCCTGTCTTTACACGTAAAGTTCATACTGATTTGTCTTATATCGCTTGTGCTAAAAAATTACTTGCAGCACCAGAATTTATTTATCCGCAATTTGCGACGCATAATGCTCAAACTTTAGCAACGATCTATCATTTAGCAGATCCAAGCAAATATTACGCTGGTCAATATGAGTTCCAATGCTTACATGGTATGGGCGAGCCGCTTTATGAACAAGTTGTTGGTCCACGTGAGCAAAATAAATTAGGCGTGCCATGCCGTATTTATGCTCCGGTTGGTAACCACGAAACATTGTTAGCTTATTTAGTCCGTCGTTTACTTGAAAATGGCGCGAATACTTCATTTGTTAACCGTATTGCCGATAAAACACTTAAAGTTGAAGATCTTATCCAGTCTCCAATTTATGATATTCGTAATGCAGCTAAGCTTGAAGGTTCAGTTGGTTTAAAACATCCATCAATTCCACTACCTTTAGATATGTACGGAACGCTTCGTAAAAACTCTAAAGGTTATGACTTGGCAAATGACACCCCACTTGCAGCTTTAGATAGCACAGCTCAAGAATTACGTAATCGTATTTGGCAAAGCCATCCGTTGTTGGCTAATACTGATTCTTTAGAACAAGGTCATTCTGTTGCAATTACAAACCCAGCACAAAATGATGAAATTGTTGGTTATGTACAAGAAGCTGATCTTAAGCATGTCGAAATCGCTCTTACTGCAGCTGAACAAACCCAATCAGAATGGTCAAATACGCCTAAGGATCAACGCGCTCAATACTTAAAACGCGCAGCTGACCTCATGGAAAGCCGTATTCAAGAGTTGATGGTATTACTTTGCCGTGAAAGTGGTAAAACGTATGCTAATGCGATTGCAGAAGTTCGTGAGGCTGTAGATTTCCTACGTTACTATGCAACCCAAGTTGAGAATCTTCCTGCAAATACAGTTATTCAGCCTTTAGGTACTGTACTTTGTATTAGCCCATGGAACTTCCCTCTTGCAATTTTCTCAGGTCAAATTGCTGCGGCATTAGTCAGTGGTAACTGTGTTATTGCTAAACCAGCTGAACAAACTCCATTGATCGCAGCCCAAGCTGTTCAGATTCTATGGGAAGCTGGTATTCCAAATGGTGCTGTACAGCTACTTCCTGGCCGCGGTGAAACAGTAGGTGCTCAGCTCAGCCAAGATAGCCGTATCGATGGCATCATGTTTACTGGCTCGACTGAAGTTGCAAAAATTTTACAGAAGACCGTTGCAAAACGTTTATCTGAAAATGGTCAATCTATTCCGCTCATTGCAGAGACTGGCGGTCAAAATGCAATGATTGTTGACTCATCTGCTTTAACTGAACAAGTTGTATTAGATGTTGTAAGTTCTGCTTTTGATAGCGCAGGTCAACGCTGCTCTGCTTTACGTATTTTATGTGTACAAGAAGACAGTGCTGCAACCGTTATTAAAATGCTTAAAGGTGCAATGCAACAGTTGATCGTAGGTAACCCTGCAATTTTAAAAACTGACATTGGTCCTGTTATTGATGATGAAGCAAAACAGACGATTGACCAGCACATCCAGAAAATGAAATCGAAGGGTTATCCGGTACATCAATTGATGTTTGGTGCAACAAGCCAAACAGAATTAGATAAAGGAACTTTTGTTGTGCCAACAGCAATTGAGCTTCCTAATCTTGATGACTTACAACGTGAAGTTTTTGGTCCGGTTTTACACATCATTACCTATAAGTATGGTGAACTTGAGCAACTCATATCAAGAATCAACGCTAAAGGTTATGGTTTAACTATGGGTCTTCATACCCGTATTGATGAAACCATCCAAACCGTAATTCAACATGCTGAAGTGGGTAACCTTTATATCAACCGTAATATTGTTGGTGCTGTTGTTGGCGTACAACCATTCGGTGGTGAAGGTTTATCTGGTACAGGCCCTAAAGCGGGTGGCCCTCTTTATATGTATCGCTTAATGCAGCATTGTTCTAACAAAGTATTAGCAACTCCATTTGCGGTAAAAAATGAGCAAACCATTTTTGAAGGCTTTAACCGTGAGGTTTATCAAAGCTTACAAAACTGGGCGAAACAACATTTACCACAAGCAAACCGTGAAATTGAACCTTTTGGTGTTGGTAAGTTTTATGAGTTACAAGGCCCTACTGGGGAAAGTAACCAATATATTATTTTGCCGCGTCATCGTGTTCTTTCAATTGCTGATACAGAACAAGATCAATTGCATCAGTTACTTGCAATCTTTGCAGTTGGCAGCCAAGCTGCTGTAATGCCAAATAGTCCATTATTGGCAAAACATAAACAAACGTTGCCAAAAGATGTACTTGATGCGATTACTACCATTAAAAACATCACTACAGATGATTTTGATGCAGTTTTACATCACGGCAACCGTGAAGAGATCTTCTCATTACAGCAAGAAATTGCTAGCCGTTCTGGCGCAATTGTTGGTATTACTCATGTTGAACCAAATGAGTCGATTCCACTTGAGCGTTTGGTAATTGAACGTGCAATTAGCGTAAATACAGCTGCGGCTGGCGGTAATGCAAGCTTAATGACAATGTCTGAATAATTAAGTAATTTTCTAAAAAGCCCAAATTACGATATTTGGGCTTTTTTGTTTAATAAAATAATCTATTCTTAAATATATAAATTTTATCAATTTGAGTTTTTAATAATGATTTTTTTTGAACCAGAACAATACCAACAAAGATGCACTCAGCTTTTTAACTTATACCGAAAACAAATTTCCGCTCTGCTACCATCTGCCCAAATTGAGCATATAGGTTCATCTGCAATACCTAATGCATTCTCAAAAGGTGATTTAGACATTTATATTGAGGTTCTACCCGATCAATTTGAGTGTGCAATAGAACAGTTAAAAACGCTTAATTTTATAGAAAAGCAAAATACATTAAGAACAAATGAGCTTTGCATGCTCGAGTCACTCAACAACGATGATGTTGCCTTTCAAGTTGTAGTAACCGGTTCAATATTCACATTTTTCTTAACCTTTAGAGATAAGCTTATAGCTTCTCCAACATTAGTTAATGAATATAATCAATTAAAGTTACAGTCCACCCACTTAGATCATGACCAATATAGAGCAGTAAAATCTAATTTTATTGAACGCGTTTTAAGTCACTCCTAGTGTAAGTATTTTTTCTTTATGAATAACTAACTAAAATTGGCTCCTTTAAGCTCAATTTTTTGGTACCATTCACCATTTGATTCTGTCTAAATTTTCTTTGTCTATGACTTCTTCTTATCGTCAACAACTTCAAGCTAAAATTGATCGCATTACTACTCAATTTTCTGAATTTACACCGCCTACATTAGAAGTGTTTGAATCGCCTGAACAACATTTCCGTATGCGTGCTGAATTTCGTATCTGGCATACAGAAAATGATATGTTTTATGCCATGTTTGAACGTAATGACGATGGCAAGCAAAAAACCGTTGTACGCATAGATGAGTTTCCTATTGCAGATAAAAGCATTAATGACTTAATGCCACTTCTTTTAGCAGAACTTAAGGCCAACTCTTTACTTTCTCAGCGTTTATTTGAAGTTGACTTTCTCGCAACTTTAAGCGGAGAAATGTTAGTTACCTTGATTTATCACCGTAAGCTTAATCAGGAATGGGAACAAGCAGCTAAAGCACTTGCTGAAAAATTAAATATTAAAATTATGGGCCGTAGCCGCGGCCAGAAAATTGTTATTGGCGATGACTTTGTTGTAGAAGAATTTGAACTTTTAAACCGTTCATTTAAATACAAACAAATCGAAAGTAGCTTTACGCAGCCTAATGCACAAGTTTGCAAAAAAATGCTGCAATGGGCATGTGATGCAGCTGAAGGATCAAAAAAACACCTATTAGAACTTTATTGTGGTAATGGTAATTTCACGCTTCCACTCTCTTTAAAATTTGAAAGAGTACTTGCGACTGAACTTGCAAAATCATCAGTTTATGCGGCGCAGTGGAATATCGAACAGAACCAGATTGATAATATTCAAGTAGCTCGCCTATCGGCTGAAGAGTTCACTCAAGCCTATCAAGGTGAACGTGAATTCCGCCGTCTACAAGAAGCAGATATTGATATTCAAAGCTACGACTTCGATACGGTATTCGTTGATCCTCCACGCGCAGGAATTGACGATGAAACTTTAAAACTATTGCAGAGCTTTGAACGTATTATCTACATTTCATGCAACCCCGACACTTTATATGAAAATTTAAAAACGCTCACTCAAACTCATCGCGTTACTAAGTTTGCTTTATTTGATCAGTTCCCTTATACGCATCATGTAGAGTCTGGTGTCTTACTTGAGAAGATTTAAACAAAATTTTTCAATGTAACCCTATTTTATAAGGAGATTAAATATCTCCTTATTTTTCAAGGTTTTTTAATTAAGTTTTTAAATTTAAAAAAAATATCAAGTCATCTATTCGTCATAATTTCGTTTAACTCGACCATTACTATCGAAAATTCTCTAGTTCAACTGGTGGATTTATCACATATAGAGTCTTGTATTTTAATTTATATTGGCTATATTTCGAGCTATGTTAGGTTGTATATGAAGGCTCTATGAGTTTTTGGCAAAAGCTGTTCTTGGCAGATCAACAGCATAACGAGCATAAAAACCAAACTGCTTGTGTTGAAAATGACTGCTCATGTAAAACTAATGAACAACTTCTAAGTGCGCTTGCGCAAGCGACTGATGAAGATGTCATTAAGGGAATCAAGAAAGTTCTTATTTCCCGTGGTTATAGCCGAAAAGAGTTAAATGAACTCACTCAAAAACCATCTATTCATTAATTAAAAAGCCAGTCTTGTACTGGCTTTTTTATATTTTACTTGGGTCTACAATCTGCCTGATCCACCCATCCAATAATAGGCCCCATATTAAATCTTTTATCATTTCGATTATTCTTGTGCAAATATAAACTAGAGATAGAACCGTCAAGGTATAGAGCTTGCTCGACTTCAAGATTTTTTTGGAAGAACTGAGCAAAACTATAGAAATTCACTCTATTTTTAGATATCACAAAATACAATTTATTATTTTTTATACCTACCCCATTACGTATTTTCTTTGAATCACTATTTGCTAGGAATAAGGGATTTATTTTGCCATTAATCACTAACATAGGGCCGGACTGCGTAGCATAATCGGGTTGAAAAACTTTTGCTTTATATTGTTCAGTTGTCAATATAACGGCTTGTTTGTCATTCCATGCTAAAACTCCATTAGGCTGCAAAAAGAAGTTCCCCCAGCCTTTATCTTCATTTAAACGTTGGCTCTCTCGTCCGTTTTCAATATATAGTCCTACTGGAGAAAAACCGGAATGGAACATGCCTCCATTCATCGCAAAAGTAAGCTGTTCACATGCTTTAAGTTGATATTGAATATTGTCGAAACTTTTATAATATTGATCAGTTTGCGGATTTTTCAGAAATAAGCGTAATTGTTCTAAATTAGAAATTTCAATTACTTCAAACTGATCATCAGTAGTATTTCTAATCTGTCGATACTCTAGTGCTAAAGCGGATTGTGTAAAGATTATGAAGTTCACGATACACAGTACTAGTATTTTCATTAATGCCAAACCTTAGATGTCATTTTCTTTTCATAAACACACTTTATTAAATAAAAAATATTATGAGGTGATCTATACCCGAAAGTCGCTTATTCCACCTAATCAATACACTAGAACACAACTATATTCGTTATAATAGTCACAGCTTTGTATAAAAGTGATTAAACTTTATTGGATCAGCGTGAATATGCAACAAACAAATAAACGCTACCCTTTAGGGGCTCATCTTATTGTAAAACATCTCGGCTATAGCCATCATGGTATCTATGCTGGGAGAGGTCGAGTTATTCATTATTCGGGCCTCGCACATTTCATCAAAAAAAGGCCCATTGAAATCACTTCCCTAGATGCCTTTTCTCATGGCAAGAAAATTCATGTACGTTCTTACGATGCACCACGCTACAGAGGAAAAGTTGTTGTACGACGTATGCGTTCACGTATGCATGAAAACCATTATCATTTGATTATTAATAATTGTGAGCATTTATGCAGTTGGGCGATTACTGGTATCGAAAGTAGTACTCAAGTTGAGCGTATGATGCATCGTTTAACCACCATTGGTTACGTGAGTTCAATCATGAGCTATATGAATGGCATGATGCTGACCGTAGCAACCACCTGCTTTGCTCTTGTTCTTTATATTAAAAAGAAATTACGTGATCAGGCAAAAATGAATATTCCGGCTTATCAATTTCTAAGAGAAAAAGCCGAAAAAAGAAATATAGACCCAACCTCACCTTTAGTCTTTATAGAACCAGATAAAAAAGAAACTATCTAATAAAAAAGTCCTCAAGTTGAGGACTTTTTTAGAAAACTTGCAACTTATTTTTTAGCTGCACTAGCCGCAGTTGCTTCAGTTGTAATGTTTACAGTAATCTTATCACCTACATTTGGTACATAGTTACCTAAACCAAAGTCAGAGCGATTGAACGAAGTTGTCGCGTTAAAACCAATCGCTGGAACTTTTGCCATTGGGTGCTCGCCTTGCTTATTTAAGACAGCATCAAGTACAACTGGCTTAGTGATACCTTTAACAGTCAAATCACCAGTAATTTTAAAATGTTTTTTATCTTTAGTTTCTACTTTCGTACTTTTGAAAGTAATGTTTGGGTATTTAGCCGCATTAAACCAAGCTTCTTCTTGGAACTCTTTATCTAAAGCAGGTACATTGGTATTCACACTGCTTAAAGGAATGGTCACATTTACAGATGAGTTTGCTGGTTTAGCATTGTCAACTTTAATTACACCTTGGATGTCCGAGAAGTTAGCACTTGGGGTTGAAAAACCGAAGTGATTCCACGAGAAAACAGTAGCTGTGTGTGTTGGATCAATTTTATAGTCCACTGGTGCAGCTAATGTAACTGTACTTGCCAATGCTACTGCTAAACCGAAGCTTAATGTTTTAAGATGCATTTTTCGTATCCTTTATTGATATAGTCGTTAGTGTATACATCAAGTAATTTAATTCACTATTCTTTATAAAACGATATGTTTCATCCATGCAACAATAAAAGCGTTACAGTTGTTATTCAAAAACCATATTATAAAGTATAGATATTCTTCTATTCGAAGCTTTCAGATTTATTAATTTTTACTACGATTTTATTGATAAATAACAAGGTAAAACATGGTTAACACTGCCCAAGCACAAAGTACTTCTACTCCTTATCGAGTAACGCTTACCGATCCTTCAGGCCATCAATGGTTTGCAGATGAACCCACCGATAAAGGTGGACAAGATACAGCTCCAAATCCGGTTCAGCTTTTATTATCGGCTTTAGGAGCTTGCACTACAATTACACTAGAAATGTATGCAAATCACAAAGGCATCAAAATTGAGCATGTACAAGTTGATTTAGCATTAAATCCAAATGGTGATCCAGAAGCAGGTCAAAATAATATTGAGCGTAAAATTACTCTAAAAGGTGAATTTACTGAGGATCAGCATAAAAGATTATTAAAAGTTGCTGAAAACTGCCCTATTCATAAGCTTTTAACGTCTAATATTACGATCCAAACTGAACTTAACATTTAAATAGCTCATAAAAAAAGCGCCCCAATCGGGACGCTTTTTATTCTGCTCAAAAGATTAAGCAGTTAACTCTTTTACCGCAGCAACTACAGCCTCAGTTGTAATACCGAAGAATTGGAACAAGTCTTTTGCTGGTGCTGACTCACCATAAGTTGTCATACCAATTACTTTGCCATCAAGACCAACAAACTTCCACCAGTAGTCAACGTGAGCAGCTTCTACAGCAACACGTGCACGAATGTGAGCTGGTAATACTGCTTCACGATATGCAGCATCTTGTTTCATGAACTCTTCTGCACATGGCATAGAAACAACACGAACACCTTCAAGTTGAGCATAAGCTTCCATTGCTAAAGAAACTTCTGAACCAGTAGCAATAATAATTGCTTTCAACTCACCTTTCTCTTGAGCAAGAACATAACCACCTTTTGCCGCATTCTGGATTTGCTCTTCAGTACGCGTTTGGAATGGTAAGTTTTGACGAGAGAAAATAAGTGCTGTAGGTCCATCTTTACGCTCTAAAGCAGATTTCCACGCAATCGCTGTTTCTACAGTATCAGCAGGACGCCAAGTATTTAAGTTTGGTGTACCACGTAAAGAAGCAATTTGTTCAATTGGTTGGTGTGTTGGACCATCTTCACCTAAACCGATTGAGTCATGTGTATACACATGAATCACGCGCTGTTTCATTAATGCAGACATACGTACCGCATTACGTGCATATTCCATAAACATTAAGAACGTTGCAACGTAAGGAATGAAGCCGCCATGCAATGCAACACCGTTAGCGATTGCAGTCATACCGAACTCACGTACACCATAATACACGTAGTTACCAGCCGGGTTTTCTTGAACGCCTTGGCAACCTTTCCAAAGTGTCAAGTTAGAACCTGCCAAGTCCGCAGAACCACCTAATAATTCAGGTAATAAAGGACCAAATGCTTGTAATGTGTTTTGGCTCGCTTTACGAGTTGCTACAGTTTCAGCTTTAGCATTTGTTTCACGAATAAATGCATCTGCTTGAGCTGAAAATTCTGCTGGTAAGTCACCGCTAATACGACGAAGTAACTCAGCTGCTTCCGTTGGATATTTTGCTTGGTATTGAGCAAACACTTCATTCCAAGCTGCTTCAGCTTCATTACCTTTTGCTTTAGCATCCCATGCAGCATATACATCAGCAGGAATAACAAATGCTTCTTCAGTCCAACCTAAAGCTTCACGAGTTAAGGTAATTTCATCTTTACCCAGCGGTGCACCGTGACAGTCTTCTTTACCTTGCTTGTTTGGAGAACCTAAGCCAATAATTGTTTTACAAATAATAATCGTTGGTTTTTGAGTTTCTGCTTTAGCTTCAACTGTTGCTTGGCGAATCGCATCAGCATCGTGGCCATCTACACGAAGAACTTGCCAACCATAAGACTTGAAACGCTCTTCAGTGTCATCACTGAACCAGCCTTCTACTTCACCATCAATCGAAATGCCGTTGTCATCATAATAAGCAATCAATTTACCAAGCTGTAAAGTACCTGCTAAAGAACATACTTCATGAGAAATACCTTCCATTAAACAGCCATCGCCTAAGAAACAATAGGTGAAGTGATCAACTACTTTTAAGTCATCTTTATTGAACTGAGCAGCTAAAGTTTTTTCTGCTAATGCAAAACCAACAGCGTTTGCAATACCTTGACCCAGAGGACCTGTCGTTGTTTCAATTCCTGGAGCATAACCATATTCAGGGTGACCAGGAGTTTTTGAGTGCAATTGACGGAATTGTTTTAAATCTTCAATTGAAAGATCATAACCTGTTAAATGAAGCAAAGCATATTGCAACATTGAACCATGGCCATTTGATAAAACAAAACGGTCACGGTTTGCCCATTGTGGATTAGTTGGGTTGTGATTTAAAAACTCGCGCCAGACGACATCAGCAATATCTGCCATCCCCATTGGAGCACCCGGATGCCCTGAGTTTGCCTGTTGCACAGCATCCATTGCCAATACACGAATTGCGTTTGCAATACGACGTTCGTTTAAAGGGGTCGTCATAGATCAGAATCCAATTTTAATAGATTGATGAAAAGAAGAAGATGAATAACCATTCAATGCCGCTATATTGTCTTAAAAAAACGCCTAGGGGTAAACCCCAACACTGTATATTTCTTTATTTTTAACTATTTCTTGGTTACTCAAAAAACATTTAGATTCTTAAGCTGTGTAAAACAATAGTATTTATACTTATTTCCATGCTCAACGATTGTAAGCTTCTTCCTCTTAATCAACATATAGAGTTGTATTTATTTTCTTTATTTATAGCTTTTCACTTCATAGTCTAAATCTTCTTGATTAATATTTAACAAAATCAAATGTTTAAAATTTAAACATTTTATTAAAACTCTAATATAAAAATGATTAATTTTCATCTATCTATATCAATTTCCCTGATACACATATCAATTAAAACATAGTAGAAATGAAAGAAATTCATGCTTTTTAGTCAGTATGAACTGGTCCTCAAGCTCAAGTCGATGTAACATATTATGTCTTTTTGAAATAACCAAGATAGGACTTTCATGCGCGAGTACGCTGTTTTTACCTCGGAATCTGTAAGCGAAGGTCATCCCGATAAAATGGCCGACCAAATTAGCGACGCTATTTTGGATGCAATCTTAAAAGAAGACCCATACGCACGTGTTGCTTGTGAAACACTGGTAAAAACAGGCGCTGTTGTACTTGCAGGTGAAATCACAACAACTGCGAATATTGATGTAGAAGCTGTTGTTCGCCAAACTGTTAACGGTATCGGCTATCACCATTCAGATTTAGGCTTTGATGGTTCAACTTGTGCTGTAATCAACATGATTGGTAAACAATCACCAGAGATTGCACAAGGTGTAGACCGCCAAAAACCTGAAGACCAAGGTGCTGGAGACCAAGGTTTAATGTTTGGTTATGCAAGCCGTGAAACCGACGTGCTTATGCCAGCCCCTATTTCTTATGCTCACCGTTTAATGGAACGCCAAGCTGAACTTCGTCGTTCTGGTGCATTACCATGGTTACGTCCAGATGCAAAAAGTCAGGTAACTTTTGCTTATGAAAATGGCAAACCTGTACGTTTAGACGCAGTAGTACTTTCTACACAGCATGATCCTGAAATTACTCAAACTCAGCTTAAAGAAGCTGTAATTGAAGAAATTATTAAACCGATCATTCCTGCTGAAATGTTCCATGCAGCAACTAAATTCCACATTAACCCGACTGGTATGTTTGTTATCGGTGGACCTGTGGGTGACTGTGGTTTAACTGGCCGTAAAATCATCGTTGATACTTATGGCGGTATGGCTCGTCACGGCGGTGGTGCATTCTCTGGTAAAGATCCATCTAAAGTAGACCGTTCAGCTGCGTATGCTGGTCGTTATGTAGCTAAAAATATTGTTGCTGCTGGTCTTGCGGACAAATGTGAAATTCAGGTGAGTTATGCAATTGGTGTTGCAGAGCCAACTTCTATTTCAATCAATACTTTTGGTACTGCAAAAGTTTCTGATGAGTTAATTATCCAGTTAGTACGTGAACATTTCGATTTACGTCCGTTTGGTATTACTCGCATGCTTAACTTAATTCAACCTATGTATAAACAAACAGCTGCTTACGGCCACTTTGGTCGTGAAGGTTCAGATACTGCATTTACATGGGAAAAAACCGATAAAGTTGAAGCACTTAAAGATGCCGCAGGCCTTTAAGCTGATTATATTAAAAGCCCGCTCTTCAGCGGGCTTTTTTATTATTTTTGTATTTGATTAAAATTAAACAACAGCCCCTTCAACATACATTATTTAAAGGCATGTAGTGAGTATTAAGCAATATTATTGTTTTGTGCTCTTATCACCTTCATTTAATACATCTAACAGAGTCGATTGCACAGGTGTATCTTGATGATTCTGGATATAAAGATGAACAACTTTGAATACGACAACAACTGCTAGACAAGCCATCACACAAAACATCCATAGGCCATATGGACTACGAATATGGTGTGAACCGCAATATGGACATGATTTATCAGTTGATGCCACAACTTTGTCGCAACAAGCACAATGATATTGATATAGCATAGGTAACCCTCCTTCCCTCACTTCAACCGTTGTTGTTTTAATAGGTTTGCTACATTTTTAAATTTATACATCCTTTATATTTATCCTATTTGAAATGAAAAGATAATTCAATCTGAATGAACAATCCGTTCAAATTTCAAATATTTAATTTATACAAAGAGATAGACTAAATATTATTTTTTTAGCACTATTTTTCTTATTTTGATATTTTGTTGAATTTGTTAAAATAGGAATATATTTTATTTTCTAGGCGAATTTATGACACAGCTCATTAATAAAGGTGGCTTTCGTGAAAGAGCCAATAGAAGCCGAAAATATCAACAATCTGAAAACAAGCAAGTAGCTCTGCCTTCAAACAAGTATCAACCTCAAACTAAGCTCCAAGATAATCAAAACGAGATGATTCAAGCAAAAGCAGATATTTCTGAAACTTCAGATGATTAATTGTTATAAATTAAAAAGGGCCTAAATCTTTTAGATTTAGACCCTTTTTGTATAATAGATTAATTAATCTTTATTTTTATGCTCAATTTTCTTGTGGTCTGGAGTAACTTCTCTCGCTTCGCCATCAATAATACTAGAATCATGATATTGGCTACCACCACCTTGTTGATTCTGCATATCCTGCATTTGACGCATTAAATCTGCAAATGGGTTTTGACCAGCACCTGCACCACCCATGCCGCCCATCATTTTGTTCATCATGGCTTGCTGACGTTTTGCGAGTGTTCTCATTGCAATATTACGAAACGCAGTTTGCACGCCCGGAATAAGAATTAAGAGCGCTAATACATCCGATACCAAACCTGGCAACATTAATAAAAAACCAGCAAAAGCATAAGCTAATTTTTTAGTCACAGTCGGATCATTACCCAATTGTCCAGTCATCTGCATTTGTTGTAGTTGCGGCATAATACCAGCCGTACTATTACGAATAAGCGTTAGACCAATAAAGAAAGCAATAATGAACCAGAAAAACACATACCATCCACTGATGAACTGTGCTACGCCAATCCATACGGCAATTTCAACAATCGCGCCCAGAACCACAATAAGAAGTAAATTCATGTAAAACTTTATCTATCTCAAAAAGAAAATTCATTGCAGTTGTTACTACTTAACTAAACTTATCCATTTTTCATTTGAAATCATGGATTAAATTTAGTTGCGAAGCTTAGACAATGTTTTTGTTGTAACCTAAAATCATAGCTAAACTAAGGTTCTGCAATACTATAAATAAGACTGATTCTAACTTAATAAAACAGTCATACTCTATTATTAATGAGTGCTATATCAACTTTATCAAGTGTTTTTTCTACAAGATTGCAATTTTTTCATGAATTGGCCGATGCTTTTATCTATTAGCAGCTTTTCTATAAAATTTAACTTACATTTTTGATATCTAATAATTGATCTACTCAAGTTACATTAATTAGCTAAACTTCAAATTCAATCTTATAAGTCTTATGAACATTCAAGCACTCTTACTTATAACAAGCGCTATTTTTATTTCAGCCTGCTCACCTTATATAGTGTCTGCTAATCCAAATCACAGTGCTTCAAAATCTGATGAAAAAGCAGAGAAAATTAAAAATTTATTTAACGAAGCACACACTACGGGTGTTTTAGTTATCCAACAAGGCCAAACTCAACAAAGCTATGGTAATGATCTTGCTCGTGCTTCGACCGAGTATGTACCTGCTTCGACCTTCAAAATGCTTAATGCTTTGATCGGCCTTGAGCACCATAAGGCAACCACCACAGAAGTATTTAAGTGGGATGGTAAAAAAAGGTTATTCCCAGAATGGGAAAAGGACATGACCCTAGGCGATGCCATGAAAGCTTCCGCTATTCCGGTTTATCAAGATTTAGCTCGTCGTATTGGACTTGAGCTCATGTCTAAGGAAGTGAAGCGTGTTGGTTATGGCAATGCAGATATCGGTACCCAAGTCGATAATTTTTGGCTGGTGGGTCCTTTAAAAATTACTCCTCAGCAAGAGGCACAGTTTGCTTACAAGCTAGCTAATAAAACGCTTCCATTTAGCCAAAAAGTCCAAGATGAAGTGCAATCCATGCTATTCATAGAAGAAAAGAATGGAAATAAAATATACGCAAAAAGTGGTTGGGGATGGGATGTAAACCCACAAGTAGGCTGGTTAACTGGATGGGTTGTTCAGCCTCATGGGAATATTGTAGCGTTCTCCCTTAACTTAGAAATGAAAAAAGGAATACCTAGCTCTGTTCGAAAAGAGATTACTTATAAAAGTTTAGAACAATTAGGTATTTTATAGAGTTAGTTTATAGCCCGGTTCACTTTTTACCATTATGATCTGGGCCATTGCTATTTTAAAACTGCTAATCTATCCATCCACTGGTTCAAATGGAGTATTCAAAATTAATTGGTAAAAAGCAGCGTCAAGCCATTGCCCAAATTTAAAGCCCACTTGTTTAAAAGTACCAGCGTGGGTAAAGCCCATTTTCTCATGAAGGCCTATACTGGCTTGATTTGTCGCATCAATACAACCAATGAGCACATGAAATTGAGCGTGTTGAGCGCGTTGAATTAACGCTTGCATTAAAACTTTACTTAGACCACAGCCACGATGTTCATGATGAATATAGATACTATGCTCAACCGTATATTTATAAGCTGGAAAAGCTCTAAATGTTCCCCAACTGGCAAATCCTAATAACTTACCTGACTCATCTACTACCCCAATGACAGGAAAACCATTTTCTCTTTTTACCGAAAACCATGTTTTCATTGAATCAAGTGAACGGGGAACATAGTCATACAATGCGGTAGAGTTAACAATCGCATCATTTAGAATTTCTAATATTGCTACCGCATGCTCTGCTTCATTACAATCAATTAAACGGAAATTAGAATCGAGGGAATAGTTCATAAAGATTCCTTAAGAGCGGGCACCAGTTGATTAGAAACGACTAAAATATAACGAGCAACTTGAGCTGAATGATTACTGTATATGACAGGTTGATCTAATTGCATTGCCAAGCAATCCCCTTGACCTAATGCATAAGAAGTTTCACCTAATTGAATTTCAATTTTCCCTTCAACGACCCAAAGCTGCTGCTGTACCACTCTAGAGCTTTCATTAGTTTCATAAGTAATTCGAGAATGAGGCGGAAATTCAATTTCAACAATCTGGAAGGGTAATTTTAAGTTCGGAGGTGAAACTGTACGGCGTATATAGCCAGTTTCCGGATCTCGCCACTCAGCTTGTTCATTCCGACGAATAAGCGGTTGAGATGATGAATTCCCTGCTTCATTCGTAAAAATTTGAGTTAAAGGTACTTCAAGACCATTTGCTAGTTTTTCAAGAACAACTGCCGTAGGACTCGTTTCTCCTCTTTCAATTAAAGAAATAGCTGAACGGCTAACTTGGCAACGGGCAGCTAACACATCTAAAGTATATCCACGTGCTAAACGCAGCTCTCGTATTCGATGTGCAATCCTTATATTGATATCATCCATTAAAGAAGCTCAATTCCATCATTATAGATAAGTATTCCATTAAAATAGAATTACATCAAATGATTTCAAACTCTTCCTTGTGAATATATGGAAAATTGGGTGGACAATATAAATCTTTAGGATTAAAAACCGAAAAATAACCATTCATAGCAGCATTCTTTAAATTACTCATGCAGAACCGATTTGGCTATGTAACAATACCCTCTAAACTATTTAAGTAAGTCTTCACATGCCATTGATTATTGGAATTGATCCAGGTTCACGCTTAACAGGTTACGGAATCATTGAAAAAGATGGTAGTAAACTACGTTTTGTTGATGCCGGTACAATCCGAACGGAAACTCAAGAGATGCCAGAGCGCTTGAAGCGTATTTTTGCTGGTGTTGAGCGAATTGTGAAATTTCATGGTCCTACTGAAGCTGCGGTTGAGCAAGTCTTTATGGCACAGAACCCCGACTCTGCCTTAAAACTTGGTCAAGCCCGTGGAGCTGCTATAGCCGCTTTAGTGAATTTAGATTTACAAGTTGCAGAATACACTGCACGCCAGATTAAACAATCTGTAGTGGGATATGGTGCTGCCGATAAAGAACAAGTACAAATGATGGTAATGCGTTTACTTAACCTGACCATTAAACCTCAAGCCGATGCAGCCGATGCTCTTGCTGCTGCAATTTGTCATGCCCATGCTTCAGGAAGTATGAGCAAACTAACTGTCTTGAATGCCTTAGGTGGTATGGCTCGTGGACGAAGTCGCTCTAGTAGCCGTAGACGCTAAAGTTTTATTGTTTATTGATTTACTACTTGAGTAATTGCTTGATTCATCTCATAAGCTTGTAAACCGCGCATGCCTTGTTTGGCAAGTTGGTCACCTGCCTGAGCATGGAGAGTTACGATCTCATGTAGGGTAACTGCTTTGTGGAACTGGGCTTTTAAGCTTGCAATCATGCCCGCCAACACATCTCCCATTCCACCAGTTCCCATACCTGCATTACCTTGCGTACAAATATACAAGTTATCTTCTAAAATTAAGCTGCCTGCTCCTTTAAGCACCCACTGGCCTGCATATTTTTGCTGCAACGCATAAATCGCAGCAATTCTGTCATTTTCAATTTGCCAAGTAGAACAACCAAGTAATGTAGCGGCCTCCCCCGGATGAGGTGTTGCATAAATATGTAAACTCAATTTTTCAGGCTGCTTTGCGAGAAACCATAGGGCATCTGCATCTAATACAACTTCTAAATGTGAAGTCTGATTTAAATAATTAAACCACTGTTGATAGATTTGGTGTGCCCAGTCATCACGACCTAACCCCATTCCAAAACATACTGCATCAACCTGAGATAAAATTTCTTTAATACCGTTTTCATCGAAATCATTAATATCACGCAGCATAATATTAGGAGCTCGCGACAAAATAGCCTGATGATGGTTGCGATGACAAACTACCGTAACCTTGCCTGCCCCTGCATGAAAAGCAGCTTCAGCAGCCATAATGACGGCCCCACCCATTTGCTCATGTCCACCTATCACCAAAACATGCCCATAACTTCCTTTATGTCCAAAAGCCAAACGTTTAGGAAGTTTGATATGTGTTGGCGTCAAGTAAGCAAGAGGTTTCAGCTCTTGGTCTATTGGTATTAAATTAATTAAATGAATTTGTCCTGTATATTCTTTGCCTTGGCCTGTAAATAATCCTGCTTTAAGCCCTAAAACAGTAAATGTATGATCAGCCCGTATTGCACAAGGTAAGGTAGAGCCAGTATTTGCTTTTAAACCACTTGGTATATCAATCGAAATTTTTAGCCCTGCTTGCCCATTAAATTGTTGAATAGCGTGTTGCCAATAACCGTTTAATTCACGGTTTAAACCAATCCCAAACAACGCATCAATATGACAATCAAATGTTCTGTTGACCTCAAAACCTTGGTGTATTTGAACATGATTTGCTTTAGCAAAATGGACAGCATGGTGTAAATCGGCTGACTCGCCCAAGTCAGCCGCAAATATTTCAACATAAAACCCAGCTTGTTTGAGATAGCTTGCTATAAAATAGCCATCACCAGCGTTATTGCCCTGTCCGCACCAAACAGCAATATTCTTAAAATTTTGTTTTTGAAAAAGTACAATGAGTTGTTGAGTGATTGACCAAGCTGCTTGTTGCATTAAACCTAATGATGAGTTTTGCGCAGCAAACCAACGTTGCTCCCATGCCTGGATATCTTGGCTATGGTAAACTACCGCCTGCATATTCTTATCCTCTTGCATTTTTCGGTTTATGACATCTTCCAACACATCACGCATTGCAGTGCAACAAATTGATCCACATGAATTAAAAGCATGGATCAAAGCTCAAGCATTAGACTTGGGTTTTGCTGATTGTGTCATTGCCAAACCAGATGCTCAAGAGCAAATGCCACGTTTTTTAGAATACCTTGAACGTGGTTATCATGCAGATATGACCTATTTAGAAGAAAATCTGGAAAAGCGAGCAGATCCAACTTTATTGGTGCCAGGAACAAAAAGTATTATTTGCGTACGTATGAATTATTTGGTGGAATCGCCAAAACCACGATATGTACCTTTTGAACCAAACTCTGCGATTATTGCCCGTTATGCTCGTGGTCGTGATTACCATAAGGTGATGCGTGGCAGATTAAAAACGTTAGCCACACGTATCCGTGAAAAAGTGGGAGATTTTGAATCCCGCCCTTTTGCAGACTCGGCACCTATTTTTGAGAAATCATTAGCTGAAAGTGCTGGAATGGGCTGGACAGGTAAGCATACTTTGCTCATCCATAAAAAGTCGGGTTCATTCTTTGTCTTAGGTGAACTATTTACATCACTCGACTTACCTTTTGATGAACCTGCTACTTCTCACTGCGGTTCTTGTAGTGCGTGTATTGATATTTGCCCGACACAAGCGATTGTCGAACCTTATATGCTAGATGCCAGACGCTGCATTGCTTATTTAACTATCGAATATAAAGGAATCATTGCAGAAGAATTACGTGCAGGCATTGGTAACCGGATATTTGGTTGTGATGACTGCCAATTAATTTGCCCGTGGAATAGCTTTGCTAAAACAGCGTCTATTCCCGATTTCAATCCTAGACATGGTTTAGATAATATTAGTCTGCTTGATATTTGGCAGTGGGACGAAGCTACTTTTTTAGCCAATACAGAAGGCAGCCCAATACGACGTACAGGTTATCAATCCTTCAAACGTAATATTGCTATCGGTTTAGGCAACGCACCGTACTCAAAAGAAATTGTAGATCAGCTAAACAAAGGCAAAAGTTTACATGACGAAATCGTCAATGTGCATATTGATTGGGCAATTGAACAGCAACTTAATCAACTTTAGCTATCAAATTAAAAAAATGATGTTTTTTGCCCTATAGCTTTAATACGAATTCTGTATGATTATGTACAGTGAATTAATGCCATCATCATGGATATGACAATGACTCTACGTAATGATTGGACTCGTGAAGAAATCCAAGCTCTATATGAACAACCTTTTTTGGATTTAGTTTTTAAGGCTCAACAAGTACACCGTGAGCACTTCACTGCCAATACAATTCAGGTCAGCACCCTTTTATCTATTAAAACGGGTAAATGTCCTGAAGATTGCAAATATTGCTCTCAATCTGCACATTACGATTCAAAATTAGAAGCAGAAAAACGTATTGCTGTTGAAAAAGTAATTAGCGAAGCAAAAGCTGCAAAAGATTCAGGTTCATCTCGCTTTTGTATGGGTGCTGCTTGGCGTAACCCTCATGAGCGCGATATGCCTTATGTTTTAGAAATGGTACGTGAAGTTAAAGCACTAGGTATGGAAACCTGTATGACTTTAGGTATGCTTAATCAATCACAAGCAGAACGCCTAAAAGATGCTGGTTTAGACTATTACAACCATAACCTTGATACATCTCGCGAGTATTATTCCCACATCATCAGCACACGTACTTTTGATGATCGTTTGAATACTTTAGATTATGTCCGTCAAGCTGGTATGAAAGTATGTAGTGGCGGTATTGTTGGTTTAGGTGAAAGCCGTGAAGATCGCATTGGTTTGTTACATGAATTAGCAACCTTGCCTATTCATCCAGAATCTGTACCAATTAACATGCTTGTTCCAATTGAAGGTACACCATTAGCTGATGTTGAAAAACTAGATGTTATTGAATGGATTCGTACTATTGCGGTAGCACGTATCATTATGCCGCATAGTTATATTCGTTTATCTGCTGGTCGTGAATCTTTAAGTGACTCAGATCAAGCTTTAGCATTTATGGCGGGTGCAAATTCTCTGTTCTCTGGTGATAAATTACTTACGACGCCAAATGCAGGTGAAGGTAAAGACCAAGCGTTATTTAATAAATTAGGGTTAACAGCTGAAAAGCCAAAACCAACTGTTTCTGATTTATCAGTAGATGCGATGAGTGCTTAACCTCATCAAAATTGAAAAGCCCTGATCATTCAGGGCTTTTTTCATTTATACAGAAGTTACCAATATGCCATAAGTAGCATTCAGAAAGGTTCCAACTCGAATAATATCCTTACCTGCCGCATGGGTAACCGATAATTCTTGGCTCAATACATCAAAGTGAAAAGATTCAAAAACATCTTGATGGTGTAAGAGCCAAGTCACTGTATCTGCTATATTATCATCTGCAATATAAGTTAAGGCTTTAAAGTCTTTACTCATAAATAACTCTTAAAAATAAATTTTATGAATTCTATATGAGTTCATTCTACCTTAAAAGAAAATCTAAGCAGCCTTCGGATTCACTAATGAACGCCCCGACAATAAGCTTGTTAACGCTTTAGGTGAAAACTCTAAAGAAAGTACATGATTCTTTAAATTGATTGAGTGGCTACTAATCAATGGCAAAAGGCCCTCTTCTGTTTCTAAAACATACTCATCCGCAATGTTTAGAATACCTTCTAGGTTCGTTGTGCTAGAGGCTAGATCATGGCTAAAGACATCATAAATTGTTTGTAAATTAAACGTCGTGTTCTGTTCAGTAGGATGTTTGAGTAAATAGTCTTTTAAAAACAAGACTAATTTATGAGCAAAGAAAAAATAATTCGGTTTATACGTGTATTTCATGTTGTTCATGGAACCAAACTCCAGATGATCTTTTATTGAATTACAACTAAAACACTAGGAATTAAACCTTAAAATTTTCTTAAAAAAATAAATATATTTACACGATATATAAAAATTAATTATAATAATAAAAATCAACCAGTTAATTTATCAAAAAATATATAATTTATATAAAATTACAATAAAAGAATCAATTCTTAAAAATTAAAAAACTTAAATGAAAATTATTATCAAATTAATTTAAATAAAATAATTTCATAATATTTTACCATATGGTATAAATTAAAATAAAAACCGTATTTATCAATAAAAAAACAACCAATCAAAATACATAAAAATATAATGTTATTCTTGTTTTTTACTCGAAAAGTGCTATATTTCCACCGCATTACTTGATCAGAATAAAAGCACTGAAGAGTAATAAAGCGATATTTATTGAATATTCTGGGGATTTTATGAAAAAATTTATTTTTATTGCGGCTAGTTCTCTTTTTAATATTACAGCAGCACAAGCAGCTGATGGTACGATCACTATTAATGGTTTAGTAACTGATAATACGTGTACGATTGATACTGGTGATAAAAATCTCACTGTAAATTTACCAACAGTATCATCTCAATCTTTGAAAAATGCGGGCGATGTTGCTGGTCGTACACCTTTTCAAATCAATTTAACGAATTGTGCTTCAGTTGGTAAAGTCGCGACTTATTTTGAACCAGGCGCAACAGTTGATTTTAATACTGGTCGACTATTGAACCAAGCTACCTCTGGTGCAGCTGCCAATGTCAACATCCAATTATTGGGTAGCAACAATGCAGTAATTCCTGTAATTGCGAAAGGTGCTTCTGGTGCACAAGATAACTCACAATGGGTAAATGTTTCTGCTGGGGGGAATGCCGATCTTAATTATTATGCTGAATATTATGCAACTGGAGCATCTACAGCAGGTACTGTAACATCACAAGTGAAATACACAATTATTTATCAATAAATTAAAACCAGCTTCTATTTTTAAATAGAAGCTATATCTCATCTATTATTTATTATTGAGAATATGACTCATGCTTTTTCGTGGTCGTAAATTTTTTTGGGGAATGGCTTGTCTTCAAGCATTAATTGCTACTACAGGGCATGCCGAAATAGTACTTCATGGTACACGTGTAATCTATCCATCAGATGCTCGAGAAGTAAACTTACAACTCAGCAATAACGGTACAGCACCTTCCTTGGTTCAAGCTTGGATTGATGATGGAAACGCTAAATCAACTCCCGATGAAGCGAATGTCCCTTTTATCATTACACCACCTATTTCAAGAGTAGAACCCTCTAAAGGGCAAACTTTACGAATTACTGCACTACCTAATGCTTCTCAATTAAACCAAAATAAAGAAAGTGTATTTTGGCTTAATGTATTAGATATACCACCAAGGCCGGAAGGTAAAAAACAAGAAAATAATGAAGTATTAACCAATAATTTTCTTCAATTAGCGATACGTTCACGAATTAAGTTCTTTTATCGACCAGTAAGTCTAGAAGAAAATATTAATACATTAAGTGAAAAAATTCAGTGGGTAAAAAATGGTGAAAACTTGCTTATTAAAAACCCTACTCCCTTTTACATTACAATAAGCTCAGTTTTTCAAGAAATAAATCATCAAAAAACAGATTTATTAAAACAGGGTTTAATGCTTTCTCCTTTTTCAGAAGATCAAATAAAACTTAAAAATAGCAATATAACAAATATGAGCTTTGTTTATATAAATGATTATGGTGGAAGAATTGAACAAGTAATAAGGTTCTAAGCTTACCTACTTTTTAATTTAAACACCTACACATGAACAGGCATAAAGACGATGTCAGAATGGTTCATATCCAGTATATGCTTTAAAAAGCGCACTACATATTATTTGGTATTGAGTCTCGCAATTAATATCCCCTTAACTGTATATGCATCAGACAATATGAATAGGGAAAATATTTTAAAAGCTGACTTTGATACTAATTTTTTAGTGGGAAATGCACAGAAAATTGATATTGGTCGATTTAAGTACGGCAATCCTATTTTACCGGGTGAATATAGTCTTGATGTCTATATTAATGGGCAGTGGTTAGGAAAACGAAAGTTTGTTTTTAAAAGTACTCGTTCGAATGAGAATGCTAAGACCTGTTTTACCCCAGATATGCTTTTAGAATATGGAGTTAAACCAGAAATTTTTCATCATGAAGTAAGTAGTACCTTTACCTGTAATGACTTGGACAAGTGGGTTAACGATGCTTTTTATCAATTTGATACTTCTCGTCTGAGACTTGATATTTCAATACCGCAAGTAGCTTTACAAAAGAATGCTCAAGGGTATGTCGACCCACGTTTATGGGACCGTGGTATAAATGCAGCTTTTTTTGCATACAATGCTTCTGCCTATCGTATTATAAATAATAACCATGAAACAAATCATGCGTTTATGGGTACAAATGTTGGTCTAAATCTCTATGATTGGCAATTACGCCATACTGGGCAGTGGAAATGGCAAGATCATAATGAAATACAAGAAAAGGTTTCTTCCTACACATCAAATAATACATATGCCCAAATGGCTTTTCCCAAGCTCAATAGTGTTGTTACTTTAGGTGATTATTTTACCAATAATAATTTTTTTGATGCCCTACCTTATCGTGGGATTAACATATCAAGTGATGACCGCATGCTTCCTAACAGTATGCTCGGATATGCTCCCCAAATTCGAGGTTATGCCAAAACCAATGCAAAAGTAGAGGTACGTCAGCAAGGAAATTTAATTTATCAAACGACTGTTACACCCGGAAGTTTTGAAATTAATGATCTTTATCCCACAGGCTTCGGTGGCGAATTACAAGTCTCTATATATGAAACAAATGGAGAAATTCAAAAGTTTTCTATTCCTTATGCTTCTGTCATTGAGATGCTAAGACCTAAAATGAGCAGATATTCTTTTACTTTGGGACATTTTAGAGATGCCAATATCAATCTAAAACCATGGCTAGTGCAAGGTAAATATCAAAGAGGTATCAATAACTATTTAACAAGCTATACAGGCTTTCAGGCAACTGAAAACTACCAGTCTTTTTTAATAGGTAGCGCATTTGCAACCCCAATCGGTGCAATTTCATTTGATGCAACTCAGTCGTCAGCTGAGTTCGAACAAAAGCCCACCCTTAAAGGACGAAGTTATCGTTTAAGTTATAACCGACTATTTACTCCAACCAACACCAATTTAACTTTAGCTACGTATAAATATTCCACAGAAAATTATTTGAAATTACGCGATTCAATTTTAATTCGAGACTTGCAACAACAAGATATTGATAGCTTTTCCGTGGGGAAACAAAAAAGTGAATTTCAGATCACATTAAACCAAGGCCTTCCAAATCAATGGGGTAATTTTTATTTAGTAGGCTCGTGGATTAATTATTGGAACCAGCCTAATCGTAATCAACAATTCCAATTTGGATATAGCAATCAATTTAAAGATCTGACTTACAGTATTTCTGCAATTACTCATGAGCTTGACCAAGAAAATCAAAATTCTGGTCATGAAACTCAATATTTGTTGTCTTTATCTTTTCCACTTCAATTTAAAAAAAATACCGTTAATTTTAATAGTTCTATTTCAGAAGATAGCCGAACTTTAGGAATGAGTGGTTATATCGGAGACCGCTTTGATTATGGCTCATCAATTTCATATCAAGATCAAGGACAAACAAGCCTAAATATTAATGGCACCTACCGTACTAACTATACAACTATAGGCGCTTCTTTTGGTCAGTCCGATACATACCAACAAGAAATGATCAATTTAAATGGAAGCTTGGTCGCTCACTCACAAGGTATTTTATTTGGCCCAGATCAAGTACAGACCATGGTATTGGTATATGCGCCTCAAGCGACTGGTGCTCGAGTCGGCAATACGCCTGGTCTAAGCATTAATAAACAAGGTTATGCTGTCATTCCTTATGTAACCCCCTATCGCTTAAATGACATTAGCCTTGACCCTCAAGGGATGCCATCAACTGTTGAACTTACGGAAACAAGTCATCGTATTGCCCCGTATGCAGGATCAATCACTAAAGTTAACTTTTCAACAAAAACGGGATATGCAGTTTTTATTAGCACCCAAACACCTAATGGCGGCCATTTGCCATTTGCAGCACAAGTTTTTAATCAAAACAATGAAATAGTCGGAATGGTAGCCCAAGGTAGCCGGATTTATTTACGTACTCCCCTAACTCAAGATCATCTTTATGTGAAATGGGGACAAAGTAATAGTGAAGAATGTCAACTTGATTATGACATTCAATCAAAAATCTTACAGGAAAAACAATCAATTATTATGACAGAGGCAGTCTGCAAATGAAAAAAATGCTTATAAAGAGCGGTTTACTCATCACTAGTTTTTTTATTTATAACCAAACCTATGCCAACTGTACTTTAAGCAAGGGCTTTACCACAGTCGATATTCCAATGACGATTGGAACTATTGTAGTACGCCCGACCGATCCAATCGGAACAGTTCTCCAAAAGAATACTTTTACTATTTCACCCAATAATTCGACTGCAACTTGCAACCGTGCCAGTGACCAAATTACAGCGGCACTTCCATTAAACTATCCTGTTAGCTCGATTGGAAATAATGTGTATGCAACCAATATTCCGGGTATAGGTATTCGACTTTATAGAGAGGCATTCGACTCTACAGATTTTTCTGGATATTACCCTTATAAACGCAGCTTGACTCCTAATACAACATATACACTTTCACCAGGTTATTTTGTTATGGAAGTGATTAAAACTGCTGCAACTACAGGTTCAGGTGCATTAGTTGCTGGTCGTTACAGTACCTATTATGTAACAGGACAACAAAATCGCCCTTTCTTAACAACTACAGTATTGAGCAGCTCCCCTATTCTTATTGCATCATCTTCTTGTGAAATTCAAAACGGTATAGATACAATTGTTCAGCTTCCCACTGTGATGAAGTCAGGTTTTAGAGCCATTGGATCAACTCAAGGTGAGAAAAACTTTAATTTATCGATTCTTTGTAATGGTGGGGAAAATAACTCGGGTGTACCAACGAGTAATACACTGAGTTTAAGCTTTGACTACATTTCTGATACTTCAAATAGTCAGGTTATTAATAACAGTGCTGCTGACTCAACTAAAGCGAACGGAGTTGGTGTGGAATTGTTATGGAATATGAATGGCGCGAACAATCCTATTCGAAAAGGAAACAAACTAGATATTGGTACAGTAAGTTCTAACCAGACAGTACAGTACGATATTCCTTTAACGGCGCGTTATTATCAAACTGCTTCGAATGTAACAGCTGGTGAAGTCAAAGCTAATGCAACGGTAACGATCCAATATGATTAGTATTTCTTCTAAACACTAGATCTTAGTAGTAAGTAGTAGGCTTTATAGAATGAATAATTTTTAATTAATACTAAAAAAGTCAAATGATCACACACATTATTTTTTAAATTTTACTAATAAATAAATTAAAAAAATGCTCATAAGCGAAAAAAGCTAATGAGCATTAGTGATAACCACTTAACCTGAAATACAAATTGTGGGAAATAGATCACAATTTGCATGACTATAATTTCAAAATTTAGCTTAAATATCAAGTCTTTTTTTAACAAAAGTTTGATAAATTTATTTAACCCTTTAATTTTAAATAAAAATAAATTAAAAATAAAGTTTGCAATTTCTATTTTACAGGCTTTCTAAAGAATTATCATTCTATTAATTCAAAAAACATAAATTTTATATATACGAATGTATAGTAAAATTAAAAAGTGCTTAATTAGGAGGGTTTAGTTAGAAGTAAATATTATGTAATTCGATAAATTATAAAGCTTTACACAACCTATAAGAAAAAAAACAAACACATATCTGGAAATATTTTTCAATTACAGCCTAACTTCAAGTTTTTATTACAAAACCACATGCTCATTATTTGGAAAATATTTTGTATTTTATTATTAAGTTTAGGGGCTTTCGGAGTTGGTTTAGGTATTAGTTATTTAGATTTTTTCTTATTTTTTATTGGTTTACTTTTTTTGCTGTGTTTTTTTCTAGCCTTGAAGCAAGCAAGAGAAGATGCAGGAAGTTTTCCTGATGAATAAAAATTAATTAAGCTAATTGAAGTCAAGGCTTAAGCAATATTAAACACGAAAAGATTCAAAACAATCTAAAAGAAAATCCATCACTACCCTTACTGCAGGACTACTCCGCAGATCTTCATGAATTACTAACCAAATTTCAGCACTCATTGGGTCATCATCAGGTAATTTTACTAAATGACCTTGCTGGCCTAAAAAATCAGGTAGTACAGCTAAACCAACTGCTCCACAAGTAGCCCGCCATTGAAGCTCAGGATGATTCGTAACCATAACAGGCTCTTTATAATTTAACCGTTGTTTTAGCTTTTGCTGTTTTTGTCCTTGAACTCCACCAACTTCAACGCTAATCCATTCATAGTTTTCTTCTTGTATAGCATCCAAATATTCTTGGGCTGCATATATGCCAAAAGGAACTTCACCAGCTTTACGCGCAATTAGATAATCATCTTTAGGGCGTCCAAAGCGAACTGCGATATCTGCTTCGCGATGCTGTAAGGAGGCATAATGAACATCACCGAGTATTCTCAATTGTAGCTCAGGATATTGACGATAAAACTTACCAAGATGAGGCATTACCAAATGTGCTGCCGTAGCTGGCGGTAGACTTACCGAAACTACTCCACTAATTTCCTGTTGTCCTGCCTGAGCTAGACGTTCAATAGAAAATGTTTCTTCCATCATACGTGTCACGATTTTGGCCAGACGTTCCCCCTCTGAAGTTAAAATATAAGTACGAGGTCTACGATCCACTAATTTTAGTTTTAAATTATCTTCTAACTGGGCAATTCTTCTTGCAACAGTAGCATGGTCAACACCTAACTTTCTTGCAGCAGCTGAAAGTGTCTTCTCTTCAGAAAAAACTGAAAAGTAATGTAAATTTTCCCAATCAATCATTGTGCAAATTTTCACATCAGAGATGAATTAATATGGAATTGTACACCTTTATGTGATTACTCAGAATAAAGACATTCTTTTTCGGAGCCCAATCATGAATAAATCAATGGTGTATGCCTATACTGGTGTTGTAATCACAATGCTGTTTTGGGGCTCGGCATTTAATGCGATGTCTTATGTGATTCAATATATGCCACCTCTTTCAGCAGCAGCTGAACGTTTTACAATTGCAAGCCTTGGTCTATTTATTCTTTTTGCAGCTATAGGAAAGCTACGTTGGGCCGCATTACGGCAAAATTTAGCTATCTATCTTATTATTGGAATTATAGGTATTGCCGGTTTTAACCTAGGCTGTTTCTATGGTTTACAAACCACCTCAGCAGTCAATGGCGCTTTAATCATGGCCACAACACCTTTAATTACTTTATTGTTAACAATTTTACTTGATGGAGAAAAACTAACACTTAATAAGTCTATTGGTGTTGTATTTGGCTTAAGTGGTGTACTTTTTGTTATTAGTCATGGCCATATTTCAACGCTACTACATTTAAAAATAGCAATCGGTGACTTATTCATCTTACTAGGTGGTGTCAGTTTTTGTTTAGCGAATGTGCTATCACGCCGTTATGTAAAAAATGCTACACCTTTAGAGACCACAACCTTTTCCATGATGTTCGGTGCTTTGACTTTAATCATATTAAGTGTAATTTTTGAGCACCCTTCTCAAGCAATTGCTATGGCGCCTATCACTGCACACTTGGCTATGGGATACGTCATTATTTGTTCTACCATGATTGCTTATTTATTTTGGTTTAATGGTATTCAAAAACTAGGTGCAGGCCGAGCATCAATCTTTTTTAACTTTGTTCCGGTTTTTAGTATGTTAGTTGCCTTGTTAGCTGGTCAATCACTTAATATCTGGCAACTTATAGGCACAGCTTTAGTCATGCTTGGCGTGATGAGTAGTGGAGGATTTATTCAGATTAAACGTCCTGCACTTATAGCTAAGCCTTGCACAAAGTAATGATCACACAAATTCATCTTAATTATTGCGTTGTAACAAAGAATGTATGTTTCTTTAAAACTTAACAAATGGTTGCCATATATAGTTTAAAACACAACAAGGAGAATTAAGATGAATTTGGATTTTACAACTATCGAAAAACAGGCCAAATTGCTAAAAGAAGAGCAAGAGAAACTAGAACAGCAAGATCATGATTTCCAGTTAGCTTTAGACAAGCATAGAGAATCATTAAAAAATTTATTTAAAGAACTTTTTCATGATCGAGAAATTAAAACAGAAAATGGAGGACAGTTTTGTGTAGTATTTGGTGATTTTAAAATATCTCTACTCATTGAAACAGCCAAATTCGAGAATGGTGTTCCTGTTAAATTAAATTCCGTTAATCCTATTATTGTTAAATTTAAAAAGGATAAGCCCGTTGCAAAAGCCCAATTTTCTGATGCAACCCAATATCTTGATAGTGGTTTTGAAACACCCCACTATCAGTACTATTACAAACACGCTGATAAAACACAATTAGTTCAATTTTCGGAGTTACCTGTATTTTTTCAAGCAATCCTTGATGCAGAAGTCTGATTATCTGCCCTCAATGGAGGGCTTTTTTATAAACTGAATTTACGGATCAAACAGACTCATCTTTATAAAAATAGCCATAACATCAGTTTCGTTTTCTCAACTCGTTTTAATTTACAAACAAAAAAATTTTAAGGTATCGGCTCAAAAAACCATTTGCTTCTTTTTCAAATAACTTGTATATACATGTTTGTATTTGTTTATACAAAAATGGATCTAATAATAGAAAAGCTCTTAAAGGATAAGGAGAGTGTTATGGACTCATCAGCTGGGAAATCGAAAAGCGGATTTGTTGAAAACCGAAGTATTGACTTTATTCCTGAAAATGAAAGGCATGGCAGTATATTTGCCCAATTTACGCTTTGGTTCGGGGCCAATTTACAGATTACAGCTATTGTTACAGGTGCATTAGCCGTCGTATTAGGTGGTGATGTATTTTGGTCAATCATTGGCCTCTTTATTGGACAATGCTTTGGTGCTGCCGTCATGGCTTTACACGCAGCTCAAGGTCCAAAACTAGGCCTCCCACAAATGATTTCGAGTCGAGTCCAATTTGGGGTATATGGTGCCTGTATCCCCATCATTCTTGTTTGTCTTATGTATATTGGCTTTACGGCCACTGGTGAGGTACTCGCTGGTAAAGCAATTGCTCATCTAGCACAAGTGAGTAATACAACAGGTATTTTAATCTATGCTTGTTTTATTATTATATTTGCGACAATTGGCTATCGTTTAATTCATTGGGTAGGCAAAGTTGCAAGTGTTATTGGTTTAATTGCTTTTGTTATTATTTTAACTCAAATTTTAGCTCTCTCTAATATTTCAGAATTGCTTGCTGTACGGCATTTTAGCTGGTCATCATTTTTATTAGCAGTTTCTCTTTCTGCTTCTTGGCAAATTTCATTTGGACCTTATGTAGCAGATTATTCTCGTTATCTTCCTACAAAAACATCTTCAACACGCGTATTTTGGGCAGTTGGGCTTGGGTCTTTAATAGGCTCCCAAATTTCAATGATGCTCGGTGTATTCATTGCTCAAGTCTCGAATGGTGGTTTTGTTGGCAATGAAGTTCAGTACGTTGTAGGCATGAATCCAATCGCTCTTGTGATTACTTTTTTATATTTTAGTATTGCATTCGGAAAGGTCACGTTATCTACACTTAATGCTTATGGCAGTTTTATGTGTATTGCGACCATTTGGAACAGTTTTAAGCCAAGTGCTCAAATTTCAAAATTAACGCGACTTACAATTGTTCTTGCAATGGTAATTATCTCAACATTTATTGCAGTTGTAGGTGAACATACTTTTTTAAGCGCATTCAAATCTTTTATTTTGTTTCTTCTTACATTTTTCATTCCTTGGAGTGCAATTAATTTAGTTGATTACTATTTTATTTCTAAAGAAGAATGCGATGTAGATGCCTTATATGACCCAAATGGTAAATATGGCCGCTGGAACACGATTGGAATCGCTTGTTATTGTATTGGTATCTTACTTCAGTTGCCCTTTATTGATAGTAAATTCTATAAAGGACAAATTGCAGAAATGTTGGGTGGAGTCGATTTATCTTGGTTAGTGGGATTGTTATCCACTGCAGTTTTATATTATGTACTTGCCAAAAGAGCTCAAATAAAAATTTCAAAAGCTCTTCAACTTGAACGAGTAAAATAATGTTAAGACGAGATATCAAAGTCTAAAATAACACTTTGATATCTCATTAATATTTTTCTACTGTTGAGCAGTACTTGGTTGTGCAGAGGCAGGTAATCCAAATAACTTGTCGAATGTCCAATTAAATATGAATGTATAAATTGGAATGATAATAATAAATGCAACATCTAACCAAAATGCGGCAACAAGAGAAATATTCATCCACCACGCAATAAGCGGAATTAAGAACATTACTAAAGTAATTTGAAATCCGATCGCATGTGCAATTCTTCGTTTAACCGTACGCGACTTACTTTCTTGGCGAGCCTCCCATTTTTCATAAAGAATGTTGTAGATAAAGTTCCACGTTACCGCAATAGTAGTAATCATCACTGAAAGTGGCCCAGTGTGCTCTACACTATCTCCGGCCAAAAGAGCCAAACCAACTGATGAAATCACCATTCCAATAATTTCATAAGAAGAAACATAAACAATACGACGTTTTAAACCTTGCATAATCTTTCAACTTTTATCACTTCTTTTTATTTTAGTTTCAGTTAAAATCACATATAAAGTTAACAGCTTTCAGTTCTACTGATATCAAAATGAATTTTAATAGTGAAAATATCGAACTTTTCTTAACCGTATTAGATACTGGATCTTTCTCGGCCGCGGCACGTAAGTTAAATCGAGTGCCATCAGCAGTGAGTATGGCAATTGCCAACATTGAAGCAGAACTTGGTTATCACTTATTTGAACGTACACACCGCAAAGTTATTCCTACCGCGGCGGCTTTAGCATTGGAACCTCAAGCCCGCATTATTGCTGAACAGCTTAGGCTATTAGCTACGCATGCTTATGAACTTTCACTTGGTCTTGAAAGTAAATTAAAAATAGGTGTGGTTTCAGATGCGAATACTGACTTACTTTTTAAAGCCATAAAGCAACTAGCAGAGAAGTTTCCCCTTCTTAACCTAGAAATTATTACAGCTCCTCAAGATGATATTCTAAATTTACTTTATACAGAAAATATTAGCCTTTGCCTTGCAGGTTCAAATCTCAATATAAAAATGCGTGAAAGCCTACAATTAGTAATGACAGAAACAGTTATTGCTACGATCTCTGCTCATCATCCGTTTTTAAAAGAACAGAATAAGTTAAACACGATTGAAGAGTTAATTAATATTCGGCAAATTGTGGTCGCGAGTAGTGAGCTGGATATGGAAGACTCACGTTCAATCATTGGAGCAATGTACTGGAAAACAAATAGCTTACAAACGGCAATTAATATGGTCGAAGCTGGCTTAGGATGGGGAAATTTTCCCTTATCTTTGGTAAAAGAAAAGATTGAACAAGGCCATTTAGTTCAATTAGATTTTAAAAATACGAAAAATCATTTGCCTTTATCTATTTATTTCATTTGGCTTCAAGATAAACCGTTATCGAAAGCAGCCAGAGAGCTTGTCCAGATTGTTCAAGCAAACTTATCTCAAACTTGTCATTAAAAAACCGCCATTTAGACGGTTCTTTAGGAGCTATTTAGATTTATTAGACTCTATAACTTTTTCATCATAATGCTTATAACAATAGCCAAACATCGCACCTGCACTGAAAAAAAACATTGCTTTAAACATGATGACACTCCTATGCCTTATTGATTGAAAGTTAAACTTAGCATTTAGCCATGTTTCACTTTGAGTACTATTTAAATCAGTTTTGTTCATAATGAAAAATTACGTGACAATCTTTTTCAATTTATTAAAAACACTTATTTTATTGATTTTATTATATTAATTTTTATAAAAAACGAGAACTCTATGATTAAATTAAAGAAAGCAAAAAGCCTATTCATGATGAATAGGCTTCTTACTGTATTTCAGGACTAAGCAATAATAATAATTATCAAAAATACTCTACTACTGTATAAATTCCAAGTGTTTTAGTCAAGTATAAAATTGATCAATTACAAAAGGTTGTAGAAAATGAGAAACAATCTTCATTCTAGGTTTTATCCATAAAACTTACTTTAAATTTATACTATTTTTGACCCTGTACGGCTTCTATTTCTAGCTTTGAAAGGACAATATTTTATAGGTTAATATTGATAGATTTAATAAGTTCATCTCGATAGGGGCCAAGAATAATTTGCTCAACCTTGTTCATTCTATTACGCATATCCTGAACATGAGCAATATTCTTAACGTCCAGCTTTTCTTCATACTGATCTGTTCTTTTGCTAGCTAATGGTTTATTAGTTAAATGATTTAACACAAAATAAAATGTTCTACGTAGATCTTGAAAAGTAAAAGAAAGATTACATTGCTCATTAATTTTTTTTCTAAATTTCGAAATATTAATAATATGACCAGATTCAGATTTTACAGATGGAAAAACCCACTCTCCTTTATTTTGTATTCTTCGTTTTTTCATCAGATGCCAAAGAAAGTTTCCCATATAAATTTTATAGTACACATTATTATATGGATTTATAAAAGAAAGAGTTCCTTCCTCTAAATCTATATTTTTCCAATGTAAAGATTCACACTCATTCCTAAAAAGCCCTGTTAATATAAGTGTTAATAAAAAATCCTTATTTGTTTCACTTTCCTGTCCCCTACCTTTATATTCAATAATTGCTTGCACCCACTTGGTTAAATTATCCACATCGATATAGTTTCTTCGAGGTGGGATTTCTTCCCAGAGCTGTTTCTTCTTTAACAAATTAACCGGGTTTATCCTTGGTATAATTACTTCACAATTTTTATTTTGATAATACTTAATTGAAAAACGATAGACCGCTCTAAGTACACGCATAGATAAATTAGCTTTTGCATAACTATACTGAGATAACTGAGTATACCTTTCCTCAATCCTCTGTTCAGTAATATCAATCAGTTTAAGTTCACTTAAGTCTATTAAATATTTTTCTATAACTTCTCTATAGTCGGCTAATGTCCTTTCTTTTAACTCGTGGTGATTTATATATACTTGGAAAGCTTCTTTGAGATAAGGCTGATCAATTTTCTCATTTAAACTATTCTTTAATATTTTATTATTTTTAATGCTTAAAGGGTTTGAGTCAGTTAACTCTTTTAACTTCTGCTGTGCAAGTATACGGGCGTCTTCAACAGTAATTTTTTCATAATCCCCTAATTTACAACGAATTGATTTCCCTTTTACTTTCTTCTCCACAATGTAAGTTTTATAAGAGTTATTTACACGAATAGCAAAGCCAATAATCTCACTGTCACGATAAATAGCCGGTGTGAGTTCAAGTTGATCGATAAATGACTTAGTTAGCTTTACTCGTGAAGTGCTCATAAGCTAGAATCCCTATCGCTTGTGATAATTAACAATATAGCAAAATATTTTTCAGGTCTACTGCTGCTACTTTTGAAAAATACTTGTGTTTAATAAAAAAATTGATTAGTATTGCAGGCACTGAAAAGCCTTGAGATTAAAAGCTTTTCTGATTATAGGGCCTATAGCTCAGTCGGTTAGAGCAGCGGACTCATAATCCGTTGGTCCACAGTTCGAGTCTGTGTGGGCCCACCAAATACAAACCCCAAAAACTTTAAGTTTTTGGGGTTTTTTAACTTTAGATATTTTTAAAATATAGCCAAATATCACTTCATTATTCAAAAATTGTTCAATTAAACATTAAAAGCCTTTTCCAATTTCCGTATTATTGAGCATTCCTTTTCAACCTTTAGGACTGTTATAAATGTTTGAGTTGATTATTTGACCTGTTCTTAAGCTAAATTTTGTTTAAGGGTTGATTTTGAGCTTTCTATTTGAACATCCCAAAACTTTTCCCATAAATCACAATATTCGAGGCATAGGTTTTCTAAATAAGTGTAGTCTTCTTCTGTACAAGCTTGCATTAAAATAAACCATAGATCTTCTTCATGATCGTCATCTGCTGCCTCAGCAGTTTCATCTTCAGATACTCCATGCACATGGTAATAGCCACCACCCTCGACCGCTATACCTACAGCACTGGTTGCTTTTCGTAAAGGTGGACTGTACAAAATAACTTCTTCTTCAGCTACAGCTAATAAAGCAGAAACGGCTTTATAGTCTTTATAGGAATTTTCTAGAAACTCTCTCACCTGATGTGCAATTTCTGTTGGTTGATAACTCCGGCGCTCTTCCTCCGTCACTCCAAAATCATCAAGGACATCTTCAAATAAAGGATAATGTGCATATTCTGGGTTACCTTGATAATAACCGTCTTTGTCGGTCCCAGGTCGAAACCCAAACTCATCAAATATATTAAGACTCAAAAGACAGCGCGGAAACATCTTTGCACCTGCATGCAACCTAGGTTCTAACTGCTTTGTCTGGTATTGAGCCATTAATAAAGCGTCTGTAAATGTTTGTACGATTGCATGGCGATACTCTAAATGAATACGCTTTAAGTTTTCTTTATTAATTTCACCGTTATTTAAAGTTTCTATTGCAGGATGATGAGATACTGGATGTTTCGCAATCTTGGCTCTTAATTGAGTTAAAAAATTAAGATTTTTGTCCCAAAGTTCAGCTGAAATGCTTTGTTTCATCCCTGCAAGTGCTTTTTTCCTAGGATTATTAAAGTCCTCAAATTTTTTAGGCATAATCCACTCTCATTAAACTTATTAATTTTTTAAATTTCCATATTCTATTTTAAAAACAAATAGTTAAGATAAAATAAGACTCCTTTTGTCGAAAATTCATATTAGAATTAAAATTCTACTAAATCAAATAGAATATTTTAAAAATAATCTTGAGTAGCATTTATAATATTCACTTGAATAAAATTATGTTTTTGATTATGATTAATTTGATTAAAATTTTAAAATCTATATCAAGTAATAATTAGTTTCAATTATATGGAAATGTAATGTCAAAAAAAGAAGATATTATAAATACTGCTTTAGAACTTTTTAACCAAATTGGTTACAATACTACAGGGGTAGACAAAATTATTGCTGAATCAAATGTAGCCAAGATGACTTTCTACAAATATTTTCCCTCTAAAGAAAGTTTAATCATGGAATGCCTACATCATCGAAATATTAATATACAAAATTCAATTTATGAAAAATTAAGCTTACATCCAGATGTGAGTCCAATTGAGAAAATACATCTAATTTTTAATTGGTATATTGACTGGATTAATAGTAAGAATTTTAATGGTTGCCTATTCAAAAAGGCTTTTATTGAAGTGTCTAAACAATACACCTCAATTCGTGAACCATTTCAAGAATATACAAACTGGCTTATAAATTTATTAAATAGTTTATTAGTAGAGCTAGATATTAAAGACCCTACTCCACTTACTCATATCATCATTTCAATTATTGATGGTATTATTATTGATGGGACAATTGGTAAAGATCTGATTGATCCCTCTAAGAAATGGCAATATATTGAGTATTTGATTAAAACTGAAAATCCTTAATACTTCTAATATATACAATAATATTTTAAAAATTCAATTATATATTTCTCTATTATAAAATTAGAATATAATATTTAAAAATATTTTTAAATTAAAATAAATAAAATTTGTTTGGAAGATAATTTTCTACCTTTTTAGACAAACTCATATTAGAATTCTGCAACCTTATTGTCTCCCACATCTCTATGAAAAAGTTTTTAGGCAATTCTATCTTCAAAGCAGTTGGTTGGACCTATGATGCAGATCCTACAATTCTTGAGAAAAAACAAGTTATTATCGGTTTTGAACATACTTCTAACCTTGATGCGATCTTATCAATCGCTTTGTTTCAAATATTAGATTTAAAAATTCATACACTAATAAAAAAAGAACTTTTCAAAGGTCCAATGAAGCCTATTCTTGAAAAGCTAGGTGGCATTCCCGTAGACCGAAAAGCAAGCAAAGATATCGTCTCTCAAATGGTCGAAAAATTCCAAAGTAGCGATACATTTAACCTAGTAATTGCACCTGAAGCAACGCGTGCCAAAGATGGATCGGAACGCAAACCTATTCGTACTGGTTTTTGGCATATTGCTAAGGCAGCAAATGTTCCAATTGTACTGATGTATGCAAATGCAAGAACCAAAAAAGGCGGTATTTTAGGTAAGATTTATCCTACGGATTTACAGAAAGATCTTGAAACGATTAAAGAACTTTATGCGCAATATGATATTGATGTGAAAATTAACTAGCTAACTCTCTCATGAAGTTTGAGCCTATATTTTTATGTAAATTTAGGCTCTCTGAGCTTATTTAATTGGCTAACAAAACGTAAGGCAACAGTTTTCAAGAAAACCATGCCTATGCTAATATTCTGTCACTTTTGCATTTTTTAATTTTTGGAGTTCACTTCCATGGCGGGTCATTCTAAATGGGCCAATATTAAGCATCGTAAAGCGAAACAAGATGCCAGTCGCGGTAAAGTTTTTACTAAATATATTCGTGAAATTGTCACTGCTGCAAAACTTGGTGGTGCAGATCCTGCCAGTAACCCTCGCCTTCGTGCTGTTGTCGAAAAAGCGCTTTCTGTCAACATGACACGAGATACCATTAACCGTGCAATTCAACGCGGTGTGGGTGGTGAAGATAATGATGATTTAAAAGAAGTAACCTACGAAGGTTATGGTGTAGGTGGTGTTGCTGTTCTTGTTGAAACAATGACAGACAACCTGAACCGTACAGTTCCAGATGTTCGCCATTGTTTCAGCAAAACTAATGGTAACTTAGGTACCGCAGGTTCTGTTGCTTACCTATTTACCAAACGTGGTGAGATTACTTTTGACGATGTTTCTTTAGAAGATAAGATCATGGACGTTGCTTTAGAAGCTGGTGCAGAAGATATTGAAGTTTCAGAAGATGAAATTTTAGTAATCACTTCTCCAGAGACTTTTGGTGAGGTTCAAGATGCTCTAGCAGCTGCTGGTTTAAAATCAGACAATGCTGAAGTAGTGATGAGCCCTTCTACTAAAGCAGAAATCACTGATATTGATCAAGCTAAACAAGTAATGAAACTCATTGATATGCTTGAAGATCTAGACGATGTACAAAACGTTTATACAAACGTTGAGTTTAGTGATGAAGTTTTAGCGCAACTTGATGCCTAAGATGAGAAAACGCACCAAATGGTGCGTTTTTTATACTTTATTTAATAAGTTATAACAGTTAAATACATTGTATTCTTTAATGACAAAGCTCGAATGCAGAGCAACGACATTATCAATTTTACCAATCCGTCTTAATAAAATTTCGCTGTAGTCGTCCATATTACGTGCAACTAATTCAAGAATAAAATCAGCGCTTTGACCAGTCACCAAAAAAGCATTTGTTACTTCAGGAATGGCTTCAATTTCAGAAAGAAATTTATCAAATGTCTCACTATCATGTTTGCTTAAAGAGACTTGTAGCAAAATATGCAAAGTAAAACCCAATTTGCTAAAGTTAATTTCTCTTTTGAGTTGCCCCATGATATTAGCTTCAATCAAGTGTTTAATTCGGCGATGAACAGAACTAACTGAAAGATTAATCCGTTCTGAAAGCTCATTCAAATTCAGGTCTTCATGAGACAAAATTTCCAGAATTTGTTTATCAAAACGGTCCAACTCCATTCTTTGCTCCAATTAACACGCTTTATAAATCACAGTATATCCTAAAGCTAAGCCTACTTTGGAAATCAAATACCATTAAAAGAGAGAATTAAGCTTTACCACCCTCTTAATCTAAACTTTTGCTTGTTAACTGTGCAGTAGTATAACGTTCATAGCGCATTTTCAATTACTTATAGCTTATAACTCTTCAATGATTTAATTAGTATATGAATAAAAACATTTTTAATTTTTAAAAATTTTATAATTTCTTAATTAAAATCAATGAGTTTAAACAATCTTAAAAAGTTGGCACTCTTTTTGTTATGCACATATTGGAAATCTTTTATATCCAATGTGGAGAATGCCTGTGAAAAATATCAAAACATTAGTTCTTGCAATGAGCACTATCAGCTTAACTGGTGTAGTTATGCCAGCTCATGCTGCTAGTGATGCAGAAGTAGATGCTTTACGAAAAGAAGTTAGTGAGTTAAAGCAACTGGTCCAGCAATTATCAAATCAGCAAAAAGCGGTAACTGTAGTAAATACTCCAAAAGTGCCGTCAACTACAATTGCAGCAAGCTCACCCGTTCCTCAGAGCAAACCGGGTTGGATGCAAATGCCTGATGGCCAAACGCAAGTCAAGCTTTATGGGAATGTCCGTGTAGATGCAACCTATGACTTTAAGGGGTCAAATGGCAGCATTTCAAATGGTGCTAACTATTCTTTGAATAAAGATGACCCAAGACAGGACTCCTTAAATGTATCTGCAGCAACTACACGCATTGGGTTAGATCTTACTCGACCTACACAATACGGCGATTTAACAGGCAAAATTGAAGCCGATTTTATGGGAGGCAATGGCGATAATGGTAGTGGAACTTTCCGTGTACGCCATGCCTATATGTCTTTAGGCAAATGGTTAGCTGGTCAAACCACTTCACCTTTCGTCAATACAGATACTTCTCCGGAAACACTAGACTTTACCGGTGCAGTAGGTACAGGAACCACACGTACTGTACAGGTTCGCTATACTCAACCAATTAATGCTCAACAAAAAATATTAGTTGCCTTAGAAGGTGGTGATGTTGAAAAAGTGAGTAATGCTGCGGGAGGGAGCCGTTTCCCTGCTCTAACAACTCGTTATGATTTCAAAACCGCAGATAATAAAGGCTTATTACAGCTTCATGGTCTTGCCCATGAAAATCGAGTAGCGCCTAAAGATAGTTCATCTGAAGAAAAATTTGGCTGGGGTGTAGGTATCGGTGGCAAGTACGATATCACGCCTCAGGATAGTGTCGTTGCCAACTATTATCATGTTAAAGGTGATGGCCGCTATTTATCTTATAGCAACTCTGCATATGCATACGATACAACTACTCAAGATATCAACTTAGGTGAATTTGATAGTGCGGTGATCGGCTACCAACGGAAATGGAGCCCTATTCTCCGCTCTACTTTCGCAATAGGCGGTATTCAATATAAAGATGATAGCGTCTATGCAAATAGCAATTTAACCAATACTAGCTATAACAAAGAAATTTATAACGCTTTGGTCAACTTAATCTGGAATCCGGTTAAAAATATTGATTTAGGTGCAGAATATACTTACGGCCAGCGTGAAACTTTTGCAGGTGATAAAGGTGATTACTCACGCATAAATTTATTGGCAAAATATAATTTCTAAAATTTAGATGTAAAAAAAGAGCCACTCATGGCTCTTTTTTATTGTCACAATTAGTGCATTGCCTGAATTTTTTCCAAGAAAATTTTAGCGCGCTCATGACGTGCCTCTAAATTATCAAAGAATTCATGGGTTGGGCAATCTTCAAGAATTTTACCTTCATCCATAAAAATTAAACGGTTAGATACGCGTTTTGCAAAGCCCATTTCATGTGTCACACACATCATGGTCATACCTTCATGAGCAAGTTGCACCATCACTTCAAGAACCTCGCCTACCATTTCTGGGTCGAGTGCCGAAGTAGGTTCATCAAACAACATACAGATTGGGTCCATTGATAAGCCACGGGCAATAGCGACACGCTGTTGCTGACCACCAGAAAGTTGCCCTGGAAATTTATCCTTATGGGCAAGCAGACCTACACGTTCTAAATATTTAAGACCTTTTTCACGCGCTTCAGCAACTGAACGTTTTAAAACTTTTACTTGGGCAATGGTTAAATTTTCCAAAACAGTCATGTGAGGAAAAAGTTCAAAATGCTGGAACACCATTCCTACCCGAGAACGGAACTTTGCAAGATCAGTTTTCGGATCTTTTAGTGAAACCCCATCAACAATAATGTCGCCTTGCTGAAACGGCTCTAAAGCATTTACAGTTTTGATGAGCGTTGATTTGCCTGAACCGGATGGCCCACAAACAACAACGACATCACCTTTTTCAATACTCGTCGTGCAATCTGTTAAAACCTGAAAATCACCATACCATTTAGAGATATGTTGGATGTCTATCATTGGCATTTAAAATCTCCAATTAGCGAATGATGGCAATTTTTTTCTGCAAACGTTTGACTAATTGCGATAGCACAAACGAGCTACAGAAATACACCACAGCGACGATTAAATAGAATGTTGCTTTCGTTTCAGGACCATAGGTATTAGCCAAAGTATCTGCACGACCTAAGAAGTCTGGTGCACTAATGACATAAACTAATGACACATCCTGAAATAGAATGATGGTTTGAGTAAGTAATACCGGAAGCATATTGCGAAAGGCCTGCGGTAACACCACATAACGCATGGATTGTCCGTAGGTAAAACCTAAAGCATAGCCTGCATTGACTTGCCCTTTTGAAATAGACTGAATACCCGAACGTACAATTTCCGAGAAAAACGCAGCTTCAAAAATGGCAAAGGTCACAACGCTGGAAAATAATGGCCCCCAATACGTATCTGATTGAAACTCAAATATCTTTGGCAACAAGAAATAAAAAATAAAAATAACCTGAATTAATGGGATACCACGGAATAAATCGACATAGAACTTGGCAAAGTTACTTGCAAGGGCGTTGTTGGATAAACGCATCATTGCCAAAGGAGTTCCGATGAGGATACCCCCCATCATTGCAAGCACGGTTACGGTAAGTGTAAAAATAAATCCTTCTTTTAATGCCGCAATAACATCAGGGTTATGCAATAGAGAAAAATCCATAATTATTTTCCTCCCGAGCCTAAACCTGGTACAGCCATGCGTTTTTCAATCCATGCCATTATAAATTTAATGGTGTATGTAATGATTAAATAGACAGGTGTAGACAGAATAAGAATGATAATGTCCTGTGAAGTCTCTTCACGCATGGTTTTGGTATAAGCAAAGAAATTTAAAACACTTAAGGCATATAAAACTGCCGAGTTTTTAAAGACGTTCATTGCTTCTGACGTAATCGTTGGCCATACCGTACGGTATGCAACTGGCAAAATCACATAACGATAACTTTGAGCAGTGGTAAATCCCATAGCCGATGCCGCAAACTTTTGACCACGAGATACCGTGTTAATTCCGGCTCTGACATGCTCCGAAACACGCGCCGCAGTATAAAGGCCTAAAGCAAAAACACCGATAACAGCGGGTTGTTGATTTAAAATGTTTTTCCACCATCCCCCTGCTACAACATCTCCACTTCCTGCACTTAAACTGTCCGGTAAGAACTCCGGAAAAACAAAAGCCCAGAAGAATAACTGTACAATTAATGGAATATTACGGAATATTTCGACATAGCAGTTGCCGATAAAAGCAAGTGGTTTATTGGGTAAAGTACGAATTACCCCGAGGAGAGAACCTAATAAAAATGCGATAAGAAAGGCTACAATGGCAGTCCAAACCATAGTAAAGACACCAGAACCTAACATTTGTAACCATGTGGGCGCCTCAGCATAGGCATTGTAGCTAGAACTACCAATAACCTTACAAACTGATTCTGCCCATGCGGCTTTATCGACACCATATTCATTAGACTCCGCACAGAATATAGTCCAGTTTAGTGAGCCGACTGACATGTTTGCCCCTTAAATTAATATCTTTAGAAAATAGACCACTTGTGCAAATGAATTTTTACACCTGCACAAGTAAATTTAGGACAAAAAGATCCAGTTAGATTCCTGCATCTGTTGGATGAGCTTTGAGTTTTTTATAAGATGAACTTTGTTGCATGTTCAAATTAGTATTTTTCGGTGGAATTGGCGATAAGAACCATTTTTTATATAAAGCGTCCATTTGACCAGTTTTCCATAAGTTATTTACAGTACGGTCAGCAATTGCTTTAAATTTTGGATCATCTTTTGCAATCATAATGCCATAAGGTTCTGATGAAAGTACTGGACCAACAATTGCAAATGCTTTAGGTGTAGAAGACTTAGCAATTAAGCCTGCTAAAATATTATCATCCATTACAAATGCAGCAGCGCGTCCAGATGCCATCATGGCAAAAGAGTCAGCATGGTCTTTACCATAAATATTTTGTACATTAATTGCTTGGCCTTTTTCATTCATCTTAATGTACTTGTCAGATGTAGTACCTTGAGTAGTAACAACTGCTTTACCATTTAAGTCTGCCAAACTTTTAATACCAGAGTTTGCTTTAACAGCCATGCGTACTTCTGTTGCATAGTAGTTAGTTGAGAAACCTACTTGTTGCTGACGCTGTTTAGAATTTGTGGTGGTACCACATTCCATATCAATATTGCCCGCTAAAAGCTCAGGAATACGTGTTGATGAGGTTACTGCCTTGTATTCAACTTTTAAACCAGGCATTTTCAATTCTTTTTTAATATCATTTGCAAACTGGTTACAAATGTCGACTGCATAACCTACTGGTTTACCTGCAACAACATATGAAATCGGGTCAGACGATTCTCGGTGGCCAATAACGATTTTCCCAGTACTTTTAATTTTAGCTAATGTATCTGCTGCCTGAATTTGAGAAGTAGCACCAACCGTACAAAGCATAACTGTTGAAACAATGAGAGAGGTTGCAGAACGTTTCATAAGAACTCCTTGATGATCATTCCCTCTATTTGTCTACAGAATCATTCATATAGAGAAATAGAGTGATTTATTATTAAATTGCAATTATCGAGCCAACTTTTCCAAGTAGGACACGTCCATTTGCTTCACTTATTATTTATCTGTTTCGCAGAATTAATACCTTTAAAACTGCTCACATGTTTCTACTTTAATCTATGTTTTAATCTTCTGTCTATTATTAAGCTCATCTATTTACACTTAAATGTGGCAATTATTGATTACAATGTAAACACATGCACAATAAAGTGGCTTAAATTTTTCTAAAAACTGTTTTTAGCAAAAGTAACTTTTATCCCAAAAATAAAAGATCAAATTTATTAGTAGCTTATACTTAAGTTGAATAAACAGTAATAAATATTAAATTAAGCATCAAAATAATATACATAAATGTTTTATTAAAAATCATTTATAAAATTGATAGTAATATTTTTTAAGTATCTTTAAAGTTAAAAAATAAAAAAGCCCCGATTTTATCGGAGCTTTTTAAAAACTAAAATTTAAATTCCTCGCCAGTCAACCCGTGCATTACGTTCAGTTTGATATATTCTTAAAACGTACTGTCCAAGCGGCAAATCAAGTAAATATTTCTGATAATTACTCCAATCGGGCGATACTTCCCCATCTTCTTCCCTTTCCCATGGTGTACCTTTTATTTCTAATAAAGGTGCAAGCATAGAACATACTGAAATATCAGCGAGGCTTAAGCGGTCACCAACCATATAACGTGCTTGGTTTTCAATTAAATAATGGTTTAACTCATTAATGAGTTCATCCATGCGTCCTTTTGACTGACTTACGAGCTCTTCTTCAAGCTTATAATTCTTCTTGACTAGAGTCTTGAGAAACGGTTTTGATATTTTCTCAAACTGTCGTAAGTAGCCTTGTTCACCCATCATAATCTCTAGAGCATGATCTCCTTGAGCTAAAGTATGAGCAAGTGCCCAACGACGTACATGCACCCCAAGTTCATCTGCCAAACTATCAATTTTAAGAGTTTGCTGTCTAAGTTGTTCATCACGGCGTAAAAGTGCATGTTCCGGATAAGTATCATCCAGATAAAGCGCAATTTTAGTCGACTCAGCAATCCAGCGATGGTCATCTTTTAAAATCGGCAACAAATTTTGACCTGTTTTAAGTTGTGCAAAAGCACGGTGAAATCCAGGAATCAAATTATGTGCAACGTAATCAAGTTCTTTATGGTCTAACAACCAGCGAGCTTTTTCACAATAATGAGACAAAGGAAACTGATACAAAACCCGCATAAAATCTCCACGTTTATTTTTATTTGACTATTCGTACAAAAATCGTCTTCGGTAAGTAGATACTTTAGAAGCTATTTTTAATGAAAACAATGGATATTGTGCTCATTTTTCACTGACAGTTAGGTCTATATTTTTTATATCTTTTTTTACCGTACTTATAGCTGTTTTTCATATTAAAGTCCTTTTAGTTATTCATTTTACAAATAAAAATTATAATTTATTGATTTTTAATATATTTCTATATCTCTATTTATATATTAAAAATCAAAAAAAGTGCTTTGCATTTTTATTCATAAGCTGAGCATAAGTCCTCGTTTAGTGGAAAAATATTTCTTTTGTAAGGTAATGACAGTAATACAAGGTGTCATTATGTCTAATTCTCTATCTAAAACGACGGCATACGTCCAAGTCATTCAAAATGATCAACAAGCAATTAATGCTGCTTATCAAGTGGCTGATTTTGCTTTAGAGGGTCGTAATACACGTGATCAACAACGCTTATTACCGCATGAGCAAATCGAAAGCTTTAGCCAAAAAGGCTTAGGCGGAATTCGTATTGCAAAAAAATACGGCGGTGCTTTCGTTTCCAATAAAACACTGGCACAAGTTTTCCGTATTTTAAGTAAAGGTGATGCAAATGTTGGTCAGATTCCACAAAATCAGATTAGCCTGTTAAACCTGATTGAAATCATGGGTACAGAACAACAAAAACAATTTATCTTTTCAGAAATATTAGCCGGTAAACGTCTTGCCAACGGCGGTCCCGAACGAAATACCCATGACTCAAAAACCTTAAAAACCACGCTTACTATTGAAAACGGCAAATATTTTTTAAACGGCGAAAAGTTTTATTCGACGGGAACAAGTTTTGCGCATTGGCTCGCAATTAAAGCGATTCATCCAGAAGGCCATGTCGTTTTAGTGATTGTTAACCGAGATGCTCAAGGCATTGAAGTTATTAATGACTGGAATGGGTTTGGTCAACGTACTACAGCGAGTGGTACAGTTAAATTAAATCAAGTTGAAGTTAATCCTGAACTTATTTTTGATGAGCGATTATTAACACAAGTTCCAACCTGTCGCGGTGCGTATTCGCAGTTATTACAAGTGGCAATTGATGTCGGTATTGCGGAAGCTGCTTTTGAAGATACTTTATCGACCATACACAAAGCGCGCCCAATTATTGATGCAAATGTTGAAAAAGCCAGCTTTGAACATTACACCCTACAAGAAGTGGGTAAATTAAATATTTTACTCGATGCGGCAATTTTACTGCTTGATGAAGCTGCTGAATATTTAGATGAACTTGATCAACTTCAAACGGTGACTGACGAACAAGTAGCAAAAGCTTCAATTTTGGTCGCAGAAGCAAAAGTCTATGCCAATGATGCGGCTCTACAGATCTCTGAAAAACTACTAGAGCTAGGTGGTAGCCGTTCAAGCTTAAGCCAACACAATTTAGATCAACATTGGCGAAATGCCCGTGTACATACCTTACACGACCCTGTTCGCTGGAAATTACATGCCATTGGCAATTATTACCTTAATGGTCATTTCCCTGCCCGCCATGCCTGGATTTAAGGAGCAATTGTCATGACTTCATATCAATCGGTTCAAACCAAACAAACATCGGCATCAGGCCAAGCACATATTATTCAAAATGATGCTGAAGCATTAGAAATTGCCGAACAATTTGCCGAACAATTTAAAAAAACCGCAGTTGAGCGAGACGCTAAACGAATTTTACCGTATACCGAAATTGATGCTTTGAGCCAGTCTGGACTTTGGGCAATTACAGTGCCAAAGCAATATGGCGGTGCCGAAGTTTCAAGTCATACTGTTGCTAAAGTGATTGCACTTTTAAGCGGTGCAGATGGTTCAATCGGGCAAATTCCACAAAACCACTTCTATGCATTAGAAGTGTTACGCAATACAGGTACAGAAACTCAGAAACAACGTTTATACGGCGAAGTGTTAAATGGCACCCGCTTTGGTAATGCACTTGCTGAGTTTAAAACTAAAACTTCAACCCATAAACAAACTAACATTCGTCCGCATGAAAATGGATATCTCATTCAGGGTGAAAAGTTTTACTGCACAGGAAGTTTATTTGCTCACCGTATTCCAACCTTAGTTTTAGATGATGCAGGTCGAGAGTATTTAGCCTTTGTAAAAAGTGGTTCACAAGGATTAAAACTTGTTGATGACTGGTCTGGATTTGGACAAAAAACTACAGGCAGCGGCACAGTTAAGTTTGATCAGGTTTTTGTCGATGCAGATGATGTTATTCCTTTTGATACAGCATTTTTACGACCAACCTTAGTCGGACCTTTTGCCCAAATCATGCATGCATCGATTGAGGTAGGCATTGCACGTGCAGCCTTTGAAGAAAGCTTGCAAAGAGTGCATCAAGCTCGCCCATGGATTGATTCAAATGTAGAAACAGCCAACCAAGATCCTTTAACGATTTATGAATTAGGACGCATTGCGGTAGATGTACGAGCTAGTGAAGTCCTATTAAAACAGGCAGCTCAATCAATTGATGCCGCAAAAATTGAAACCACACCTGAAAGCATTGCTAAAGCATCCATCGATGTTGCAAAAGTGCGTGCTCATAGTAGCGATATCGCACTCAAAGCATCGTCTAAGCTGATTGAACTTGCTGGTAGCCGTGGTAGTCAGTCTCAAGATGGCCTAGACCGTTTCTGGCGTAATGCGCGAGTACATACCTTACATGATGCTGCACGATGGAAATATTACTTTATTGGGAACTACGTTCTTAACGGTGTTCTACCACCTCGTCGGGGGACATTGTAATGGCAGATTTCAAAGCAAAAGAGATTTTATTAAATGCCTTTGACATGAACTGTGTTGGTCATATTAATCATGGCTTGTGGACACATCCACGTGATGAATCACACCGTTTTAACGAATTGAGCTATTGGACAGAACAGGCCAAAACTTTAGAAAATGGTTTATTTGATGGTTTGTTTATCGCTGATATTACAGGTGTGTACGACGTCTATCAAAACGGTATAGATCTGACTTTAAAAGAGTCCATTCAGCTTCCGAGCCATGACCCGTCTACACTCATTTCAGCAATGGCGACAGTCACTCAAAACTTAAGTTTTGGGGTCACTGTGAACTTAAGCTATGAGCATCCATATCAATTTGCTCGCCGCTTTGCGAGTCTCGACCATTTAACTCAAGGTCGTATTGGCTGGAATATCGTGACGGGTTATCTAGATAGTGCCGAACGCTTAATTGGTCAAAAAGGTTTAAAAGACCACGATGCCCGCTATGAGCAAGCCGAAGAGTTTTTAGAACTTTGCTATAAATATTGGGAAGGTTCTTGGGAAAACGACGCAGTTAAAAAAGATAAAACACGGCGTGTTTTTACAGATCCATCTAAGGTGCATACCATTCACCACCATGGAAAGTATTACCAGAGTGAAGGCGTGTTTCAGGTATCTCCTTCTGTACAACGCACTCCAACCCTATTTCAAGCAGGTGCTTCACCTAAAGGTATGCAGTTTGCAACACGTCATGCTGAATGTGTATTTATTGGCGGTGACAAACCCGAAAAGATACGCGAACAAGTGAAAAAGATTCGTACTCTTGCCGAACAGCAAGGACGCTCAGCGAATGATATTAAAGTGTTTGTCGGCATAACTGTTGTTGTTGCCGAAACACATGATCTCGCTGTACAAAAACTTAATGAATATCGTCAGTATGCGAGCCCTGAAGCAGGCTTAGCGCATTATGCGAGTTCAACAGGCATTGACTTAAGTAAGTTTGCTGACGATGAAGCGATTCCTTACCAAAAAAGTAACAGTATTGTTTCGATTACCGAAAAGTTTAAAGAACAGCAAATCACAAAAAATGACTTAAAAGCTCAACATGTTTTAGGCGGTCGCTATCCCCTTATCGTGGGTAGTGGCGAAGAAGCTGCTGAATACTTAATTCATCTTTTAGATGAGACTGATATTGATGGCTTTAATTTGACACGTACAGTTGCACCTGAGTCTCACCACGACTTTATACGCTTGGTCATTCCTGAGCTACAACAACGTGGTCGCTATAAAACTGCATATAAAACGGGTTCACTACGGAACAAAATTTTTAATCGGGGTGATCACTTACCAGAACAGCACCCTGTTCAAGCGTTCCGATGTAGTCCCTATAACAACAGCAAAAACTTAACAAAAATTGAAGAAATAACCGCTTAAATTTGGAGATAGACATGGCTCAAACAGCCTCTAAAAAATGGCTAGGCATAGGCTTAGTCGTTGTAGTCCTTTTTGTTGCTTTGTTCTTATGGAATAAACATCGACAAAGTGGCTCAAATGAACTTGTGATTGGTATTAGTCCACCATTTGCAAAACCTTTACAAGCTGCTGCCGATGAAGCAAAGAAACAAGGTTTAAATGTAAAACTTGTCGAATTTTCTGACTGGAATACCCCAAACATTACCTTAAATCATGGGGATATTGATGCGAACTTTTTCCAGCATCAACCCTTCTTAGACAATGCAATTAAAGAAACTGGCTTTAAGTTAAAGGCATTTGCAGTAGGTGCAGCCTCACATGTGGGGCTGTATTCAAAGAAATATAAAAGTCTTGATGAATTGCCACAAAACGCACGCGTAGTCATTCCAAATGATCCGGTGAACCAAGGCCGTGCCCTACTTCTTTTACAACAAGCTAAGTTAATTACGCTTAAAGATTCAAATAATCACTTATCTGCACTCAAAGATGTTGTTTCAAACCCTAAAAATTTGCAATTTATAGAGGTTGAAGGACCACAGACTGCTCGTGCAATTGATGATGTTGACTTGGCTTTTGGCTATCCACATTACTTGCGCTTAGCAAAAACAGCAGACCCTAATAGTGCGCTTTTACTGGATGACAATACCAATAAACGTTATGCCATTTTGTTTGTAGTGCGTGATGACTATGAGGATAAGGGCGACAAATTAAAGAAATTTGTTGAGATCTATCAAAACTCGCCAAAAGTTAAAGCTGTGTTAGACGCTGAAATTGGGCCAAAACTTTGGTTCCCTGGCTGGAAGTAATAACGGAAAGATTATGGCGATTCAGTTCAAACAGCATAAGCCTTGGTTACTCGGAATTACGATTTTAATCGTAGTTCTGGGCCTTGTCGGTTACCGTTATATTAAAAATAAACAAGCCGATGATGTTTTAACGATTGGCATTAGCCCGCCTTATGCTGAGCTATTACAAAGCGTTGCCAATGAAGTAGAAAAGCAAGGCGTTCATGTCAAACTCGTTGAATTTTCTGATTGGCGAGCACCCAATGTTGCCGTACAAAACGGTGATATTGATGCAAACTTTTTCCAGCAAAGCGTATTTCTACGTAATGCTGTTAAAGAAACGGGTTATGACTTACATGCATTTGGTGTGGGTTCAGGAAGTCATGTGGGTTTATATTCAAAAAAATATAAATCACTTGAAGAGTTGCCTTCAAATGCACGTGTAGCTATTCCAAATGATCCGGTTAATTTAGCCCGTGCTTTAATTTTATTGCACCGTGCAGGTTTAATTCAGCTTAAAGATATAAATAATGAGCTTTCAACAACCCAAGACATTATAGCTAATCCTAAACAGCTGAGCTTCGTTGAAGTTGAAGGCCCTCAAACCGCACATGCATATAATGATGTCGATTTAATTTTCGGCTTCCCTCACTACTTAAAAATGGCAAAGGTAACCGACCCACATAGCGCATTATTTTTAGATCCAATCGATAAAAAATATGCAATTTTGTTTGTGACCCGTCGCGATTACCAAGACAAAAACCAAAAACTTGCAACCTTTGTTAAAGCATTCCAGGACTCAAAACAAGCACAAGACATTCTGGATAAAGACTTTGGTAAAGGTATGTGGTTTCAAGGCTGGAAATAAGGAGAATGACGATGGTGAGTTTTGGATCACAAGTTGATTTTTCTCTACCCCATATCAAAATTCGTGATTTAAATAAGTTTTACCAATCTCAAGGTCAAAAACTGCACGCTTTAAAAGAGATTAACCTTGATATTCCTCAAGGTAAGATTTTAGGCATTATTGGTAAAAGTGGTGCAGGAAAATCTTCCTTACTTCGTACATTAAATGGTTTAGAACAAGTAAATACTGGCAGCATTCATATTCATCAACAAAACATTGCTGAATTGAGCCATTCCGAGCTTATTCAAACCCGTCAACGGATTGGAATGATTTTTCAACATTTCAATTTAATGTCTGCAAAAACAGTTTGGGAAAACGTGGCATTGCCCTTAAAAGTTTCCAATTACAACAAAGCAGATATCGACCAACGCGTAAATGAAGTTCTGGCTCTCGTAGGTCTTGCAGATAAATCTAACTATTATCCATCACAACTTTCTGGCGGACAAAAGCAACGTGTTGGTATTGCACGCGCACTTGTTCACCATCCAGAAATTTTACTGTGTGACGAGGCAACCTCGGCACTTGATCCTGAAAGTACTGCCACTATTTTGGCTTTGCTTAAAAAGATTAATCAGGAGCTGGGTCTCACCATTGTATTAATTACTCATGAAATGCAAGTGATTCGAGAAATTTGTGATCAAGTCGTGGTGATTGACCAAGGCGAGATTGTAGAGGCTGGGCAAGTTTGGTCGGTGTTTTCACGACCAGAACAACAAATTACTCAAGAACTGTTAAACCTTGAGCAGATCACTCTGCCTTTTAAAATCAACCCTCTACCCGATGAAGATTCGACGCATATTATTGTAAAACTGAAATATGAGGCTGAAGCACATCAGGTTCCAGATATCCAAGAACTACTTGCCAAATTCAAAGCACCCGTCAATTTATACCAAAGTCAGGTCGATACCATTCAAGGGCACATTATTGGCTCACTTTTAGTCGGTATTCCTAACGTAGAAATTGATCTTTCATCTATACAACAAGATGCATTAACAGCAATTGCACAATTTGAGGTACTTGGCTATGCAAGACCAGCTCATTGATTTATTAATTACTGGAACTGTAGATACCTTGCTCATGGTAGGCGCATCTGCGTTCATTGCCTTTTTAATTGGCTTACCTATCGCTGTTATTTTAGTCAGCACTTCTGAACATGGCATTCACCCATCACAAAAGATTAATCAGGCTTTGGGGTGGGTCATCAATATCACTCGCTCAGTACCTTTTCTTATTTTAATGGTAGCACTTATTCCACTGACTCGCTGGATTGTCGGCACGAGTTACGGCGTATGGGCGGCTGTTGTTCCCTTAACGATTGCGGCCATTCCGTTTTTTGCCCGTATTGCAGAAGTCAGCTTACGTGAAGTCGATCAAGGCTTAATTGAAGCTGCACAAGCCATGGGTTGTAACCGCAAACAAATTATCTGGCACGTACTTTTACCAGAGGCTTTGCCAGGTATTGTGGCAGGCTTTACAGTGACTATTGTGACAATGATTAACTCATCTGCGATTGCTGGTGCTATTGGTGCAGGTGGCTTAGGAGACATTGCTTATCGATATGGTTATCAACGTTTTGATATGCAAATTATGTTGGCTGTTATTTTAGTATTGATTGTTTTAGTCATGTTAGTACAAGCGACTGGTGATGCATTAGCCCAGCAACTCGATAAACGTAAAGTTTAAACACAACAGAACCCTGCTCTAGCCATGACTTTGTCATGGCTTTCATGTAAAATCAGCCACAATTTTTAATTTACACATTTGTGAGTGGTTTTCATGGGTTTTAATTGCGGTATTGTTGGTCTGCCAAATGTAGGGAAATCTACCCTTTTCAATGCATTAACTAAAGCAGCGATTGCAGCGGAAAACTTCCCGTTCTGTACCATTGAGCCAAACACAGGTATTGTTCCTGTTCCAGATCCACGTTTAGATAAACTTGCTGCGATTGTTAACCCTCAGCGTGTTTTACCAACCACTATGGAATTTGTGGATATTGCAGGTCTTGTTGCTGGTGCATCAAAAGGTGAAGGTTTGGGTAACCAGTTCCTTGCTAACATTCGTGAAACTGATGCAATCGCTCATGTGGTGCGTTGTTTCGAAGACGAAAACGTCATCCACGTAAATGGTAAAATTGATCCATTAGATGACATTGCAACTATCAATACTGAACTTGCACTTGCAGACCTTGAGACTGTTGCTAAAGCAATTTTACGTTTAACTAAAGTTGCTAAAGGCGGTGACAAAGAAGCTGTAGCGACTAAAGCAGTTTTAGAAAAAATCCAACCATTACTTGACGAAGGTAAACCAGCTCGCGCGGCTGATTTGTCTGATGACGAACGCAAATTAATCCGTGGTTTTGGTTTAATGACTTTGAAACCAACCATGTACATTGCAAACGTTGCAGAAGACGGTTTTGAAAACAACCCACATTTAGAAGCTGTTAAAAAACTTGCTGCCGAAGAAAACGCAATTGTTGTGCCGCTTTGCAACCAAATCGAAGCTGAAATTTCATTATTAGAAGATGAAGATCGTGCTGAGTTCCTAGAAGCAATGGGCATGGAAGAACCGGGCTTAAACGTAGTTATTCGTGCAGGCTATAAACTTTTAGGTTTACAAACTTATTTCACTGCTGGTGTACAAGAAGTTCGTGCATGGACAGTAAAAGTTGGTGCAACGGCTCCTCAAGCAGCTGGTGTTATTCATACTGATTTCGAAAAAGGCTTTATCCGTGCTGAAGTTGTTGCATATGATGACTTCGTACAATACAACGGTGAAAACGGCGCTAAAGAAGCAGGTAAATGGCGTTTAGAAGGTAAAACTTACGTTGTTCAAGACGGCGATGTAATGCACTTCCGTTTTAACGTTTAAGTTAAAGCTTAAAAAAAAGCCCCACTAGATTGGGGCTTTTTTATATTTAATGGCTTAAATCCATCATCTCTCGTTTACTGCGCGCCTCGTGTAAAATTCGCTCATGCAAAGGCTTTCTAAAGCCTAACATAAATATAAATTCTGCCAATACAAATAGTGGTCCTATCGCGAGTCCAATCACATCATCAACAAAAGCAGGTTTTTTCTTTTCAAAATAATGCCCCACAAACTGAAAAGCCCATCCCACCACAAAGAAACCAATACTTGCAGCCAACCATTGTCCTAAAGAAAGCTCGGCAATTTGGCTCGCTAATGGATACACAGCCACCAATATCATGAGCATGAGTAAACCAAAAACTTTATCTAGAAATAAATAATAGATTGTACTGAATGCAATCAGTACCATAGCTAAAGTAACTTTAAAATTACCAATATCGATTCCTGCCCTCGCTGTTAAACATAAAATTGAAAACACGATGAGTGGAATGCCTATAAAATGCGTCAAAATATTTTGATGATTTAAATGATAAGCCGCATATTGGCTCAGTTTCTGCTCCAGATTTGACATGAGTTATTCCCTATTCACTTAACTATAGTCATACTGTACAAATAAGGAAAATTTAAAGTTGTCAGCTATTTGACAAAGTAATGAATTTTTTCATGGATGACCGAATATTGGACCTAATTTATATTACCCGATTAAAAGAAAACACATGGTTTAGTGTGCTTCCGGAAGCATTCCAAAAGTTTATTTTAGAACATGGCAAGCAAATCACCTTTGAGAAAAATAGCTACGTTTTCCACGCTCAAGATGAGTTTGATGGTATTTATACCGTCCTTGAAGGCTCAATTAGCTTAGGTTATGTCGATGTAAATGGTAATGAAGCACTTTCTGCAATTGCTGAGCCGATTATGTGGTTCGGTGAAATATCTTTAATTGATCATGAGCCACGGTCACACGACGCGATTGCTTTGAAAAAAAGTATAGTTCTGCATATTCCCGCAAAACCATTAAATGAGCTACTAAAAGAACATCCATATTATTGGTATTATTTTGCACGTTTAACCAGCCAAAAACTCAGGTACGTTTTCTTAGAACAAATTGCGATACAAACACGCAGTATTTCTCAAAGGCTGGCACAACGTCTTCTGTTCATTCTAGAAGGATACGGTAACCATATTCTTATTCAAGATCATCACATTCAGATTTCTCAAGAGCAATTAGCCAACATGCTAACTACATCTAGGCAGACGATCAACCATGAATTGAGCCTACTTGAAAAACAAAATATTATTAAAATTGCTTTTAGAAAAATTGAGATTTTAGATATTGAAAAATTAAAAGTAATTGCTCAAGTTCATTCATAATTGTACGAAACGCCGCTATATAATAAAAACTTAAAATTAAATTAAAAAATTAGATAACACTGCAAATCAAAACATTGTTCAAACTCTATTTCCACAAAATAAATGTTTTAAAGCAGAATTTTTCACCTTACACTCAAGCTGAGCAATAATACTCAACAAGGCGCTGATTAACATGAAAAAATTATCAACAATTCTTACAGCAGGCGTATTGGCTATGTTAAGTGTTTCGGCATTTGCATGTCCAAAAGGAACTCAACTACAAGGCGGTACTGGACCAAATCACAAAGGTGGAAAATGTGTAGCGGTACATGGAAAAGCTACAGCTCAAAAAGCAAAGAAAGAGGCAACTAAAACTAAACAGGAAGTTAAAAAAGACTTAACCATGCAAAAGCATGATGCAATGACCAGTGCGACTCATGCACAACATGAATCACATCAAATGACTCACCAAATGAAGCAAGATGCTGTAAAAACTGCCAACACAGCTAAAGCTGCAACAAAACCGTAATTATCATTCACCCATTATCGTTTAAAGCAAAAAAGCGAGATTGATCATCTCGCTTTTTTATATGTATAGGCTTTATTTAGGAGATGTGTTTCCTAAATTCGGATTTTCAATCGCTTCCTTACACTGCTGTTTATCGCGCTCATAATCTGCCTGTTTTTGAGCAACCGAACTATTATTTTCAAGCGTTTCGCGCGCCCATACATCTAGACTCGTTAAAGCCTTACGGCAAAGCGCATATTTTCCTTCAGTGACCGAATCTGTCATTTTTACATTAATACGCCAGTCTGTACTGAGCTGACGTAGTGGTTTACGAACATTATCATTAATTTGACTGAGCTGTTTTTCATAGACTAAATGATCAACAGTATTGATTAATGTCCATGCCTTTTTTGCATAAACTGTCGCATCATTCGTTAGTTTCGGCGCTGGTTTAATTTCTACTTTTTTATCTGAGCTCTGATTGCCATTATCACAACCTTGCAATATAAATACGCTCGCACTCAAGATGGCGATATAAACTAAACGAGTCTTTGATTTGAACATATCAAACTGCCGAATTAAACATTTCGGCACTATGCTATTAAATTCGGCTACAATACTCAATCTTTCAAGTTTTTATAATTGGTTTACTGCCAAGGTGTATTGTGTCAAATCAACAACAGATGGCTGCTCAAACAGCAACTTTTTGGCAAGGTGCCACAGATAGTCAAGCCATCGTTCTCACCTACTTACCAGTTTCTTTTGCCTTTGGCGTTTCTGCATCTCAATTTGGTTTTAGCCCATGGGAAGCATTTTTTCTTTCTTGTTCCATGTATGCAGGTGCAAGCCAATTTTTAGTAGTCGCACTTTTAGCAAGTGGTTCTTCTATATGGTTAACCGCTTTAACAGTCATTGCACTTGATATACGACATGTACTTTATGGACCTGCTCTTTATAATTTAATTCCCACTAAATTAAATTTAAAGAAGACAGCCGTTTGGGCTTGGGGTTTAACGGACGAAGTTTTTGCCAGTGGTATGATCCAACTTTCACAGCGCAGACAACAATGGTCCGAGTCTTGGATGTTGGGCTTAAGTCTATTTAGCTGGATGTCTTGGGCAAGTGGTTCATTATTAGGCGGGTTATTTGCAGATCAAGTCGCACACCTTCCAAAGTTTTTACAAGCAGCTTTAGATTTCTTATTACCTGCTTTATTTTTAAGTTTCTTATTAGCGGCATTTGAACGAAAGCATAGCCTTGTAGTTGCTGTATCGTTAGTGGTTTCAGCTTTAGCGTGTTATTGGATTAACTTATCAGCGGCTATCTTTATTGGCATTCTTTCAGGCATTTTAGCAGGTCTATTTAAATATTATGTGCTGAAACAATTTGATGAGGTTGAAATTTAATATGAACCTAGAAATTATTTTGGTCGGCATCATTGTGGGTATTGCTAATTTTGCTTCACGCTTCGGACCATTTTTCGTAATACAAAAACTACAGGGCAACCAACAAAGACGCGGCTCAATCTGGTTAAAAATCGCTTTAGGAAGTATTGGTATATCTGCAATTAGCGCCATGCTTGTGGTTGCAACACTTCCACCTTTACTTGAAACCCCAAATAAGAGTTTAGCAATGCTTATCGGTTTTTTAGTTTTAGCAGGTCTTTATTTTAAATTTAAGAAAATCGTACCAGCAACTTTAACTGCCGCAATCGTTTATGGCCTTATCTATACTTATTTACCTTTATAAATAGATAAACTGATCAACCTTATATAATATATAAATGCTAGAAGTGATTAAGAATAATAACTTCTAGCATAAAAACTCATTTTTGAAATTTATTAAAAGATAAATCCATCTAGCGATTAGAGATAAAAATGTCACAAGTTAAAATTTATGCAAATGAACGAACCATTATTCAGTATCGCGAACTGCTCTCTCATGCGATCTATCAAGCACTTATTGAAGAATTGAAGTATCCCGTCGAGAAAAGATTTCAACGCTTCATTAGCCTTAAACCTGAGAATTTTATTTATCCATCTGACAGAAGCCAACATTACATTATCATCGAACTTTCAATGTTTGCAGGCCGCAGTCCAGCCACTAAAAAGCAACTTATTCAAACCTTATTTCGCAATATTGAAGAGCAATGCAAAATTGCACCTCAGGACATTGAAATTACCATTTTTGAAACACCTAAAGAAAACTGGGGCATCCGTGGTAAAAATGCAGATGAATTGCTTTTAAACTATCAGGTTAATATCTAAAAACTACTTTTTTAATTGTCCGACAAAATTACTTTTTTTATGCATGATAAGGCTTAACTCCACCATAAGTTCTGCTATGCTTAAAAAAATAATTTTGTCAGGATGATTCGCATGAGCGTGACACTCGGTACCCCACTTCAATCTTCTGCATTTAAAGTTTTATTGTTAGGTTCAGGAGAGCTTGGCAAAGAAGTTGTAATTTCCTTACAACGCCTTGGTGTAGAAGTACATGCAGCCGACCGTTATGATCATGCTCCAGCTATGCAAGTAGCACATTTTTCTTATGTGTTAAACATGGCAGATCCAGCCCAATTAAAACAACTCATTGAAAAAGTTAAACCAAATTTAATTGTTCCAGAAATTGAAGCGATTGCGACAGAAGTTTTACTGGAAATTGAAGCAAATAAAACTGCAACAGTCATCCCATCTGCTAAAGCTGTAAACCTGACCATGAACCGTGAAGGTATTCGCCGTCTTGCGGCTGAAGAACTTGGTTTACCTACATCTGCTTATCGTTTTGCTGATACGCTCGAAAGCTTCCGTGCTGCTTGTGATGACATTGGTTATCCAAACTTTGTAAAACCGGTCATGTCTTCTTCTGGTAAAGGACAGTCTCGTGTAAAAAGTTTCGATGAAGTCGATGCTGCATGGGAATATGCAATGCAAGGTGGCCGTGTTAACCAAGGCACTGTTATTATCGAGTCTCAAATTGATTTTGACTTTGAAATTACACTCCTTACCGTTCGCGCTAAAAATCCTGAAACAGGTGAAATTGAAACTCACTACTGTGACCCAATTGGTCACCGCCAAGATGCAGGTGATTATGTAGAAAGCTGGCAACCTCAACCAATGACTCCTGCTGCACTTGAAGAAGCAAAACGTATTGCAAATAAAGTGACAACAGCACTTGGTGGCTGTGGTATTTTTGGTGTAGAACTGTTTATTAAAGGCGACAAGGTTTGGTTTAGTGAGGTTTCACCTCGTCCACATGATACAGGCCTCGTCACTTTAGCATCTCAATTTCAAAGTGAATTTGAATTACATGCACGTGCAATTTTAGGCTTACCTGTAAATACAGCACGTCACAGTGTTGCCGCAAGTGCGGTAATTTATGCTGGAGTTGATGCTAACAATTTAAGTTATAACAATCTGAATGTGGCTTTAGCTCATCCAGATACCGACTTACGTTTGTTTGGTAAACCAGAAGGTTTCAAACGTCGTCGTATGGGTGTGGCAACTGCTCGCGCTGAAAATACTGATCTTGCCCGTACTTTAGCGAAAGAAACCGCTGATCAAGTAAGCGTTCAAACTAACTCTTAATTTTTACTTATTGGTAGACCCATTTTCATGATCAATACATCGCCATTGCTGAACTATGTCTCAAGTCATCATGATATTAAAGCCATTAATCAGTGGCGAACGGATGTAGAAAAGCAATTGCAAGATTCATATGAAAATGGGCAATCTATTCGAGAAATCATTAAAGCTCGTTCAGATTTAGTAGATGAAGCGCTCGTCTTTTTATGGAAACATGCAGAACTTGACCAGTCAAAACTAGGTCTTTTTGCAGTAGGTGGTTACGGGCGCCGTGAAATGCTGCCCTATTCTGATGTAGATATCATGATTTTGTCTGAAGATGAAATCAGTGAAGAAAATGAAAAGCGCATCTCTACATTTATTTCCTCTTTATGGGATGTAGGAAATTTCAAACCAGGCATTAGTGTTCGCACCATTCAAAGCTGTGTTGAACAAGCCGCTACCGATTTAACTGTTGCCACCACCTTAATTGAAGCGCGTTTAATCACGGGCAATACACAACTTGCGAAATGGCCTCGCCGTATTGTTTCACAGACATGGACAGACAAAACATTTTATGACGCAAAAATGGCTGAACAAGCCAAGCGTTATCACCAACACAATAATACCGAAAGTAATTTAGAACCTGACATTAAAAATGCACCGGGCGGTATTCGTGACATTAATCAAATTGGTTGGATTGCCAAACGCCACTTCCGAGTGAACCGTATTTATGACTTAGTGCATTTAGGTTTCATTTCAGAGTTTGAATTGGCTGTTTTAGAAGAAGCTGAAAGCTTTCTTTGGGAAATTCGACATCATTTACACCGTTTAGCCAAACGTGATGAAAACCGTTTACTCTTTGACCACCAAAGAGAAATTGCTGCTAAATTTGGTTATGTTCGTCAAGAAGGCCAACCTGTAAATTATGGTGTTGAGCAATTCATGAAACGCTACTACCGTACGGCGCAGCAAGTTTCAACACTCAATGAAATGTTGCTTGCGTATTTTAGCGAGTCAGTGATTACTCCTCGACTCCCCAACTATGAACGCAAAATTGAAGTTGTTAACGATCACTTTAAAATTGTCGATAATAAACTTGCCGTACAGCATCACAAAATATTCGCAGAGCATCCAAGCGCGATTTTAGAGTTGTTCTATATTTTAGCCAATCGACCAGATATTGAAGGTATTCGCGCTCGGACTTTACGCTTACTTATTCTTGCTGCGAAACGAATCAACCAAAGTTATCGCGATAATCCAGAGCATCAAGCACTATTTATGTCGATTATTCGCTCACCATATCGTTTATACGATACCTTAGTTGCGATGAAACGTTATGGTGTTTTAGGAAACTATATTCCTGCTTTTGGCCAAATTATGGGCCTTATGCAATATGACCTATTTCATATCTATACGGTTGATGCCCACACCTTATTATTGCTGCGTAATTTAAATCGTTTTAGAGAACCTGAATTTGCCAAAGAATTCCCTGTGGTAAGTTCGGTTTTCCAACGTCTTGCTCGTCAAGATATTGTCTTTATTGCTGCTTTATTCCACGACATTGCAAAAGGCCGTGGTGGTGACCATAGTGAACTTGGCGCAGAAGACGCGATTGAGTTTGGACGTGCACATGGCTTTACTGAGCGTGAATGCAAATTAATTGCATGGCTTATTCAAAACCATTTGCTCATGTCACTTACAGCTCAGAAAAAAGATATTTCTGATCCAGATGTCGTGAAAGATTTTGCAGAAAAACTTGGCGACATGGAGCATCTTGATTATCTCTACACTTTAACAGTTGCAGATATTAACGCCACAAATCCAAAACTTTGGAACACATGGCGCGCATCGCTTATGCGTCAACTTTATACGCATGCCCGTGATGTAATCCGTACAGGTTTAGGTCGTCCTGTTGACTACCAAATGTTAATTGAAGACACCAAATTTGCAGCAAGTGAATTACTGGTAAATAACTTTGCATTGGCTGATGTCGAAAAAGTATGGCAAGAACTTGGTGATGAATACTTCATTAAAGAGTCGGCAGATGAAATTGCATGGCATACACAAGCAATTTTAAAACATGGTGATAATCCAGAGCCATTAGTCCTCTTGCGTGCTCACCGTAAAGCAGCTCAAGATGCGGTGCAAATCTTTATTTATACACGTGACCAACCTAACCTGTTTGCCACCACTGTTGCTGTTTTAGACCGAATGAACCTAGACGTTCAGGACGCAAAAATTATCACGGCCAGTACCGCATTTAGCTTAGACACTTATGTTGTACTCGATCGTTTCGGTACATTGCTTACCGACCCAGAACGTGAAGAAACCGTTAAAAATGCGTTAGTGAAGGCGCTTAGCCAACCAGACCAATACCCGGGACTCATGCAACGTCGTATTCCACGTCAATTACGTCACTTCGATATTGAAAATACAGTCGACGTAACATTAAATGAAGCCTTACAGCAAAATATGGTCGAAATTTCAACACTCGATCACCCTGGCCTACTTGCACGCGTGGGTGGTTTATTTATGATGCAAGGTTTAGACATCCATTCAGCCCGAATTGCAACTTTAGGTGAACGTGCCGAAGATATTTTCTTTGTCACCAAAAAAGATGGGAAACCGCTGAATAACGAAGAGGTCAAACTCTTCTCGGAAAAACTGAAAGCTGCATTAGATGAAGCATCTAATCAAATTTGTCAGCACTGAAACTCAACTACTTGGTAACTGTTTAATGAACTCTAGCTTGTCGTTATTACACCCGTATCCATTTGAAAAGTTAAACCAACTTTTTAAGGATATTACCCCAGCGAACCTTCCCTTGATTCCTCTATCAATTGGCGAACCTAAGCATCCAGCACCAGAGTTTGTTAAACAGGCTATTATTGATAACTTTAACCATTTATCAACTTATCCAAACAGCAAAGGCTTACCAGAGCTTCGCCAAAGCATTGCAGATTGGTTAACTAAGCGCTTTAAACTTAACAGTATTAGTGCTGAAAACCACATCTTGCCTGTCTCTGGTACACGTGAAGGCATTTTCTCTTTTGTACAGGCATTAATTAATCGTGAAGATGCACCTTATGTGGTAATGCCAAACCCGTTTTATCAAATTTATGAAGGTGCTGCTTTACTTGCAGGTGCAAAGCCATACTTCATTAATTGCACAGAAGAAAATGGCTATTTAGGTGACTTTGATGCTGTGCCAGCAGAAGTTTGGGAAAAGACAGCCCTTCTTTTTGTATGTACACCGGGTAACCCAACAGGTACTGTGCTTTCTAAAGAACAATTTAAAAAGCTGATTGCCTTATCTGATCAATATAATTTTGTTATTGCGTCTGATGAATGCTATTCAGAACTTTGGTTTAACCAAGCTCCTACGGGTTTATTAGAAGTATGTGCGGAACTTGGCCGTGATGACTACAAAAACTGTATCGTTTTTCATTCACTTTCAAAACGCTCAAACTTACCAGGTATGCGTTCAGGTTTTGTAGCGGGTGATGCTGCTTTATTAAAGCCATATTTGCAATACCGTACCTATCACGGCGCAGCAATGCCAGTACAACATCAGCTTGCCTCAATTGCAGCATGGAATGATGAAAGCCATGTTGAAGAAAACCGTAAGCAATATCGTGCAAAATTTGACTTATTTCAATCTGAGCTAGGTCATTTGCTTCCATTACAAAAACCAGATGCTGGTTTTTACTATTGGTTAAAAGTGGATAATGATGAAACTTTTGCCAAAATGCTGATGGAAAAAGCACATATTAAAGTCTTACCGGGCCGTTATTTATCTCGTGATACCGAACAAGGTAACCCTGGAGCTAACCATGTACGTATGGCGTTAGTGGCAGATTTAGCTCAATGTGAAGAAGTAGTTAAGCGTTTAAAAGCGATTCTGTAAGTCTCTTCTTAGCAGTTGTACAGCCTTTTACTCAGGTTGTACAACTGGGCTATAACACTATTTATATGTAATCAAAAGCACAGCAAAAAGAATAAAAGCTACCGCAGAACAATAATATAAACCTGTTGCAGAGCGCTTAATTTTGATTAAAATTCGATCGTTTGCCAGCAGTTTAACCCATAAGATATTCCAGATTAAAACCACACTGACCATCCATACACTCATAAGCAGTTTTTGAAATAAACTAAATTTATGTTGTATAAGCAGCATTAAGCTACTATAAAACATAATATTTTTTGGATTTAGAAGACTCGATTGCAAACCTAATACCAAGCTTTTAATTTTGTTGTGCTTATCTTCTACCTGATCACTTAAATTATTTACATCGGTTGAGAAATTTAGAACTATAGATCGGGCTGCATTAACACAAACAAAACTCAAATAAGCCAAATACAAAGCGCCAAGCCATTTAAATATTAAAAGTAAGATACTACTTAGATTTCCAAGCAACATAAAACTAAACAGGCATCCAGCCAGAATTAAAGCATTTCCCAAAGTGATTCCTAGAACAATACCATATGTATAACGGCGTCCTTTTTGTAGAAGACTAGTGAGAATAAGAAAGAAATCTGGACCCGGTGATAAGAGTGCTAAAAAATGAGTAAATGCAATAACTAAAAAAACTTCCATAACAGCTTCATCTGTAAAACAGTCTGGAAAATCTTAGAAATAGAGCTAAACAATTTCTTGTAAATTATTGCGCGGCTGCGAGCTGGAACTGCCGAGGAGTTACCCCTGTATGTGCTTTAAAAGCTTTATGGAAATGACTTTGATCACTAAAACCTAAATTTACAGCCAATTCGGCAAGTGGCACGCCTTGTTTGAGCTGCTCTCGAGCCTGATTAATTTTTGAATTAATTTGAAATGCATGTGGAGTTAAACCTACATTTGTTTTGAATAGACGTATGATTGCATATCTGCTTAAACCTACTCGTTGAGCAAGTTCTTCTAAAGAAATAAAACCCTCTGAGGAAGAAATCACATCGATCAGGTTTAAAAAGTCTTTATATAAATATTGAGGCTTTTGTATTTCTTCTAAAATAAAATGAGGTAATAACAAATGAATCAGGCAATGGAGAAGAGACTGCTCTTTTTCAAAAATTAATTTTTGCGCATCAAATAATGTCTCATTCATTTCAGTAAAAGCTTCATATAAAGACTCGTCTTTTATAATGAGCGGCTTATGCTGAGGTATATGTAAATCAAGACCTTGCTCTTGAAATTCTGAATACAGTTGATTTAACCATGCTAGATCTAAATGAAGCATCTGGTAACTCCATGCCTGATTTGGCATAGGATTACATGAATGCTCAACATGTGCGGGCACAATAACTAATGTACCCGCCGAGATCTTTTGTGCAGTGCCAAAAGAACTTTGAAAAACACTATTCCCCTCATCTATAGCACCAATTGAAAATGTTGGATGGCTATGAGACTTATAACATGTTCTGCCAAAACATGACCTTCGGGTTTCCACATAAGGCATTCGCCGATCTTGCCAAAACTCGAAAGTTTGAGGAATAGCGTTCATTGAACCCATTAACTCGCTAATGCTTTTTCAATATCAGCTTCCAATGCTTCAGGCTTGGTTGTTGGCGCATAACGATTTAAAACCGAACCATCTTTACCAACTAAAAACTTGGTAAAGTTCCATTTAATAGTACTGCTTCCTAAAATTCCTTTTGCTTCACGGGTTAAATATCTAAAGATCACATGAGCTTCAGGACCTTTTACATCTACTTTGGCAAACATAGGGAATTTCACTCCATAGTTACGCTGGCAGAATGTACCTATCTCTTTATTGCTTCCGGGATCTTGCCCACCAAACTGATTGCAGGGAAAACCTAAAACTTCTAAACCTTGGTCTTTATATTTTTCATAAAGTTTTTCGAGGCCCGCAAACTGTGGAGTAAAACCACATTTACTTGCAGTATTTACAATTAATAAAACTTTACCTTTGTAATCAGCGAATTGTTTAATATCTCCCTCTAACAATTCAGCTTCAAACTGATAAATGTTACTCATGGATAGGTTTCCTCATCATTTTTTTCTTGTGTTTTCAGTTGTAATGATGCCGAGTTCACACAGTAGCGCAAACCTGTCGGCTGTGGTCCATCTTCAAAAACATGCCCAAGATGAGCTTCGCAATCATGACAAACAATTTCCGTTCTGACCATACCATGCGTTAAATCTTCATGTTCATCAATAACGCTTCCATTCAGAGGGCGAAAGAAACTTGGCCAACCACAACCACTATCGTATTTTGCATCTGACGAAAACAATTCCGCGCCACAACAACGACAAACATATGTGCCATGTTGCTTAGTATTCCAGTATTGCCCCGTAAATGCTGGTTCAGTGCCCTTTTGTCGCGTTATCCGATATTCTTCAGGTGATAACTCTCTTTGCCATTCTCGGTCTGTTTTATTAACTTTTCCCATGACCTGCACCTTTTATTCTGATGTAAACATAAATTGATAATCGTATTTTATATTTACGCCATTCATCAAAAAAACACTAGTCTCTGAACGTAAAATTTGTTGGATTTTAAACATCTAAGCAACAGAAAGCAAAAAGTAAGCAAAACACAAAAACAAAAGAAAGCAATTTTTTATTTTATTTCCTTTTAAGGAAGCAAAGATGATGCTATTCTTGTGTGGCACGGTTGTATAGGACAAAACATGTCTCAGAAAAAAAGTGTGCTTTTCCAGCAACTATTACCAGTTATCAAACAGTATCAGCAATCGGGCTTTACCCATGAAAAAATTGTTGAATTACTTAAAGATCAACATGATCTGAATTTGGTAACAGTCAAAACATTTAAAAGTTATTTATACCGATATGCAAAAGTGAATCCAGCTATGTCTAAAAATACTGCTACTCTCCAATCCATGCCAACTTCACGAGAAATTAAAAAATCATCGAAGCTTGAGCATGTTTGTTATGACATTCGCGGACCAGTATTACGAGCCGCCAATGAAATGGAAGAGCAAGGACATAAAATCATTAAGCTGAATATCGGCAACCCTGCTCCATTTGGTTTTGAAGCACCACAAGAAATTATTAATGACGTTGCTTTAAACCTACCAAATGCAATTGGTTATGTAGATTCAAAAGGTATCTTTCCGGCACGTAAAGCAATCTGCCAGTACTACCAGCAAAAAGGCATCTTAAATATGCACGTTAATGATGTGTATATCGGTAATGGTGTATCTGAACTCATTGTCATGGCTATGCAAGGCCTGCTCGATGATGGTGATGAAATGCTCATTCCGATGCCGGACTATCCGCTATGGACAGCTGCCGTTAACCTGTCGGGCGGTACAGCCATTCACTATAAGTGTGATGAAGAAAACAGTTGGTATCCTGATATTGCCGATATTGAAAGTAAAATTACTTCAAACACACGTGGTATTGTCATTATCAATCCGAACAACCCAACTGGTTCGGTATATCCACGTCATGTGCTTGAGCAAATTGTGGCACTTGCAAAGAAACATGACCTGATTTTATTTGCTGACGAAATTTACGACAAAATCGTTTACGACGGCATTGAACATGTTGCTGTTGCTTCTTTAGCAGGCGACCAATTATGTATTTCTTTCAATGGGCTATCAAAAGCATATCGTATTGCTGGTTTCCGTTCAGGCTGGATGGCAATCACAGGCGATAAGAGCCGTGCAGCAGACTATATCGAAGGGCTGGATATGTTAGCTTCAATGCGTTTATGTGCAAACGTACAAGCTCAGTATGCAATTCAAACGGCGCTTGGTGGCTATCAGTCTATTAATGATTTGATCCGACCAGGTGGACGTTTATATGAACAGCGTAATATCGCATGGGAAATGTTAAATGAAATTCCTGGTGTAAGCTGTGTTAAACCAGAAGGCGCAATGTATTGTTTCCCGCGTCTTGATCCTAACATTTACCCAATCGAAGATGATGAAAAGTTAATGTTAGATTTACTTCGTGCTGAAAAAGTACTATTAGTTCAAGGAACAGGTTTTAACTGGCCAACACCAGACCATTTCCGTGTTGTTTTCTTACCGGCAGAAAACGAATTACGTGAAGCAATTGGTCGTTTAGGTCGTTTCTTGGCCAATCGCCGTTAAAAAAATGCATAATAAAAAAGGCATCTTAAATTAGGTGCTTTTTTTATTTTTATATTATTTAAATAATTATTTAAAAACTAATATCACCTATTTTAATCAGATCAATAAACCAAATTAATATACTGAATAATATAAACTTTTAAAAATAATATATAAGACTTATTTTCTCAAAAAACCTCATCCATATTTTTTTACCAAACGTTTAAATTACTATATTTATCCCCTATTCCTCCTTTCGTTATTATGCAAAAAATGCATAAGTTGATATTTTTTTGCATTTCACACTGCTTCAAAATCGAGCAACAATCCCTTCCCATAACAACATCACCATATTCGATTCGGTTAATACTGATGCAAATTTAGGAAGATGAAATCAGTTACAGGACCGAACTGAACTACAAGGAAAGCTTTCAATCATCGTTATCCCATCTAAAAGATGATTGAACCCAAAGGATAGAGGTTCCTATGAAGCAAAAGAAATTGCTCAAGTATATTGTGGTTGCTATTTTACTAGGAGTATTGACGGGTTGGATCTGTCATCACTTCTTTAATGAAGGCGAGCAACTGAAGCAAATCGCTTCTTATTTCAACATCGTCACAGATATCTTTTTACGTCTCATCAAAATGATTATTGCCCCATTGGTATTTGCTACAATTGTGTGTGGCATTGTGTCAATGGGCAAATCAACTTCAATTGGTAGCATTACACTCAAGTCAATGACTTGGTTTATTACCGCTTCGTTTGTCTCACTTGCCATCGGTATGGGTTTAGCAAACTTTTTCCAACCTGGCGCGGCGCTAGACCTAGCATTACCAACAGCTCAACAACTTAGTAGTTCTTCTCTCCCAACAACTACTGGTTTTACCTTGCAATCATTCTTGAGTCACGTGTTCCCACGCAGCATTGCAGAAGCAATGGCGAACAATGATATTTTACAAGTCCTTGTTTTCTCTATTTTCTTTGGTTCAGCTCTTGCTTTTGTAAATCAGGGCAAAGAAAAAGACTCAGTTATCATTCGCTTAACTGATGAACTCAGTAAAATCATGTTTCGCATTACTGACTACGTAATGATGTTCGCACCTTTTGCAGTATTTGCTGCAATCGCTTCAGCAATTACAGTACAAGGCTTAGGCTTAATTGTTGATTATGGCATTTTAATCGCAGAATTCTACTTCGGTCTGCTATTACTTTGGGTCATTTTGTTCTCTGTTGGCGCAATCGTACTTAAAAAAGATATCTTCCGTTTAGGTAAATTGATCCGTGAACCTGTAACACTTGCTTTTGCTACAGCTTCAAGTGAATCAGCCTATCCTAAAGTTATGGATGCTTTAAATAAGTTCGGCGTGCCTAAAAAAGTGACTAGCTTCGTTTTACCATTAGGTTATTCATTTAACCTTGATGGTTCAATGATGTACACCACATTTGCGGTACTCTTTATCGCTCAAGCTTACAATATTGATCTGAGCTTCACTCAACAAATCTTGATTTTGTTAACGCTTATGGTGACAAGTAAAGGTATTGCGGGTGTTTCAAGAGCTTCTATTGTGGTTATCTCGGCAACACTCACAATGTTCCATTTGCCTGAAGCCGGCATTCTATTATTGCTTGGTATTGATCAGTTCCTTGATATGGGCCGTACTGCAACAAACGTAGTAGGTAATAGTATTGCGACTGCAGTTGTTGCCAAACTTGAAGGCGATAAAGTGGCTGATACTGAAGAATTACCAGAGCCTGTATTAATTAAATCAACTCAAGAACAAACAATCGCTTAAGTTTCCTTTTTCTCCCACTCTCCCAACTTAAGAGCAATTTTATATGACCTTATAAAATTGCTCTTTTTTTCTTCAAAACTAAACAATAAAAAGTTATCAGTATTTCTATATTAAATAATAGGCCAAATTACGGATTTTAATTCCTATTAAATTTCTTAAAAGTAAACCTTAAAAACAGAATAAAAAACAATCATTCAAAAATTTATATACTTAGAAATATGCACTAACTGATTATTTTTTAATTCAATTTATGATTAATTCATTATATTAAACAATTAAGATTATTATTTAATTCGAACATGAAAAATTTTATTTTATATTCTTAATAAATATAGTTTTAAAAATCAATTCAATAAATCCACCAAATGTTAAATAAAGGCCCAACCCAACCTATTATTTTTTAATTTTATAAAGACTAAAAAAACATTTGCGTGAATTATATTAAAAAGTAAATAAATTCAGATAAATTAGAAAAACTTAATAGATTTTTTATTTTTTTCATGATATTTATTAGCGCTGAATAAAAGCAATGATTAAATGATTGTTGTCGAAACAAAATGATATTCAAGGATGCTTTTATTCAAACAAGTTACGGATATGTTTTATATGGTATGTATTTTGCTTAGGAAAAGCAGGCGTATTCGGCAAACTTTATACTTCGTCACTTCATAAGGATATTTTCGATGTTGACTAAAACTGTTAAATCTTTCGGTTTAGCGATGGGCTTATTAGCCTGCTCTCTCCCACTTTACGCAAAAAACAATGTTGTTGTTGTCGCTACTGGCGGTACCATTGCTGGTGCTGGCGCAAGCTCAGCAAATAGTGCAACTTATACAGCGGCAAAAGTTCCAGTTGATGCTTTAATCAATGCAGTTCCTCAAATCCAAGATTTAGCAAATGTATCTGGTATCCAAGCATTACAAGTAGCTTCGGAAAGTATTACTGACAAGGAATTATTACAAATTGCTCGTCAAGTAAATGAACTTGTTAAAAAGCCAACTGTAAATGGCGTTGTGATTACACACGGTACAGATACTTTAGAAGAAACAGCATTTTTCTTAAATCTTGTTGTTCATACTGATAAACCAATCGTACTTGTTGGCTCAATGCGCCCATCAACTGCTCTTTCAGCAGATGGTCCACTTAACCTTTATAGTGCTGTTGCATTGGCCGCTTCTGATGATGCAAAAAATAAAGGCGTTATGGTTCTCATGAACGACTCTATTTTTGCTGCTCGTGATGTAACTAAAGGCATCAACATTCATACAAATGCTTTTGTAAGCCAATGGGGTGCTTTGGGTACACTTGTTGAAGGCAAACCATATTGGTTTAGACAATCTGTTAAACGTCATACCAATGCTTCAGAATTTAATATTGAAAATATTAAAGGTGATGCTCTTCCAACAGTACAAATCGTTTATGGTTCTGACTCTATGCTTCCTGATGCTTATGAAGCATATGCAAAAGCTGGCGCTAAAGCGATTATTCATGCAGGTACAGGTAATGGTTCTGTAGCGAAATATATCGTTCCAACATTACAAAACCTTCATGACAAAAACGGTATTCAAATTATCCGCTCATCACGCGTTCCACAAGGTTTTGTGTTACGTGATGCAGAACAACCTGACTCTAAATATGGTTGGGTAGCAGCTCATGATTTGAATCCTCAAAAAGCGCGTCTTCTTGCAGCCTTGGCACTTACCAAAACCAACGATGCGAAAGAAATTCAACGCATGTTCTGGCAGTACTAAAATTTCTAACCAGCCCAAATCAATTTGGGCTGGTTCTTTTTATTCACTTTAATTTTCTCTTTAAAAATAAAAGAACAACTTTGATCAATCCTTCACTTTCGTGTTCTCAACCTTCTGTTTAAATACTAAAATCCATAACAGTTGCCAAAATATTAAGCATTTCGTTTGAACTTTGCGTGTTAAACTATGCTGCGGTCGCATTAAGGATTGGTATATGCAGTTTGTTCATCTCGGTATTTACACAGAATTTTCGATTACAGAGTCGATTGTTCGCATACCCGACTTGGTCAAGACTGCGGTAAAGGATGAAATGCCTGCGCTGGCACTTACCGACTTATCTAACCTTCATGCTGCTGTAAAGTTTTATAACTCTTGCCTTAAGAAAGGCATTAAGCCAATTTTGGGTAGTGCAATCCGTCTTAATGATGCCCAACATCGTGCAACTTTGCTTGCAATGAGCGATATTGGATGGAAAGGACTGACTGAAATTGTTTCGCGTGGCTTTATTGAAGGCCAACAACTCAGTATCCCTTGTGTACAAAAAGAATGGGTCCTAGAGCAGCATCAAGATATTATTGTTTTACTTGGCCAACATAGTGATGTTGGGCAAATGCTTTGCTCATCTAACCCGCAAAAAGCAGAACCTTTACTTGAAGAGTGGATCGAAAAGTTTGGTAATCGTGTTTATCTAGCCTTAACACGTACTGATCGTCCTGGCGAAGAAGATTTTATTCAAGAAGCAGCCAAACTTGCAGCTAAATATAATATTGGTGTTGTTGCGCACAACGATGTGCACTTTATTGAAAAAGAAGATTTCGAAGCGCACGAAGCTCGTGTATGTATTGCAGATGGTTATGTTTTAGCAGATGATCGACGTCCACGCTTATATAGTCCAGAGCAATATTTCAAAACTTCTGATGAAATGATTGAGCTGTTCTCAGATATTCCTAGTGCTATTGAAAACACCTATCAAATCGCTAAACGCTGTAATGTCACTTTAAAGCTCGGTACTTACTTTTTACCTGAGTATCCAATTCCTGATGGTTTTACTATCGATACCTATTTTGAGCACTTATCAAAAGAAGGCTTAGAAGAGCGCTTAAATTACCTTTACCCTGTCGAAAAGCGTGGTGAAGACTGGCCTGAAATTCGTAAACCATATGATGAACGAATAGATTATGAAGTCGGAATCATCCTGAAAATGGGATTCCCTGGTTACTTCCTGATTGTCATGGACTTCATTCAATGGGCGAAAAACAATGGTGTCCCTGTTGGACCGGGCCGTGGTTCAGGTGCAGGTTCATTAGTAGCTTATAGCTTAAAAATTACAGATCTTGATCCACTTCGTTATGACCTCCTCTTCGAACGTTTCTTAAACCCGGAACGTGTATCGATGCCCGACTTTGACGTCGATTTCTGTATCGCAGGTCGTGACCGTGTGATCGATTATGTATCACGTACTTATGGCCGTGAAGCGGTTTCTCAGATTGCAACGTTCGGTACGATGGCTGCAAAAGGTGCGATTCGTGACGTTGCCCGCGTTTTAGGGAAGTCTTATGGTCTAGCTGACCGTATTTCAAAAATGGTTCCAACTAAGCCACTTGGTGTGGATTTGGCAACTGCGATTGAAATGGAACCTCAGCTTAAAGATATTGTTACCAACCCTTCCAACCCAGATAATGATGATGCCAGCGAAATTTGGGAAATGGCATTAAAGTTAGAAGGTATTACCAGAAATACAGGTAAACATGCCGGTGGTGTTGTTATTGCACCCGGTAAAATTACCGACTTCTCTGCTGTGCTTTGTGACGCAGACGGTACTAACCGCGTAGCACAGTACGATAAAGATGATGTAGAAGCTGCAGGTCTCGTAAAGTTCGACTTCTTGGGTTTACGTAACTTAACCGTTATTGAAGATGCTATTCAAAATATTAATAAAAACCGCGATAGCAATGATCCTTTAAACATTTCGCACGTCCCTCTCGACGACCCTAAAGCTTATTCTGTCTTTGCTGATGCAAATACAACCGCGGTATTCCAGTTTGAATCCGTCGGTATGAAACGAATGCTGAAAGAAGCACGTCCAAGTAAATTCGAAGAAATTATTGCGTTCGTATCTTTATATCGTCCGGGTCCGATGGATCTGATCCCAGACTTTATTCACCGTATGCATGGTGGAGAATTTGAGTATCTTCATCCATTGCTAGAAGGTGTATTAGAACCAACCTACGGGATTATGGTTTACCAAGAACAGGTAATGCAAACTGCACAGATTTGTGCAGGTTACACACTCGGTGGTGCTGACTTGCTCCGCCGTGCAATGGGTAAAAAGAAACCTGAAGAAATGGTGAAACAGCGCCAAATCTTCCTTGAGGGTGCTGGACAAAAAGGTATTGATGAAAGCACAGCTAACCATATCTTCGACTATATGGAAAAGTTCGCAGGCTATGGTTTTAACAAATCACATGCCGCAGCCTATGCGCTTGTTGCATACCATACAGCATGGTTAAAAGCCCACTATCCTGCCGAATTTATGGCAGCAGTAATGTCATCGGAAATGCAGAACACTGACAGTGTCGTATTTTTGATTGATGACTGCCGAAATAACGGACTCGAGGTCTTACCGCCATCAGTCAATATGTCGACTTATCATTTCCATGCGAGTGATGATAAAACCATTGTTTATGGTTTAGGGGCAATTAAAGGTGTTGGTGAACAGGCAATGCAGTCTGTTATTGACTCACGTCGCCAACAAGGGCCTTATACTGACCTATTTGATTTCTGCCATCGTATTGATTTGAAAAAAATCAATAAACGAACCTTAGAAGCACTTATCCGTGCTGGTGCGCTTGATTGTTTAGGTATTGAACGTTCAAGTCTAATGGCTCAATTGCCAGAAGCTGTACAAGCTGCCGAACAAGCACGTAGTAACCGTGAAAGCGGTATTATGGACTTATTTGGTGAAGTTGAAGAAGTTCAACGTAAACCAGCTAAACCTGTTAAGCCATGGAGTGATGAAGTTCGTCTCAAAGGCGAAAAAGATACACTTGGACTATATTTAACAGGTCACCCAATTGATGTTTATCGTCAAGAACTCAAAGCGTTTATTCCTGCAAAACTTAATGAAATTACCGCAACTCGTCGCGGTGTAACGACTGTTTATGCAGGACTCGTCCTTGATGTAGCGAATTTCCCAAACCGTGTTGTTATTGTGCTTGACGACGGAACAGCACGTATTGAAGTCAGCTGTAACCACGAACGTTTCCAACGCTTTAAAGATATTATTCAAGTTGAGCGCGTAGTCGTCTTTGAAGGCGAGATCTATGAGCGTGAAGGTTTTGATCGTCCAATGGGACGCTTGAACAAAGCGTTTAGCTTAAATGAAATCAGACAAAAACGCGCCAATAGTATTCAAATCAAATTAACCCATGATCTATTGCAACCAAGTTTGGCAAAAGATCTACAAAATATATTATTACCTTATTGTAATGTCGATATGCATCAGCATATTGCAATACAGTTACAGATTGACCAACCATATGCTCAGGCTGAGCTTCAGCTTGGCCCACAATGGAAAGTCGCTCCTTTAGATGAACTTCTTGCCAAACTAAGAGATTACTTTGGTAAGGATAATATTCATATTGAATATCAGGTAAAATCTAAGGCAGCTAAAGCAGCAGAACCTGTTCGTCCACAACCTGTTGCCTCACCTCCTGTGGACATGACTATTGATGATGCATTGGATTCATACCAAAGCGAAGTTTCTCAATATTCGTAATTTCTGGAAATCTTATGAGTTTGTTTGACGACACCGCTGTGTCAAAACAATTAGCACAAGTGCGTATTGTCATGGTCAATACCACTTTACCGGCTAATATTGGCAGTGCTTTACGCGCAATGAAAACGATGGGCTTGAGTAAGTTGGTTCTGGTTTCACCAAAAACGTATCCACATCCAGATATTCAGGCGCTTGCTGCTGGTGCACAAGATTTATTAGAACAGGTTGAAATTGTTGAAACACTCGAAGAAGCAATTAAAGATTGCCATTTAGTTTTCGGAACAAGTGCTCGAAGCCGTACTATTCCATGGCCTTTGTTAGATGTTCGCCCTGCTTCCAAAGAAGCAATCAAGGCGGCTGCTCAAGGACAACAAATTGCGATCGTTTTTGGGCGTGAAGACCGCGGTTTAACCAATGAAGAATTGGCTTTGGCAAATTATCACCTTACTATTCCTGTAAACTCGGACTATGGTGTACTTAACGTTGCTCAAGCGATTCAAGTAGTTTGTTATGAACTTCGTATGTCGGTATTAGAGCAAAAAGAAGTTGCTTCTGATGCTGAGCAAATGCCGCTTACTCAAGGTCAAAGCATGCAATGGGATGAGCCGTTAGTGACTCAGCAGCAAATGGAAGAGTTCTACCCTCATTTGGAAAAAATGCTCACCGAAATTGAATTTTTAGATCCAGAAAATCCACGTTTACTACCTTTACGCTTGCGTCGTTTATTTGGTCGTATACAATTAGATCGTATGGAATATCATTTACTTCGCGGTATTTTTAGTCGAGTCCAAGCCCTCACAAGCGGCAAATGGAAAAAAGCATCATCGGACAAGGAGGATCAATCCAATGCTTAAACAGCTTAAAGAAGATATACAGGCTGTATTCGCGCGAGATCCTGCTGCACGAAATACACTCGAAGTACTTACCACTTACCCGGGTATACACGCTTTACTTTTGCATAGACTTGCACATGAATTGTGGAAAAAAGATTGCAAAGGTACCGCCCGTTTTGTTTCGTCATTTAGTCGTTTTGCAACGGGTATTGAAATTCACCCTGGTGCTAAAATCGGCAAACGCTTCTTTATCGATCATGGCATGGGCGTTGTAATTGGTGAAACTGCTGAAATTGGTGATGATGTAACGCTATACCACGGTGTTACCTTAGGTGGTACGACTTGGAATAAAGGTAAGCGTCACCCAACTTTAGAAGATGGCGTGGTTGTCGGTGCTGGCGCGAAAATCTTAGGTCCATTTACGGTAGGTAAAGGCGCCAAAGTTGGTTCAAATGCGGTAGTCACAAAAGCAGTTCCTGCTGGTGTAACAGCTGTTGGTAACCCTGCACGTTATATCTATAAAGATGCCGACAAAACTAAAGATAAAGATGAAGAACGTCGCCGTGATTATGCACAAAGTATTGGTTTTGCTCCGTATGCGACTACTGCTGATCAATCTGACCCAATTTTAGAAGGAATGCGAGTTTTACTTGACCGTATTCAGCACAATGAAACGCGTATGAATAATTTGTGCCAGCGTTTGTCCGAACTTGACCCAACTTTCAAAAAAGAAAGTCAAGATGAACAGCCTTTTAGTGATGAAGAGCTAAAAATTCTTGAAGAAGTTCGCCGTGAATGCGGTGCGCAGAACAAGACATCAAAAACGTAATATTCTTGATTCATAATGTAACACGCTTACCCTTGCATGTCGGTTTAGGTTTTCCTAGACTTGTTGTACCTTATTTAACTTTATAAAATGAACGGAAGATCCTATGAATTTTAAGCCTTTGGCATATATCCTTCTTGCGACCTCAAGTTTAACAGCGTGTACCATGGCACCTGTAAAAGAACAAAAAATTGAGCCGTTTGTTTTTAAGGAACCAGAGCTTACACCTCCATTTTATGCATTAAACCCATTTAATTATGATGCTCCGCCTGCATTTGAAGTTGCTTTAAAAGAAGCTGCTGCACAGCTTGTAACCAAAATGGTTGTAACTCGTCAGGACGATCCAACCAAAACACTTACATTAGATACGAATAAACTGATTGTACCTACAGTCAACAACTCACAACGTTCAATGAAGTACGCAGTTTTAGCGGGCGATAATGAAATTGATGTAACTGAAATTGATGACTTCTTACAACTTGTTGAAGGTAAAGCGCGTCACTATCCGCCTCGTTTTACTGACCGTCAAGAACGTAAAGGCTTTGAAAGCAAACTTAAGGAAGTTACTCAGCGCTTAGATACTTTAGCTGCTAATCCAGATGCTTCATTTGATATTCTTATTCGTGCTTTTAAAGCAAGTGTACTTGCCCGTAACCTTGATTTAGGTACTGCTCATACCACTAAGTCTTTAGAATATGCACAAAGACTTTTAAAAGTTAATCCAGATGATGCTGAAGCGAATTTCTGGTTTGGTTTTGGTTTGTCTGAAGGTGGTGGTCAACGTGAGGCTATTCCGTATTTAGATAAAGCTATTAAAGGTAATGTTCAGGAAGCATATTTAGCCGCTGCAAATAACTATATTGCAATGGAACAAAAGAAAAATGCGGTTCAGACTTTAAAAAATTACAAGGTTAAATACCCTGATGAAGCTGAAGTAGCAGACCGTTTAATTCAAGAAATTGAAAAACAAGGTCGCTGGAATGTATGGCAAGTTTTAACAAACCCTGCTATGTCTTCTGCTACCCCAAGCGCAGCTACAAAAAAGTAAGCACTTAAACTTTAAAAAAGGGCTGATTTGACAGCCCTTTTTTTATGTTTGATCAATTGAAAAATACTTTAAAATTTGTATGATCAGCATATTACTGATCCACATATTTGACCATAATGTTTGTTAGAAAAAGAAACTCAGCGCTCTTCACGGTCATACTCCTCGGTTCAATCCTGAGTGGATGTCAGGTCGTCAATGTTAAGCAACAAGCTCTCAACGTTACTATTGCAAATGAGCGTAATAGTATTCTTACCCAAGATAAACTAAGTGAAGCAAGTCTTAATGTTTTGTCCATGTCAGGGCAAGAAGCTAAGGCCTGTACAGACTCCCCTGATACTTGTGTTAATCAACTTAAAAATCTGCCCCAAATTTTAGATGAACAGCTGTTATCGGCTGCGAGTGAAATGTATCTGGCGAAAGCAATGGCTTTGTCAGATTCTTCTGAATGTAAAATTAGTCGTTTCAGTAAACATAAGCCAACTGAAGAACAAAAAGTTATTCAAAATAAATATGATGAATGCTTAGATCAACAGTTAAGTCTACTCGATAAGAGTATCCGTTATAGCTATGCTTATCTGTTTTCTACAAAACGTCAGCCAACTGATCGTATTTTTGATAATAGACAAGTTCAGATACGCGACTTCTATAATCAAGCGATTGCCAAAATGGTCAGTGTGTATGATTTAAGGTATCCACAAAAAAATGTGGTAGAGCCACAAATCCATATTGGTAAGAGTGTATATTCAATTGATTTTGAGTTTCATAGACAATTATCTGGCCAAAAATTAGAAAAATTAATTTCAAGTTATAACTTAAATTTCTCAGGTTTAAGAACAATCAACCGTCGTGATGGTTTCGGTTCCGAATTTGTGGCTGTCTTCCCAAGTTCAGGCAAAGAAGACATTAATGAATACATTTTAGATCCACTTAATTACAGCTATAAAAATGGTGTAAATCCTAATATTCACCATGCACGTTATTTAGCGGCAACTATTGTTGCAGAGCCTAAACATGCCAAAACCGTTCAAGAAATTATTAATGACCCAGAATTTGTAATTCGGGTTTATGATCCTTATCGAACCGATAATATTAATGTCGCTGGTAAGCAGTATCCTTTAGCTGCAAACTTCTCAGCTCCTTATGGTCTGTGGTTAGCAGAAAACAACCTAGGTGTAGCGGCTTATTTGAGTTTGATTGATCGTGATCAGCACTTAACCATGCCGCATTTATATATGCTTGAACCTTATAACCCAAACAAAAAAATTATTGTGTTGGTCCATGGTTTGGCAAGTAGCCCCGAGGCATGGATTGCGCTCACCAACGATGTCATGGGCGATACTGTTTTAAGAGATAACTATCAAGTTTGGCAAGTTTTCTACTCGACCAATATGCCAATTCTGGAAAGCCGGTTCCAGATTTATGCCCTTTTGAAACAAGCATTCGGGTCGTTAAACCCAAGTGACCCTGCTGCGCATGATGCTGTGCTTGTTGGTCATAGTATGGGAGGAATTATTAGCCGTTTACTTGTAAGTGATGCTGATATTACTAAACCTGCCTTAGAGATGATGACGATCCGTCAGCAAAACCGTTTTAAGAAACATCCTATGGTGACTGAACGATTGCAAATGCATTCAATTAGTAACTTTGATCGTGCAATTTTCTTGGCATCGCCACACCGAGGTACGGATTATGCCGATCGTTGGTTTACCTTAGCAGCACGTAAAATTATCCGCTTACCAGGTGCTTTTTTATCAGCTGTTGCAACTTCGCTCACCACAGAAAATTTAGATATTAAAGATTTCTTGAATAATATTGATAATGGCCTGATTCAAAATGGACCAAGCGACTTAAGCCATCAATCTAAATTTATGGAACTCACTGAGAATATTAATCCACATCAAGGGTTAATCTTCCACTCAATTATGGGCAACATTACCAAAAGTGATGATCCAAATGTAATTACCGATGGTATTGTTCCCTATAAAAGTGCTCACTTAGAAGGTGCTAAATCTGAGAAAGTTCTACCGGGTGGACACTCCATTCAGTTAACACCACAAGCCGTATTAGAACTACGTCGTATTTTACGAGAGCATTTAGTTGAACATGGTTTGTATAAACCATAAAAAATAAAAAGAGCCAAAGGATATCCTTTGGCTCTTTTGTTTTAGGTTAGATTTTACTGCCCAGAACGAATGATGTAATCAAACGCAGAGAGTGATGCTTTAGCGCCTTCACCTGTAGCAATAATGATTTGTTTGTAAGGTACAGTGGTACAGTCACCCGCAGCAAATACACCTTTTACATTGGTTTCGTTGCGGTCATTGACAATGATCTCGCCACGGTTGGTTAACTCAACCTCACTGTCTTTTAGGAAGTCAGTGTTTGGAAGTAAACCAATCTGTACAAAGATCCCTGCAAGCTCTACCACATGCTCTTCATCAGTCGCACGGTCTTTATATTTAAGACCCGTTACTTGTGAACCGTCACCCAATACTTCTGTGCTTAAGGCATTCATAATCACAGTGGTGTTTGGCAAGCTATTTAACTTGTTTTGTAAGACTTGGTCAGCACGAAGTTTAGTGTCAAACTCAACCAGAGTTACATGCTCAACAATACCTGCAAGGTCAATTGC